>JALWEG010000020.1:40036-45272 GCA_027014155.1 Aquificaceae bacterium
GGGCTCTACCTCTTCCCATCTTCTGGTTTTCAGTCCGCAGTCGGGGTTTACCCAGAGGAGTTCTTTAGGGAGGACCTTCATTGAGCGTTCCATGACAGCTTTCATCTCTTCCTTGGAAGGTATGGCAGGGGAGTGTATGTCGTAGACGCCTATTCCTATCTGTCTGTCCCAGCCCTTGAACTTCTCAAAGGCGGATATTATCTCTCCCTTGCTCCTGGAGGCTTCTATGGATATGACGTCAAAGTCCATCTGGTAGATGTACTCAATTATCTCGTTGAACTCCGAATAGCACATGTGGGTGTGTATCTGGGTCTGAGGCTTTGCCCTTGAAGAGAGCCTGAAGGCTTTGACGGCCCAACTGAAGTACTCCTGCCAGTCTTTCCTCTTCAGGGGAACGCCTTCCCTGAAGGCGGGTTCGTCTATCTGGATTATCTTTATGCCTGCATCTTCAAGGTCGCTTACCTCGTCAAGTAGGGCGAGGGCTATCTGGTAGGCTATCACCCTCTTGGGAACGTCCTCTCTGTAGTAGCTCCAGTTGAGAATGGTCACAGGTCCCGTGAGCATACCCTTGACGGGCTTGTCCGTTAGGGACTGGGCGTAGGTTATCTCCTCAAGGGTCATGGGCTTGGGTCTGGAGACGTCTCCGTAGATTATGGGCGGTCTGTAAACGCGGGAGCCGTAGGAAAGAACCCAGCCGTGCTTGGTGGTGGCAACGCCGTCTAATTTAAAGGCGAAGAACTCCACCATGTCCGTCCTCTCAAACTCTCCATGAACGAGGACGTCAAGCCCGACTTCCTCTTGGAAGGCTATAACGTGTTCTATCTGCTTCTTTATGAACTCCTTGTATTCGGACTCGCTTATCTTGCCCGTCCTGTAAGCGGTTCTCATCTTCCTGACTTCTGGGGTTTGGGGGTAAGAGCCTATGGTGGTGGTGGGAAATAGGGGTAGCTTGAGTATGTCCCTCTGGAGTTTGTCCCTCTCTTCGTAGGGGACTTCCCTTCTGAAGTCCTCGTCTTTGAGGGCGGTTATTCTTCTCTTGACCTCCGCATTCTCTCCGAAGCTGACCTCAAGGAGCTTGGCGGTAGCTTCTACCTCTTTTAGAGATTCCTTATCACCTTTGTAGGCGGTCTTTAAAACTTTAAGTTCCTTTAACTTCTCTTTAGCGAAAGAGAGCCTCTCTTTTAGACCCTCTGGCAGGTCTTCCTCGGGTTCTACGCTAACGGGGAGGTGATACAGTGGGCATGAGTTGGAGACCGAGAGGTTGTCGGTGAGCTTGGACAGCTCCTCCAATGTTCTGAGCTTTTCCGAGAGGTCTGCTCTCCAGGGCTGTCTGCCGTTGATTATGCCTGCGATAAGCTCCTTGTCTTTGGGAAAGCCTTTATCCTTTATGTTCTGGAGGTTCTCCTTGTTGGAGACGAGGTCAAGGTGGAGCGCCTGAACGGGCAGGGAGGTGTATCTCTCGTAGTCGGAGACGCTGTCGTAGTAGGTAAAGAGAGCTATCTCTATCCCGACATCAGAGAGCTGAGAGTATATCTTCTCAACTATGTCCCACTGCCAGCCTTCCGTGTCAAGGACGAGGGCGGGTTCCTCTATGTGAACTCTCTGACAGCCAGCCTTTTTGAGGGTCTCAAGGACTTCTTTATAGACGGGTACGAGCTTGTCCGTGAGGCGTTCAAACTGGTCTATGTCCTCTATCTTCTCTATCTCGTAGATAGGAAGCTCTCCCTCCTTTCTCCTGAGTGCCTTGGACATTCTGAGAAAGGTGTAGGCTCCGATTATCTGGGGTGCGGTTTCGTAGCCTTTTTGCTTGTAGAACTCGTAATCGTTGAGAGGCTTGTTTATAAAGAGTTTGAACTCTTCCCTTTCTATCTCAGGGACGAGGTAGTGGTAGTTGGTGTTGAACCACTTGGTCATTTCCAGAGCGCTCTTGCCTCTGGCCATCTCAAAGTAGGTCTCCATTCCATTGAACTGTCCGAACCTCTGGGGAACGGCACCGACCATAAGGGCGGTATCCAGCATAAAGTCGTAGTAGGAGAGTTCGTTGGAAGGTATTACGTCCGTATTCTCTTTGTATAGCTCGGCCCTCCATAGGGCGAGGTCTCTCATGCCTGCGTGGAGTTCTTCCTCGCTTATGTTTCCCTTCCAGAAATCCTCTAAGAGCTTCTTGAACTCTCTCTTATCTCCGAGCTTGGGAAGACCAAAGGCGATAGCTTTCATTCTTATGAACCTCCGGATTTTCTGTAAAGTTTTAAGGTCTTTATTTTAACCTAAGTGCCTGCTTGCGTGTGCTATAATACCTAACCGCTATGCCGAAGCTATCGCCCAGGGACATAAGAAGGAAGATACAGGGAATAAAGAACACGCGCCGTATAACCAACGCCATGAAGGTGGTCTCGGCGGCAAAGTTGAGGAAGGCACAGGAGATACTTTACGCTTCGCGTCCTTACTCGGACAAGCTCTACGAGCTGGTAAAGGACCTGGCGGCTCACATAGACAGGGACGCTCACCCTCTATTCGCCGAAAGGGAAGAAAAAAGCGTGGACGTAATTCTCATAACCGCCGACAGGGGACTTGCGGGAGCCTTTAACTCCAACATAATAAGGACCGCGGAGAACCTGATTTCCGAAAAGGAAGAACAGGGGAAGAGGGTTAACCTCCTTTTGGTGGGAAGGAAGGGCTTTAACTACTTTGAGAAGAGAGGCTACACGGTAGTAAAGGGATACGATGAGGTTTTCAGGAAAGAGGTTAGGTTTGATGTGGCCAGAGAGGTTGCCGAAATAATAAGGGAAAGGTTTATAGATGAGAAGACGGACGCGGTCTACCTAATAAACAACGAGATGATAACGAGGGCCAACTACAAGCCCATAGTCAGGAAGTTCCTACCCGTTGATATCCCTGAAGCCGAGTACGAGCTTGCGGGAAGCGTCTATACCTTTGAGGTGGACGAGGAGACCTTCTTCAACAAGATTCTTGACCTTTACCTCAATTACCAGCTTTACAGAGCCATGGTTGAGTCCAATGCGGCGGAACACTTCGCGAGAATGGTGGCTATGGACAACGCCACGAGAAACGCCGACGAGCTGGTGAAAGAGTGGACGATGATATTCAACAAGGCAAGGCAGGAGTCCATAACCCTTGAACTTATAGATATAGTCGGTGCTGCAGAGGCTATGAAGTAAAAGCCTGCGTGCGGGAATATCCCTATAACTACCTGCTTAGGCTTTCTTTCGTAGGAACCAATTACCACGGTTGGCAGATACAACCCGATAAACCTACCTTGCAGGGAACCCTTAAGGAGGCTCTTGAAAAGATACTCAACTCACCCGTAAAGCTAATCGGTTGCTGTAGAACCGATGCGGGAGTTCACGCAATAGACTACGTGGCAAACTGCAAAACCTACAAGTTCTTAGAGGACTACAAGCTCCTCAGGGGGCTAAACAGTCTCTTACCCCCGGATATAGCGGTAAGGGAGGTTAGAAAGGTGCCCCCGGACTTCAACGCGAGGTTCAACGTTCTATCAAAGACATACCTTTACAAGATATGGAACTGTCCACTAAGAAACCCCTTCATCTATCCCTTCTCTTGGCACCTTCCCTTTGAGCTTGATATAGGTCTATTTTCCGATGCTCTGAGACTGTTAGAAGGCAAGCATGACTTTTCCGGGTTTGCCAAGCTTGAGGAGGAAAGGGATACCCTCATAGAGCTTAAGGTAGATTGGAAGCTTAAAGGCAATCTCATAGAGGTCAGGCTATCGGCGAGCCACTTTTTGAGATACATGGTGAGAAGGATTGTCGGAACCGCGGTTCTCGTAGGACGCGGGAGGCTGAGATTAGAGGACGTTCAGCAGTTCCTGAAGAGCAAAAAGGCTCCTTACACCGCTCCTGCCCACGGCTTGCACTTGGAGAGTGTATATTTATAAAGCCTATGGGGAAGCACAGAAGCGGTAAGGTAAAGCTTGAGCACCATACCTTGGAAGGCCTGCAAAAGTATCTCTCCCAGCTCTCCGAGTGGGAAGAGGTAGAGAGCATAATTCCGGGTAGGATATTCCGTCAGAACAGGGGCAGAGGCTCAAAGGGACTGTTCCTGAAATACAGAACCATCTCCGGTTATAAGCTCCTTTATAAGAACGGCACATCAACGCAGGAGGTCTTCGTGGTCTGCCGGGATTATGAGGCCTTTGAGAGAAGATTTAAGGGCTTTAACAAGAAGTGATTTATAATTTTTCTATGATAGCTAAGCGGGTATCCCAACTTAAACCTTCCCCGACGCTGGCTATAACGGCCAAAGCCAAAGAGCTGAGAGCCAAAGGTGAGGACGTCATAGGCTTCGGAGCCGGAGAGCCTGACTTTGATACTCCGGAAGAGATAAAGGAAGCTTGCATAAGGGCTTTAAAGGAAGGCAGGACCAAGTATGCACCCTCCGCAGGCATACCAGAGCTCAGGGAGGCCATAGCTCAAAAGCTGAAAGAAGAAAACTCGGTAGAGTACAAGCCCTCCGAGATAGTGGTAAGCACCGGTGCTAAAATGGTGCTCTTTCTCATCTTTATGAGCCTTATAGACGAAGGAGATGAGGTTCTTCTACCCTCTCCTTACTGGGTCACGTATCCGGAGCAGATTAGGTTCTTTGGAGGGGTCCCGGTGGAGGTGCCCCTCAGTCCGGAAAAGGGCTTTAACCTCACCCTTGAGGACGTTGAGCCCTTGGTTAGCAGCAAAACCAAGGCCATAGTCATAAACTCGCCCAACAATCCCACCGGTGCCGTTTACGAGGAGGAAGAGCTGGTAAAGCTCGCCCAGTTCTGCGTCCAGAGGGGGATATACATAATATCCGACGAGTGCTACGAATCCCTCGTTTATGATGCTTCCTTTATTAGCGTCGCTTCCATATCACCTCAGGTTAGGGAGATAACCTTCACGGTAAACGCCTTCTCCAAGACCTATTCCATGACCGGCTGGAGACTGGGATACGTGGCGTGTCCGGAAAGCTTTGCCAAGGTGATAGCGAGCCTGAACAGCCAGAGCGTTTCTAACGCCACCACCTTCGCTCAATACGGAGCTCTGGAAGCCTTGACCAACCCCAGCGTTAAGGATAAGGTTTCCCAGATGAAGGCCGCCTTTGAGAAGAGAAGGGATAGAGCCTTTGAGCTTATAAGCTCCCTACCACGGGTGAGCGTGGTTAAACCCAAGGGTGCCTTTTATATATTCCCAGACTTTTCTTACTACTCAAGGCTCCTTGGGGA
>JALWEG010000021.1:0-14649 GCA_027014155.1 Aquificaceae bacterium
CGCTGCCCCAGACCAAGGAGAAGGTGCTCAAAAAGGTAAAGCACATCTGGGAACACGTAGAAGGCGGAGATATAGACGTGTCCGTCATAGCCGGCGACCTGAGGGAAGAGGTCAAAGCCTTCCTCAACGGAAAGGAGGATATAGGGCTGGTTCTGTGGGGATGCTCTCCCACCGCTAACGTATGTCGGGTTATAGATGACATAGAAGTCCCATCTTTGATAATCAAGTAAGGAGGTCTGCAAATGAGGAAGAAGCTCTTTGCTCTGCTGCTGGGTATGCTCCCTACGGCAAGCTTCGCCGCCGAGGCTGCAGGGGGGTCGTCTGACAAAGCCCTGTTTCTGGGATTGATAGCTCTCGCTTCTGGACTCGCCATAGGACTTGCCGGCTTAGGAGCCGGTATAGGTATGGGTCATGCCGTCAGGGGGACTCAAGAGGGTATAGCAAGAAATCCCACTACGGGAGGAAGACTCCAGACCGTTATGTTCATAGGTCTGGCTTTTATAGAAACCATAGCCCTTTACGCCCTGTTCGTTGTAATAATCTTCGTGTTCACCAACGTGTTTACAGGAAAGCTGGGGTAATTCCTTGCCCCCTTTCCCTCGGCTTTTCTTAAGGAGGCTCCACGATGGCAACGGAAGGCTTGAAACCTCACATATCCAACAAGAAGAGAAAACGCAAGAGTGGATTCCTTGCCCGCATGAGCACCAAGTCGGGAAGGAACATAATAAAGAGGAGAAGGCGCAAGGGCAGGAAGAGACTCGCTCCCTAATGAAGGGAATAGTTCTATCCCTTTTAAAGCTCTGGCAAACCTTCGTATCACCCCTCTACCCGCCTTCGTGCAGGTACTATCCTACCTGCTCCACCTACGCCATTCTGGCAGTAGAGAAACACGGTGTGGTGGTAGGACTTGGAAAGGCCCTTTGGAGGGTGCTAAGGTGCAATCCCTGGAGTAAAGGAGGTGTGGACTACCCTTGATGAACGAGGACAGAGACATAGACGCCAGAAGAGCTTTCATAGTTATGGTACTCATAGCCTTCATGATTTTGGGCTACGAGCTGTTTACCTACTACTTCCTGCCCAAACCCAAACAGGAAACGCAAAAAGCTCCCAACGCCACCACCCAGACCTCCACGAAAGCTCCCCAAGGGAACGAATCACCCTCTAAGAAGGAAGAGCCCATCACCGTGCCCGGACTGATGCTGGGCACTACGAGGGAGAAGCAGGAGCCGGGTAAGACCTACACCCTTGAGAACGAGAACCTACTGATTGAGGTATCCGCCAAAGGCGGAAGGCTGGTAAGAATCTACGACAAAAAGTTCGGTAGAGAGCTTATAGATGATGCGGAACGCAAACTCAGAATCTACCCTTTAGAGGTCTTTACGGGAAACCCCGAAAAGGACTTCAGACTCAACTTCGGCGATTATGAGGTTGAGCAAGAGGGGAATCGGGTAAAGCTCTCCCTCGGGGAAGTGGTAAAGGTGCTGGAGCTGAAAGATACACACCTGAAGGTAAGCGTAAGCTCACCGAAGCAGCTCTATATTTTGGTTGGAACCCACCCTCAGGAAGGCGATTTCTACACCCACTCGGGTCCCGTGATAAAGCTAGGCGGTGAGCTACTTAGGATAGATAAGAGCGATGTGCAGGCTAAAGAGCGAATAAGCGGCTCCATAGCCTACGCCGGTGAGGAGAGCAGATACTACTTTAAAGGTTTCAAGGGCGAGATTTCCGAGGTACTGGTTTACAAGGTAAAGCTGGAAAAGGAAGGGGACAAGACCTTCACGCTGGTAAGAGCCTCCTCCGATAACCTCATCTACTACGCCGGAGCCAAAGAGTACACCCGCCTCAAGGAGCTGGGACTGGTTGACGTCATAGACTTTGGGAGTCTTAAGCTAATAGTGAAACCCCTTTTCATATTCATGTATTGGGTTTACGAGCACACCACGAGCTGGATTCTCTCCATACTGATACTGACACTCCTGATTAGGGTCGTGTTCTTCCCCTTGAGCTACAAGAGCACCGTGTCCATGATGAAGATGGGCGAGCTGGCACCCAAGATGGAAGAGATAAAGAAAAAGTACAAAGACGATCCGGCGAAGATGCAGGAAGCCATGATGAGGCTTTACTCCGAGGCGGGTGTGAATCCCATGAGCGGTTGCCTGCCCATGCTGGTGCAGATTCCCATATTCTTTGCCCTGTATAAGGTTCTAATCGTCACCGTTGACCTCAAGCTGGCCAAGATGCTCTGGATACCCTCGCTGGCGGACAAAGACCCTTTCTATATCCTACCGGTGCTCATGGGTGGAACCATGGTTCTGCAGCAGTTCATAACCCCCAACCCCGACAAGAGGCAAAACATGATAATGTACATATCGGCGGTGGCCTTCACATTCCTGTTTGCCAACTTCCCTTCCGGACTTGTTCTTTACTGGACCTTCAACAACGTGCTAAACATAGGCCAGAACTATCTCATAAAAGAGGTAATGATGAAGGGAGATAAAAAGACTACCGGGAAGCCTCAAAAGAGAAAGAAGTGAGCAGCTCCACCATCTTTTTGGCGGCCTCCTGTTCTGCCTGCTTCTTGCTCTTTCCCCTTCCCACCGTGCGAAGCTCCTTTATGGTGCACTCCACCGAGAACACCCTGTCGTGGCTCGGTCCCTCAACGCTCATAACCCTGTAGGTGGGCCTCTCCTTCCACTTCTTCTGGGTTATCTCCTGAAGCTCCGTCTTGAAGTCTTTGCGAACCTTCCCCTCCTTAATCATGTTCACTATTTTCTCTCTAAAAAGTCTACCGAAAAGCTCCTTCACCAGGTTGCAGTCTCTACCCGAATCTATATATATCGCAGCCCACAGGGCCTCAAAAACGTCGCTTATTATGGAGATGTTGTTCACGTGTCCCCTCTCCGTCTCTCCCCTGCTCATGAGAATGTATCCCGAAAGCTGCAGCTCCTGGGCAAGCTCGTGAAAGAAGTCCTCACTTATCAGGTACGCCTTTAGGGTGGCAAGGGTTCCCTCTCTCTTTTGGGGGAACTCGGAGACAAGTATGTCAACTATCATGAAGTTCAGTATAGAGTCTCCCAAGAACTCAAGGTTCTCGTAGTGCTTGGTTCCCTTCTCTTTGGCGTAAGAGACGTGGGTAAAGGCCTGCTTAAGTAGAGACGGGTCTTTGAATCTGTAGCCGAGCTTCTCTTCAAGCTCCCGATACATATCAGACTTTTCTAAAGACGAGGCAGGCGTTGGTTCCACCGAAGCCAAAGGCGTTGGAGAGGGCCACGTTAACCCGATGATTAACCGCCTCGTTGGGAACGTAATCAAGGTCGCAGTCGGGGTCCGGATTCTCAAGGTTGATGGTGGGCGGAACCCTTCCGGTCTCTATGGTCTTAACGGTAGCCACGGCCTCAACCGCCGCAGCCGCACCGAGCAGGTGTCCTATCATAGACTTGTTGGAGCTTATCTTGAGCTTGTAGGCGTGCTCTCCGAAGAGGCTCTTTATGGCCAAGGTTTCCGTCTTATCGTTGAGGGGTGTGGAAGTGCCGTGGGCGTTTATGTAATCCACCTCTTGCGGCTTTATACCGCCGTCCTCAAGGGCTATCCTCATACACCTTATAGCACCTTCTCCATCAACACATGGGGCGGTTATGTGATATGCGTCGTCGGTGGCTCCGTATCCGGCCAGCTCCGCGTATATCTTCGCACCCCTCGCCTTTGCGTGTTCATACTCCTCAAGTATGAGTACACCCGCCCCCTCACCCATAACGAAGCCGTCCCTGTCCCTATCAAAGGGTCTTGAGGCTCTCTGAGGTTCGTCGTTCCGTGTAGAAAGGGCCTTCATTGCGGCAAAGCCCGCAACTCCGAGAGGGGTCACCGCCGCCTCCGTACCCCCGGCAACGGCCACATCTATATCTCCCTTCTGTATTAGCCTGAAGGCATCGCCTATGGCGTGGTTCCCCGTAGCGCAGGCTGAGACGACACAGTAGTTGGGGCCCTTGAACCCCCAACGTATGGCGGCGAGTCCCGCCGCCATGTTGGATATCCCGTAGGGTATGAAGAAGGGGGAGACCCTTCTGGGTCCCCTTTCCATGAGAACCTTGTTCTGCTGCTCTATATCGCTCAGGCCGCCTATACCCGTTCCTATAATCACACCCACCCTTTCGGGGTCCGGCTTTGACTCCAGAAGTCCGCTGTCCTCAAGAGCTTCCTGAGAGGCGTATATGGCAAACTGAACGAAACGGGAGACCTTTTTGGCCTCCTTGGTGTCAAATACGGTAAGGGGGTCAAAGTCCTTAACTTCTCCAGCAATGTGAACGGACAGGCCTATCTCAACCGGGTCAAAGCTCCTTATGGTGTCTATACCGCTTTTACCCGATACGAGGTTCTCCCAGAACTTGCTTACGCCAGTTCCCACCGGCGAGACTACGCCGATGCCGGTAATAACGACCCTTCTCATCCCACCTTCTCTTTAAGGTAGTTGATGACATCTCCTACCGTCTGTATCTTCTCGGCATCTTCGTCGGGAATCTCTATTCCAAACTCCTCCTCAAAGGCCATAATCAGCTCAACCACGTCAAGGGAGTCCGCACCCAGGTCGTCTATAAACTTGGCATCGGGCACCACCTTATCGGTTTCCACCCCCAGCTGGTCCGCTATTATTTCCTTAACCTTATCTTCCAACGCCATATCCCTAACCTCCTTGTAATTTATTCAGAACATTCCTCCATTAACGTGTATAACCTCTCCAGTTATATAAGAAGCCAGGTCCGAGGCCAAGAAGAGAACCGCATCGGCCACCTCTTCAGGCTTCCCCATCCTGTTCATAGGTATGCTCTCAAGATACTTACGCTTTATATCTTCGGGTATTACCTGCGTCATGTCCGTATCTATGAACCCAGGCGCTACCGCGTTCACGGTGATGTTTCTGGGAGCTAACTCCTTTGCGAGGGACTTGGTAAACCCTATCAAGCCGGCCTTTGTAGTGGAGTAGTTGACCTGTCCTGCGTTCCCTGTAAAACCCACAACGGAAGATATATTAATAACCCTTCCCCAACGCTTCTTCATCATACCTTTGATAACCTTTTGGGTTATGAGGAAGGTTCCGGTCAGATTTACCCTTATCACCTCTTCCCAATCTTCGGGCTTCATTCTCATAAATAGGGCGTCCCTCGTGATACCGGCGTTGTTGACCAGAATGTCTATACCGCCCAAGGCCTCTTCGGCTCTCTTTACCGCTTTCTCTACAGAATCGGCCTGCGACACGTTCAAAGCAACGCCCAAGGCTTCTACACCGAACTTACCTTTTATATCCTCGGCCACCGCTTTAGCTCTATCTTCCGATGTTCCTGTGATAACGACGTTAGCCCCGGCCTGAGCCAATCTGTAGGCTATCGCCTTACCTATACCCCTGGTTGAGCCCGTTATGAGGGTGTTTTTCCCGCCGAGGTTTATCATTTGGTTAGCTTATTATAACACAAAAGCACCCCAAACTGTTATATTTTATAAAGAGATGAGGACTCTACTTATTCTGATTCTGGCCGCAGCGTTGCTCGCTTCCTGTTCCCAGAAGATAAGCAAAGACACGAGAACCTACGAAAGGAAGAACAGGTATCCCGTATACGAGGATACCCTTCAGAGTTCCAAAGGAAGCCTCTACAGAGGCGGAGCGTGGGCGGATTTATACGGTGAAAACAGGGCTTCAAAGCCCGGAGACGTAATTTTTATTGAGGTTGTAGAGAGTTTAAACGCCGTTGAGAGCTTATCAAATCAGAGACAGCGCTCCTCAGCCTTCTCAAACGCGGTCAGCGCCTTCTTCGGAGTTTCCAAGTCCACCTTGGGCAACTTGGGAGCCGAAGGAAAAAGCTCTCTGCAGGCTCAGGCCAAGAGCGCTGTGCAGCAGCAGGGCAAGCTTTCTACCAAGCTGGCAGGCCGGGTGGTAAGGGCTTACCCGAACAGGACTATGCTGATAGAGGCGGAGAAGACGATAGTGATTAACGGCTCGGGAAGGGTCATCAAGCTGCGGGGAATAATCAGGCCCGAAGACATAGACAGCACCAATACGGTCAGCAGCGATAAGATAGCCAATCTGGAGGTGTTTATAGATGGGAAGGGCTACGCGACGGACGGAGGTAAGCCGGGATGGTTCGTAAGGCTGTTATCCTCTGCCTTTCCCTTTTGAGCTTTAGCCTTAGCGGCTTTGCCGTCAAGCTCAAGGACATAGCGTCCATAGAGGGGAACCGTATCAATTACCTCATCGGATACGGACTCGTTGTGGGACTAAAGGGAACCGGAGACGGTAAGGCTACCCAGTTTACGGTAAAGAGCTTGGCCAACATGCTCCAAAAGATGGGCATCGTGGTAGATTACAACCGACTTACGGTAAAGAACGTTGCCGCCGTAATGGTCACGGCGAAGGTTCCCCCTTACGCCAAGGCCGGTATGCGCTTTGATGTGGAGGTCTCCTCAATAGGGGACGCAAAGAGCATTCAGGGGGGAACCCTACTGCTGACACCCCTGAGGGGGCCGGACGGTAGGATATACGCCCTGGCGCAGGGACAGGTGATAGTAGGCGGCTACGAGGCCAGAGGCAGAGGAGCGAGTCAGACCAAGAACGTGCCCACGGTGGGCAGGATACCCAACGGAGCCGTCTTAGAGGTAAACCTGCCCTTTAGCGGGGAGGTCAATGAGCTGAATATCTACCTTGACAATCCCGATTACACGGTGGCAAAGCTGGTTCAGGACAGGGTAAACGAGACCTTCGGAACGCAGGTGGCCAAAGCCCTTGACAGCGCCACCGTAAAGCTGAGCGTGCCTTCGGGCTACAGCGTGGTGGACTTCCTCGCAAAGGTGGAAAACGTTGAGCTGGACGTGCCCAGGATATCCAAAGTGGTAATAGACAGCAGAACGGGAACCATAATCCTCGGCGGAGATGTGAGCATAAACCCGGTGTCCGTGGCCACCGGTAGCTTGATAGTCAAAATAACCGAGGAGCCTCAGGTGGTTCAACCGCCGCCCCTTTCCGGAGGAACGACCCAGCAGGCGGAGAGAACAACCCTGCAGGTAAGGGAGGAAAGCAGAAGGATAGTTCCCGTCAAGGGAGCGACCGTAAAGGAGCTGGTAGATTCCTTGAATGAGATAGGTGCAACGCCCAGAGAGATAATATCCGTCCTTCAGGCCATAAAGGCGGCAGGTGCTCTGAAGGCCAAGCTGGAGGTGCTCTGAGATGAAGGTTTACTTAGACAAACCCATAAATCTGATGCAGGGACAGAAGGCCGACTTGGAGGATACGGCAAAAGAGTTTGAAGCTATCCTGCTGAAAGAAGTTCTAAAGGAGGCCTTCAGACCTATAACCAAAAACAAGAGCTTTCAGGAGAGAATGTATTACGATACCTTTTTAGAGGGCATAAGCCGGAAGATAGCCCTGAGCGGAGGCATAGGCATATCTCAGTTTATAATTGAGAGCCTCAAAGGTCATGGTGGGAGTGGACATAGTAAAGAATGAGCGCATAGAGAGCGCTTTGGAAAGGTTCGGGGAGAGGTTCCTAAGGAGGATATACACCCCTGCGGAGGTGGATTACTGTAGAAAGTTCAAGAGCTCCGTACCTTGCCTTGCGGCAAGGTGGGCTTGCAAGGAGGCCGTCCTGAAGGCCTTTTACGCGGAGTTCGGAATCCTACTCAAATTCAGGGAGATAGAGGTAAGCGGGGAGTTGGGCAAACCCGCCAAGGTGTCCGTGCTCAGGGAAGGTGTGCAGGAGCTTTTAAGAGGCCGTTCCATTACGGTCTCCCTGTCCCACGAAGAGGATTACTCGGTGGCCGTGGCTCTGATTAAATAATCACTAAAATATTTACATGCTTATCAAACGCTTCCAAAACAGAAACCACTTTTACAAGTTCCTAAAAGAGAGAGTAGGTATCTTTGTCAAGGAGGCCGAAGAGAGAGCCTTTGAGGGAGTATTCCATTGCGTTTACTTCCGCACTGAGGTCAATCCGGAGCCTATATTTCTTTCTGCCAGAAGCGCCTGCGTTCATATCTTTCACAACAAAGGAAGCTTTGCCCTCTGCGGAAGTGAGGCCTCAATAAGGGAACTGTGCCGCGAGCTGGTGAAATTTGGAGAGACAAAAAACCTTGCAAGGGAGATTCTTGAAAACCTAATTAGATTCAGAAAGGAGAACTTCCAGCTCTCTTACAACCGCAAGATACTCCCTTTGGGACTTAAGACGGCCCTAATGGGTGTTCTGAACGTAACCCCCGACTCCTTTTCCGACGGAGGGCTTTTCACAAGGCCGGAGCGGGCGATAAAGAGAGCCGTCCAGATGCACGAAGAGGGAGCGGAGATAATAGACATAGGCGGGGAGTCCACGAGGCCGGGTTCGGAAAGGGTTGATGCCAAAGAGGAGCTCAAAAGGGTCCTGCCGGTTCTGAAGGAGCTCAGAAAGGAGCTTCCGGACGTCTGGATTTCCATAGACACCTACAAGGCACAGGTGGCAAAGGCATGTTTGGAGGAGGGAGCTGACATAATCAACGACATAAGCGGTGGAACCTTTGACGGGGAGATGTACTCCGTGGTTTCCCAGTATCAGTGTCCTTACGTAATTAACCACATAAAGGGAACTCCCCAGACCTGGAAGAGCGAACCCATAATCTACGACGACGTGGTGGAAGAGATAAGTCTGTGGTTCGGAGAAAGGATAAAGCGCCTAAAAGAGGCAGGATACAAATTTGAGGAGAGGTTGATACTTGACCCCGGGATAGGCTTCGGTAAGCTCCCGGAACATAACGTAGAGATACTCTCAAGGTTTGAGGAGTTTAAAATCTTTGGTAAGATACTTCTCGTAGGCGTTTCAAGAAAGTCCTTCTTGGGAATTATCCTTGAGGGATTTCTAAACCGCAAAACCGAGCCTAACGAGAGGCTTTACGCAGGGTTGGGAGCCGTAGCAAACGCAGTTTTGAATGGGGCAAGGATAG
The DNA here is from genome assembly GCA_027014155.1 of Aquificaceae bacterium. GTDB lineage: Bacteria > Aquificota > Aquificia > Aquificales > Aquificaceae > WFYI01. The sequence goes on from JALWEG010000021.1 coordinate 8,954, forward strand.
TCAGAACCCACGATGTTAAAGAGACGAGGGAATTTTTGGCTCTGCTTGATGCGGTAAGGACTTACGATGCTGTATGAGGTCTTAAAGGAGATATTCAGCCTCAAGGACGCGGTGGATATCTTAGCCGTAGCCCTTTTTATATACGGGGTAATCTACTTCCTCGTAGTCACGAAAGGGCTTCAGATACTCAGGGGAATAATATTTATAGGCGTCTTCTGGCTCTTTGCGGAGCTTCTCCAGCTCAGCACCCTCTCGTGGATATTTGAGAAGCTCTGGACTGTAGGACTCTTCTCCATAGTGGTCATATTCCAGCCGGAGATAAGGAAGGCCTTAGCTAAGATAGGAGAGAGAACCAAGGTAATACGCTTCGGCTCGGTTGAGGAGAAGTCCATAGAGAGAATCGTCCGTGCCTGCAGGTTCATGTCCGACAGGCAGATAGGAGCCTTGATAGTGATAGAGCGTTCGGCAAACGTGGACGACATAGTGGAAGGGTGCGTGTACATAGACGCCACCATATCCCCGGAGATTCTGATAACCATCTTCTACCCCATGACACCCCTTCACGACGGAGCCGTCATAGTTAAGGGCGATAGAATCGCCTACGCCTCTTGCGTTCTTCCTTTGTCTAAATCTGCCAACCTTCCAAAGAAATACGGAACGAGGCACAGGGCCGCCGTAGGTATAACGGAGGAGAGCGACGCCGTGGCCGTGGTGGTGTCCGAAGAGAGCGGTGAGATATCTCTCGCCGTTGAGGGAAACTTGGAGAGAAACTTAGACCCTGAGATACTCAGGGACAGACTCGGCAAACTTTTGGGGTTGAGAGATGAGAACGCTTAAGAGCTTTCTAACCAAGGACATGGAATACAAGATAATAGCCCTCTTCCTCGCCTTCATGCTTTGGGGCGTGGTTATATTCGGCTCAAGGACGGTGGTGGTGGTTGACAGATTCGTTGAGGTGGTAAATCCCAAAGAGGGCTACGAGTACCGCCTGAAACCCGAAAAGGTGAGAATTACCGTATCTACCATTAGCCGTCTTGCCAAGCCCAGATTCCTCAACGGCATCAAGGCTTACATAGACGTAAAAGACCTAAAGAGGGGAAGGCACAAGGTAAAGGTCAACGTCAGCATACCACTTGAGCTTGTTATGAAGGTAGTGACGGTTGAACCCCCCTCAGTCAGGCTGAGGGTCAAGAAGAAGAAGAGAAGATAGGCTTTCCTTTCTCTTTATGATTTTTTTCAACAGCTCTTCCTCACCCACGTAGCTTCCAATCCAGCGCTCGGCCTCTTCCCTTAAACCTTCAAGGTGTTTTTTCCCTCTTTCCGAACTCTCCGGTTTCTGAGCCTGAAGTTTGTGCCCGCCTTCCATGAGGCCTTCGGGTATGTACCAGTCCCGGAACCAAGTGTAGCCCCTTTTTAGAAGCTCAAAACCCAGACGCGAAAGTGCAGGCGGAACGCCGAGCGACAGCTCACGGGTGGTCTCCCTGTCCTCAAAGTACTCAATAAAGAGCCTGTCAAAGAGTTTGCTAAACTCAGTCAAGATAAACTCCTCTGCGCGGGAGGAAAAAAAGAGGGGGTTTATACCGAACATCTCCACCCACTCTCGGTAGTATCTCCCCCTGCCCTCAAAGACTTTTACGTAGAGCAGGTGAGTGCCGTTTAACCTAAGCTCCAGATTGAACTCTTCCTTAAACCTACCCTTCGTAGTGCGATAAAGCTCCAGCTTACCGTCTCCAAGCTCTACGCCCTCACAGAGCCTCTCCAGCAGGTTCCGTAAACGCTGCCTATCCATAGCTGGAAAATTTATACTTCGGGAGCCTACTTTGGGAGTGCTTTTGCACATATTCCTTGGGAGCTATGAGCAACAAGTTAAGGTTAAAATAAGCTACATGCGTAAAGACGGAAGAAGACCCAATCAGCTCAGAAGCGTAAAAATCAGAAGAGACTTCCTGAGCCACCCGGAAGGCTCATGTTTGATAGAGTTCGGCAGCACAAAGGTTATATGCGCGGCGTCCATTACAGAGAACGTCCCCCCTTTCCTAAAAGGGAAGGGACAGGGTTGGATTACCGCGGAGTATTCCATGCTACCGAGAGCCACCCACACGAGGAACATAAGAGAATCGGTTCAGGGAAAGATAGGGGGAAGAACCCACGAGATACAGAGAATGATAGGCAGAGCCATGAGGACGGCGGTGGACTTGACCAAGCTGGGGGAGAGAACCCTCTGGGTGGACTGCGACGTAATTCAGGCCGACGGAGGAACGAGAACCGCCTCAATAACCGGTGCCTTCGTTGCGGTGGCGGACGCCCTTATAAATCTTTACGAGAAGGGAGTGCTGACCACGGTGCCGATAAAGGACTTCGTGGCCGCTGTAAGCGTGGGTATAGTTAACAACGAAATACTCCTTGACCTGAACTTCCAAGAGGACTCCGCGGCTCAGGTGGACATGAACGTGGTGGGAACCGGGAGCGGACACCTGTCCGAGGTTCACGCCATGGGAGAGGAATATAGCTACACGAGGCAGCAGCACGACAAGCTCCTTGATATGGCTATGGCGGGAATAAGTAAGCTGGTTGAGATTCAAAAACAGCTTTACGATGCTAAGGTGAGCATAGGCCTGTGGAAGAGGACCAACAAGGTAGAGGTGGCAAGTTGAAGGTTCTGCTCGTGCTCTTGGCGCTCCTTATGGTCGCCTGTCAAGAGCTACCCAAGGAGTTTCAGGGAGAAGAGGGTCAAAAGAGGTTAGAAAAGCTAAGATACCAGTTCGTCAAGGGCGAGGTGGTGATAGGAGAAAGCCTCAAGTCTAAGCTCCCCGAGAGGCCCTTCTTCTTGATTATAGCCGTAAAAAAGCCGGACAATCCACAACCTTTGGCAGTTTTGAGGGTCAAGAACCCGGATTTCCCTTACAGGTTCAAGATAAGCGGTAAACATAAGATAGACTCCCGCAGAGTAATAGAGGGAGACCTGATTATAACGGCGAGAATCAGCAAATCGGCCGGAGCGAGCGCCTCTGGTGGAGACCTCATGGGAAGTGCCAGCGCAAAGGCCGGTAGCGAGGACGTAAAGGTGGAAATCTCGGTAGAGGTTCCAAAAGGCTCCTGAAATTTACCCTCTGAACTTCTCTGCCTTCTGTGGCAAAGCTTAAACCCATTCGGCACTTCTACTTCCGGATTTGACGCAATCCCTTACTTTCCAGGGATAACTTCAACGCGGACGAAAAGTAGATATCTAATCAAGGAGCCGCATGAGTTGTCGCAATCCCTTCCTTTGCAGGGATAACTTCAACGCCTCTCCCCAGATGAAATCCAAGCCCTTAGGGGCGACCCGTCGCAATCCCTTTCTTTCCAGGGATAACTGCAACAGAGGAAAAGCAGGTAGCCATGAAAAAGCAGGCAGAGTCGCAATCCCTTTCTTTGCAGGGATAACTGCAACTCTGGGGCTGGGAAGTGGACAGGGTGTGTAAGGATGTGTCGCAATCCCTTTTTTCCAGGGATAACTTCAACATAATTGTCCGCCGACGAGAGCGGACGAAGGACAGATATTGTCGCAATCCCTTTCTTTGCAGGGATAACTGCAACACAAATTCGAGATAGTCTCACTCAACGCCGAGTGGCTCGAGTCGCAATCCCTTCCTTTCCAGGGATAACTGCAACATAGCAAGAAGCCGTCGGGGGGCGGCGGAGACGGTGAACTACTGTCGCAATCCCTTTCTTTCCAGGGATAACTGCAACCAAGACAGGGAAAAACTCTACAAGCTAAAAGCTCGGCTACAGAAGTCGCAATCCCTTTCTTTGCAGGGATAACTTCAACCTATAGGGGGCTGAGGTGGTGGCTGAAAAAGAATGGGGAGTCGTAATCCCTTTCCTTCCAGGGATAACTTCAACAATAATCTCTACCTTCTCAAAGGCTCTCCAGGAGTCGCAATCCCTTTCTTTGCAGGGATAACTGCAACGGTGGTGGCTTAAGAGGGATGCCGAGAGATTTCGTCCCCAGTCGCAATCCCTTTCTTTCCAGGGATAACTGCAACATTTTGTCTATCTAAATAAATTGTTTCTTTTTTGATTTAGTCGCAATCCCTTTCTTTGCAGGGATAACTGCAACCAGACTTCCTAACACAGGAAAGCATCACTATAAGTCGCAATCCCTTTCTTTGCAGGGATAACTGCAACCCTTCTTCTGGGAATATTGAGGCACAACGGCCTCAGAAGGCGGGAAGGCGATCTTTTACCATAAAGTTCAGATTTTAACGCTCTATGAGCGAGTTCCTTCCCGAGTGCATGGCTCTAAGCTCAGAGCCGTTTTTAGCCTTATTCAGTTGCCAAGGTAGCTGGGCGCTCCTGCGTCGCCCCTTACTGGCTCTTATTATACACGCATTCCCCGAAATTCAAAATATGATATTCCTCAGGGTAAAAATCGGCTTTTAAATTCTGCGTTAAAAAAACGAGGAATGTGTATATTGAATTAACACCCCGCCAAGCTTAGTATTACATCTGGCTATGAAAGCGGTTAAACTCCTAAGCTTTGCATTACTGCTCTTTAGTCTGTCGTCTTCTTGGGCGGGTCAGCTTGAGGACTTGATAAGGGAGGCCACAAGGAGCAATCCTCTGTTTAAGTCCTTCAGGCACAAAGTAAAAGCCTTGGAGTTCAAGGAAAGGTTCTCTCTATCCCTGCCTAACCCCAGCGTGAAGATGTCCTTAAACAACTTTGCCACGAATTACCCCTACCCAACCAAAAAGAATCCTATGAGCAGCGTGGGGCTATACCTGTCCCAGAGGTATATCCTTCCCCAGAAGAGGATTCTCCAGTCCAGAGTTGAGTCTCAGAAAAAAGACGTGGTGCTCGCGGGCGAGGAGGTCTATAGGAAGGAGCTGATTAAGAAGGTAAAGCTCGCCTACTACGATTATCAGTTCTCCTTCGTATACGAGCGTATACTGGACAGGATTTCCTCGGAGGTTGAATCGCTGCTGCAGGTAGCCAAGGACAGATACACCTACGGCAAGGTTCTGCTGTCGGATTTGATACTCCTTAAAACGGAGCTGATAAGGATAGAGGAAGAGAAGCACAAGGCCATCAGATTGAGGGAGGTTGCTCTGGCGAAGCTGGAAGCTTTGATAGGTAAAAGCTTACACATCAAAGAGGAGAAGGTAAAGCTATCCCGCTTCCCTGAGGAGTTCAACCCTTTGAAGAACACCAAGGTCAAGAAGCTCTACAAGGAGATTGAGGTCATAAAGCGCAGGATAGAGAGGAAGAAGATAGAGCACCTGCCCGACATAACCCTCTTTGGCGGATATATGCTCAGGCCAGATATACCCGACATGGTATCGGTGGGGGTCAGCGCTACGGTTCCCGTCTGGTATGAGAAGAGGGAAAAGCTCCTCGTTCTGGAAGAGCAGGAGAAGCTCAAGGCCAAAAGAGCGGAGCTTGAGAACTTGAAATTGATGGTCGCGGGTGAGTTTGAGTCCCTGAGGGATACCTACAAAACCGGTTTGGAGATACTAAAGAAACTGGGAGAGGAGATTTCCGAAAAGAGGAAGGAGCTGGAAGCACAGCTCTTGGCCTTTGATTACGAGAAGGAGGACATAAGGGAAATCCTGAGGACTTATAGAAACCTCTGGTCTTTAGAGCTTATGGAGCAAAAGCTCATAACCGAGCTGAATCAGGTGGTAGCCAAGGCGGCGGCGCTGCAATGAAAAAGGTA
>JALWEG010000021.1:14659-44682 GCA_027014155.1 Aquificaceae bacterium
CGGTAGCTGCCGCTGCCGTAGCCGTTTTTGTATTTAGCGGCGGTGGGCAGAAAGGTGGCAGCTCTTCCGGTCAGCAAAGCGATAAGTTCGCCGGCTACAACGTGATAATAACCCTGAAGAAGGGAGATACAAAGGTAGTTCTCCTGTCCAAAGGGAGCGAGATAAAGTCGGGAAACAACAAGATAAAGGTGGTGGTTGAGCCACCCAAGAAGCTCAAAGAGTTTTACTTTTACATGCCCCCCATGCCGGGAATGGACGAGATGAGGGACGCTGCGGCACTTGAGGAGGTAGCTCCCGGCGAGTACGAAGGCTCCCTCAAGATAAGCATGGACGGCCCCTGGCAAATTCGCGCCGTCTTTGCCGATGAGAGCATGATAACGGAGAACGTCTTTGTCCCCCTCACCAAGGGTTCCGTTGCCGAAGGTGGTGGAGGACACGGAGCACATATATCTGTAAAGCCGGGCAAAAGACAACTCATAGGCATAGTGGTGGAGCCGGTATCCAAGCTGGAGCTGGTAAAGAGCTTTACCACCGTGGGATACGTGGAGTACGACCGTTCCGCCTTCTACGACATCACCGTCAGGGCGGACGCTTGGGTTGAGGATACCTTCGGCAGGTTTGAGGGTGAGTTCGTGAAGAAGGGAACGCCCCTCATGAAGCTCCTGAGTCCCGAGATTGAGATAGCCAGAAGGGAGCTGGAGCTTGCCAAGAAGAAGGGAGACGCAGACCTGATTAAGAAAGCAAAAGAGAAGCTTGAGTATCTGAAGAATAGAGACGTGATTCGCTCACCGGTAAGCGGTGTGATACTCAAGAAGGGTGTCTTTGAGGGTGGCTTTGTCAAAGAGGGCAAAACCGCCTACAGGATAGCGGACATATCAAGGGTCTGGATAGTGGCGGAGGTTCCCTTTAAGGAGGCTCCACTCATAAGCAAAGGCACACCGGCACTAATCACCCCGGAGGACAACCCAGAGGAGCTTATAGAGGGCGAGGTGGATTACATATTCCCCGAAGCCAACAAGATGGCAAGAACCACGAGGGTCAGGATATCCGTAAAGAACAAAGGTATAACCTTAAAGCCCAACACCCTCGTAAACGTGGAGTTTGAAACCGAGCTGGGTGAGGCAGTTGCCGTGCCCGAGACCGCGGTGGTGGATACAGGCAAGAGGCAGGTGGTATTCGTTGAAGTGGAAGAGGGCATGTATATGCCCAAGCAGGTGAAGCTGGGTAAGAGGGCGGAGGGCTATTACCAAGTTCTACACGGCTTGGAGGAAGGAGACAGGGTGGTGGTCAGAGGAACCTTCCTGCTTGATTCCGAAGCACAAATCAGAGGACTCTACGGGGCAGGCGGCGGAGCAGGACATCATCACTAAAAGGGGGTATTGTATGGACAGAAGGGAGTTCCTAAGGAAAAGCCTGATTTCCGGTCTCGCCCTCTCTCCGGCCGGGTATCTTCTGAGTTCCTGCGGAGGTGGAGGCTCGGGCACAGTAGATATGCCCAACATGCCCGGAAGTCCACCGGGGGACGCTCCACCGCCTACAACCGGAGGCAAAAACCCTCTCTTGCTTCCGACCGACCGAGGCTTGCTGGGCTTTTTCTCCCCTCAGGGAGAGTTCACCTTCAAGGCCAGAACCTTAGAGACCCAGATTGCGGGGATAAACGGAAATACAGAGATGATGGTTTACGAGGTCTCCAGCTCGGGTAAAACTTACATAAACCCCATTCTGGTCCTCAGGAAAGGAAGCCGTTTCAGGCCTACCTTGGACAATCAGCTTGATGAGGAGACGGTAATACACTGGCACGGTCTCAGGGTGGACTTCAACAACGACGGCCACCCCTACTTTGCGGTTAAGAAGGGAGAGAAGCTCAATTACGACTTCACGATAATAGACCGCTCCGGCAATTACTGGTATCACCCCCACCCACACGGGATAACGGGACGCCAGGCTTACTTCGGATTGGCGAGCATGCTCATAATAGAGGACGAGGACGAGGAACGGCTCAGGCAGAGCTTGGACTTGGAGCTGGGAAGAACGGACATACCCTTAGTGATTCAGGACAAGACCTTTAACTCCGACGGTTCGCTCTTTTACCAGCAGAGGTTCATGGGGTTTTACGGAAACACCATTTTGGCAAACCTGACCCCCAACGCCTACCTTGACGTATCACCCCGTATTTACAGATTCCGTCTCCTGAACGGCGCCAACGCAAGGGTGTTCAGACTCTCCGTAAAGAAAGGCTACTCACTCGTTCCCTTTTATCTGATAGGCGTAGAGGGAGGTCTCTTGGCCTCTGCGGTAAGGGTTGATGAGATACTCCTCAGCCCCGGCGAGAGGGCGGACATACTCCTTGACTTGAGCGGTTTCTCCGACGGAGACATTCTCAAAATCGTGAGCTCACGGCACAACCTCTCCGGCAACGCGCAGGTATCGGACTCCGAGTTTGATGTCCTTGAGCTGAGGGTAAAGGGCTCCTCTTCTTACGATAAAAGGATTCCTGCTACGCTATCGCAGCTCGCCTCCATATCCGCCACCAACGTCCCCACCAGAACCTTTCCCCTAAGCGTCTTTCGCATGAGATTCTATATAGACGGCAAGATATGGGACAACGACAACCCGCTGAAGGATTACGGATACACCTTAAACAACAAGAGCGTTGAGATTTGGGAGATAGTCAACAACACGGGCATGTATCACCCCATGCACCTTCACGGATACCAGTTCCAAGTGCTGGAGAGGAAAAACAGCCCGGAATCAATAAGGTCTCTGGCGATAAACTCCTCCGGTCTGATGGCCACAGACCTGGGTTGGAAGGACACGGTGCTGGTGGCTCCCTTTGAGAGGGTAAAGATAGCCGTAGACTTTACCCACAGCTTCGGATACGAACAGATATACCTCTTCCACTGCCACATACTTGAGCACCACGACCTGGGCATGATGGTGAACTTCAGAGTAAAAGCCTGAAGGAGGTTAGCGACATGTTTAGATTGGCATGGCTGAGCCTGGCTCTGAGCGGCAGCCTGATGGCTTCCGAGATAGAGATAACGGCCATATACAACCCCAACTGCGGTTGCTGCCATAAATACTTCCAGCTCCTTGAGAGCAAGGGCTTTAAGGTAAAGCGGAAGGTGGTATCCCAGAACCAGCTTTACGAGGCAAAGAACAAGCTGGGAGTTCCCGTTGATAAGCGTTCCTGCCACACCATGGTGGTAAACGGGAAGTTCGTAGAAGGGCACGTTCCTACGGAAGGTATAAAAAAGCTTCTGGAAAGTAAAAACGCCAAAGGCGTGTTTTCTCCCCACGGAACCCTCAGCGGTTGGGGCAGAGAAGAAAGCGGCTATGAGCTAATTGAGTAAAGGAGAAAGCGTGATGAAGGCTCTCCTTCTCGTTGCGTCCACCTCCCTCCTCTTCTTTTCCCTTTTAGCTTTTGGCCATAAGGGGGAAGTTCACGAGGACACAAAGCCTAAGGTGGAGCGGAGCTATGAAAGTCCTCAATCCCAAAAAAGCGAACCCGTCCGATACCCTTCGCTGGTCAAAATTCACCCGCCGGTCGTTCACTTTGCAATAGCGACACCCGTGGTGCTCCTGCTGGTAAACGGGTTTTACCTGCTTAGGAAGAGGGACTTAGACTCTCTGGAATACCTGCTCCTGCTCGTTGCATCGTCCTCCGTGGTGGCGGCAGCCATCACCGGCTACTTAGCCCACGAGGCCATGGAGGAGGTGCCCATCAAGAGAGAAGCCTTGGAGCTGCTTCACACCCACGAAAGTGTAGGTATATACCTTGCGCTTCTCTTTGCCGTAATATTTGCAATCAGGAGTCTGTTGATATTTAAACCGTCGGCCGCGCTCAGAGCGGTATATCTTTTGCTCCTCACCGTAGGGGTTTTGGGAATTCTCCTCCAAGGCAATATGGGCGGGAGCATAGTTTACGACTTTGGAGTGGGAACAAATAAGCTTTAAGGAGGTATAAAACATGAAGAAGCTTTTAATTGCACTGGCATTTGCAACTTCCGTTGTAGCCCTCGGACAGCCCGTTGACCCACCCAAGGGAACGAGGTGTGTTATCTGCACCATGGACGTTAACATGGTTCCCAACCTGACCTCTCAGGCCAAGCTAAAGGACGGCAAGTACGTTTACGCCGAATCACCCAAGCACATCATAGAGTATTACCTCAAGAACAAGGACAAGGTTAAGGAGATATGGGTGAAGGATTACAAGAGCGGCAAGTGGATAAACGGCAAGAGAGCCTACTACGTGCCCATAGAGGGTGGACCCATGGGAACCGACCTGGCCGCCTTCAAGAGCAAGTCAAGGGCTAAGAAGTTCGCCAAGGGGGGTAAGTTTTACTCCTTCAAAGAAATAGATGAAGAACTTATCAAGCACCTGAACATGGGACACAAAGACAAACACGGCCACGGGAGCGGACACATGAAACACTGAACACCTCACCGAACCTTCGCGTTGCACACTAAGGTTTGCTGTAAGATAATAGTAAAGATGGATATACTTGAGATTCAAAGCATTCTACCCCACAGGTATCCCATTCTGCTGGTGGACAGAATCTTGGAATACAAAAAGGGAGAGAGGATAGTAGGTATTAAGAACGTCAGCGCCAACGAGCCTGTATTTCAGGGGCACTTCCCGGGATTCCCCCTCTTTCCCGGGGTGTACATACTTGAAGCCCTCGCTCAGGTGGGCGGCATACTGATGATAAAGTCCTTGGACCTGGAGATAGGCAAATACGGCGTGGTGTTTGCGGGCATAGACGGAGCGAGGTTCAAGCGCCCCGTATTTCCGGGAGACAGGCTCCTACTTGAGCTGGAAGCGATATCCATAAAGAGGACCCTCTCCAAGATGAAGGGAACTGCCAAAGTGGAAGATAAGGTTGTCGCCGAGGCGGTTCTCTTTGCCGCCGCGAGAAAGCTTGATGAGATTAAGGGATAAACTCCTGCTTGCGGCACTTCTTTTTCCGTGGGTTGCCATCTCAAACGAACTGTGGAGCTGTTTTGAGGGTGCGGGAAGGTATTACAACGTCAACCCGTACCTGCTTTATGCCATAGCCAAGGTGGAGAGCAACCTAAATCCCAAGGCTTTCAACAGAAACAGAAACGGAACCTACGACATAGGTATTATGCAGATAAACTCCTTCTGGCTACCTAAGATAAGGAAGTACGGCGGCAGCGAGAAAGACCTCTGGGAGCCTTGCTACAACATATACATAGGGGCCTGGGTTCTGAGTCAGTGCATACACGAGTTGGGGCTAACCTGGAAGGCTATAGACTGCTATAACAAGGGAAAGGGAAGGGCAAAGGAGCGCTCCAGATACGTTATGAAGGTCTTCAGAGAGCTTGAGAAGATGGGACTCGTAAAGAGGGATTAATCGGCCTCTAAGTCTTTAACCAGCTCCCTTTTAACCTCCTCGGGCAACTCCACCATAGCCTTGTAGTTCTCGTGGTTTATCTCAATCCTTACCGGCTCCTTCTTAAAGGCTTCCACCTGTTCGGGTGTCAAGTCCACCTTCATGAAGTGAACTACCGCAGCCTTACCCGTTTCGTAATCCTCGTCGCTGCGCTCTTCGGCATAGGCTCTTAGGGTGTATTTGTTGCCTATGTGGAAATATACGCTGTTGTGTATTCCAACAAGCTTTGGTAGCTCTCTCCTCCTTTCAGCCTCATCGGGAATCTCTATAAAGAGGGTGAAGGAGAGCTGGTTCTTTTCGGGTATAAGCTCGTTGTAGGTGTCTATCTCAAACTGAATGTCTTCGTCCTTCACCATTCTCTCCGCCCTTATCATCTCCTGTATCTGGAACCATACGGTATCGTAATTCTCAAAGACTATGGTAATCTTGTCCCCTACGTGGACTCTTCTTTTTTTCTTTAGCTGGGTAATCTCCCTTATCTTCTGGTCTCTGACCTTCTCGTACTCGTAGAGGTTCAGTATGTCTTCTTTGCTCACCTTTCTCATTTTCCTAACCTCCATACATATAGTTTATTGCGAATTAATCTAAATTGCAAGTTTTTTTCAATACCGCTCCGCGGTGGCCTAACATAGAATATTATCTATGCTTACCGTAATACTGAGCCTGCTGGGATACCTTTTGGGCTCCATACTCTTCGGAGAACTCATAGCCAAACTTAAGGGGATAGACATAAGGAGCGTAGGTAGCGGAAACGTGGGAGCCACCAACGTGGGCAGAGCCTTGGGCAAGAAGTATGCGGTCTTAGTGTTTCTCCTTGACTTCCTTAAGGGTTTCCTGCCTGCATCTTTGGGAGCGGCGGTCTTTGGTATATCTTCCTTTTCTTTCTTTCTGGTTGCCCTATCTCCCGTTTTGGGCCACATGTTTCCCCTGTTCGCCGGTTTCAGAGGTGGCAAGGGCGTAGCCACCGCCTTCGGCGTTCTGCTGGCGATATCTAAAACCGCGGCGCTGTTAGCTCTTCTTGTGTGGATAGCTTCCTTGCTCAAGTGGGGCTATGTGTCCCTATCCTCTATGATAGCCTCTGCCCTCGCTCCCTTTATTTTGCTTATCCTCGGCTTTCCCCTCTGGAGTGTCGCCGCCTCCGTGGTGATAGCTTTTCTCATACTCTACAAACACAAGCCGAATCTGGATAGACTCCTGAGCGGAGACGAGCCCAAGGTTAAGGGATAACCCTCAGCGCCCTCCCGTCAGCACGACCCTTATCGGCCTGCCGCGTCTGTCTCTAAGCTCAAAGTATATGCCGCATACACCCTTCCTCTTACCCACCTTGCCCAAAAGCTGTCTCTTTCTTATCTTCTCGCCCTCCTTCACGAAAAGCTCGCCGGTTCTGGTATATACACCGAGGTATCCGTCCCTTTGCCTGACTATCACGGTCCAGCCGTAGGCCTTTAGGTCCTTACCCACGTATATGGCCTTGCCCGCCTCAACGGCTCTGAAGAACTTGTTGCAGGAAGACCTTATGAAGTATCCCCTTCCCTCCTTAACCGGCTTTCCTTTGAGGGGAGTGAGGTAGGTGGGAACTCTTCCCTTAGGCCTCTTTTGCACCTTGGCCTTCGGTTTTTCCTTCTTCGTGGGGGAAGGTTTCTTGATACTGGGTTCCCTCTTGGGTTTATGCGGTGCCTTCTTAACCTTGACGTGCTTGGGTCTCTCCTCTTCTATCTGAACCACGCAAGAGGAGATAAACAGGGCTCCCAGCAAGAGCAGCAGCAGCCTCATAGGTCCCTATCCATGTAAATCTTAGACGCGGTGGCACCCCTCTGGCCCTTATACTTTCCCGAGTAAACCTTCTCGGGGTTTCTGTCCAGCCTTGCAAACACCAGTTGGCATATCCTAAGCCCCTTGTATAGCCTTATGGAGCAGTGGTTTGCGTTGAAAAGCTCAAGGGTGATTTGACCCTCAAAGCCGGCATCCACCCAACCCGCGTTCTCTATAAATAAACCGAGCCTACCCAAAGAGGAGCGTCCCTCCACGAAGGCGGTAAGGTATCTTGGCAGCTTTATGTACTCAAGGGTGGTTGCCAGAAGAAATTGCCGGGGCTTTATCTCAAAGCCCTCCTCTCCTATCTTTACCTTCTCCACCTCTATGCTCGCCTCCCTTATATCTATACAGCTTTGGTTTTTATACAGGGCGATCTCGTCGCCCAGTCTCAGGTCTATGGAAGAGCACTGCAGGTTCTCCTCCTCAAAGGGGCTTACACTCAGCTCGCCTTTGTTTATGAGTTCCTTGACCGACAAGTCGCTGAGTATCATCAGGAATAGTATAATAGACAACCATGAAAGTGGCGGATTACCTTAAAGAGGGACTGAAGAACTTCACCCAGGAGAAGGTAGAAGGAGCCGTAGGAGAGTGTAAGGAAGGCTGTCATAGGGTCAGCGTGTTCGTTTCCCGTCAGGGGGACAAAATAACGGACTGCAAGTTCAACGCCACCAAAAGGTGCAAGAAGCTTTTGGCTATAACCGACTACATGTGCCAGCTGGTAAAGGAGACGGGTGAGGTTCCCACAAAGGAACAGCTGCTGAGCTTCTTCTCGGAAGAGAAAGAGAAGGAGAAGATGGAAAACAGAGCCGATATAGCCCTATCGGCACTGAGGCAAGCTCTGGAAGCCTCTTAGAGCCTTATTACATCTGTTCCGAGATAGTCTCGCAGGGCCGGGGGCACCTCCACCGAGCCGTCCTCCCTTTGATAGTTCTCAAGTATAGCGGCTATAGTCCTGCCTATGGCTATCCCCGAGCCGTTGAGGGTGTGGACGAACCTGTTCTTACCCTTGGAGTCTCTAAATCTGGTGTTCATTCTCCTTGCCTGAAAGTCCTCGCAGTTGGAGCAGGAAGATATCTCTCTGTATCTGTTCTGAGAGGGCAACCACACCTCAATATCGTAGGTCTTGGCGGCGGAAAAGCCCAGGTCTCCCGTGCACAGCTCTACCACCCTGTAAGGCAGTCCCAGCGTTTTGAGCACCTCTTCGGCGTCCAGGGTGAGCCTCTCCAGCTCCTCGTAGGAGCTATCGGGGTGGACTATCTTCACCAGCTCCACCTTGCTGAACTGGTGCTGCCGGATTATTCCCCTTATGTCCTTGCCGTGGGAGCCGGCCTCCCTTCTGTAGCAAGGCGTGTAGGCGGTCAGGTATATGGGCAACTCCTCCTCCTTGAGTATCTCTCCCCTAAAGAGGTTGGTGAGCGGAACCTCGGCGGTGGGTATAAGATACAGCTCGTCCCTCTCGCACTTGTACAGGTCCTCTTCAAACTTGGGTAGCTGTCCGGTGCCCTCCAGAATCTCCGGCCTTACCAGATGGGGCGGCAGCACTTCCACGTAGCCCTTCTTAGAGTGCATATCAAGCATGAGGTTCATTAAAGCCCTCTCCAGCTTGGCACCCCACCCCTTGACCACGGTGAAGCGACTGCCCGAGAGCCGAGCACCTCTCTCAAAGTCAAGTATGCCCAAGCGCTGGCCTATCTCCCAGTGGGGTTTTGGCTCAAAGCCGAAGTCCGGCGGCTCTCCCCACCTTCTCACCTCAAGGTTGTCCTCCTCGTCCTCTCCCACCGGAACGCTCTCGTGGGGAAGGTTGGGAATCCTTAGGAGTAAAGTCTTAAGTTCCCTTTGAACCTCTTCTAAACGCTGCTGGCGTCCCTCTATATCCGACTTTATACGCCGAACCTCCTCCTCAACCGCCGTGGAGTCCTTGCCCTGCTTCCTCAAAAGTCCTATCTCTTTACTCTTTCTATTCCTTTCTGCCCGCAGACTCTCTATATCCGTGAGCAGAGACCGGCGCTCCCTGTCCAAATCCAACACCTGGTCTATTAGCCTGGCCAGCTCCTTATCTCTCTTAGATAGCCTCTCCTTAACCAGCTGCGGGCTTTTCCTGATTAGTCCCAGGTCTATCATGGGTAGATTATTCTACTGCAATCAGCCTTTCAGGGTTCCTATGGGCTTTAGCCTCGCCACCTTGACGGCTATACCCAGGCCGCTAACCACCTCCACGACCTCGGATACATCTTTGTAAGCCTGGGGTATCTCCTCCATTATGGTTCCCCTGCCTCTGGCGACCACGGTAAGTCCGGATATCACCTTCTCAAGCCCCCGCTCCTTTACGAACTTCTTGGCCTTCCTCCTTGACATGAGCCTCCCGGCTCCGTGGCAGGCGGTTCCAAAGCTCATGCCCATGGAAGAATCCTGTCCCGTGAGCAGGTAAGAGGCTCTGCCCATGTCTCCGGGAATGATTACGGGCTGCCCCACGTCCCTGTAGGCGGGTGGAACCTCCGGGTTGTAAGGGGGAAAGGCCCTCGTGGCTCCCTTTCTGTGGACTATCACCTCCTTCAGCTTGTTCCCTATACGGTGCTTTTCCACCTTGGCTATGTTGTGGGCGTGGTCGTATACGAGCCTGTATCCCAAATCCTCCCACCTAAGCCCCAAGTATCTCCTTAAAGTGTCGGCCGCCTTAAAGCCGAGTATCTGTCTGTTGGCAAAGGCGTAATTGGCGGCACAGCACATAGCCTTGAAGTAGCTCTGTCCCTCCTCCGAATTGAAAGGTACGCAGGCCAGCTGCGGGTCGGGAAGCTCTATACCATACTTTTGAGATGAGTCTAAAGCCACCTTCAGGTAATCAATACAGACTTGATGTCCAAATCCCCTTGAGCCGGAATGAACCATTATCAGAACTTGCCCTTCCCTGACACCTAAGGCTTGCGCTTTCTCCTCGTCATACACCTCCTCAACCACCTGAAGCTCAACGAAGTGGTTTCCGCTTCCGACGGTTCCCAGCTCGTCCGAGCCTCTCTCGTAGGCCTCCTCGTAAGCGCTATCGGGGTCGGCCTGAGGCAAAGCTCCGAAGCTCTCTATATGCTCCACGTCCTCTTCAAAGCCAAAGCCCTGCTCCAGGGCCCACTTGGCACCCTTTACCAGAACCTCCCTCATCTGTTTTTTGGAGAGCCTTATATCCCCCGTAGAACCAACGCCGGCGGGAACGTTTTTTAGCATCTGCCCCATTATTCCTTTTATGTGTGGAACGACCTCCTTTGCGCTTAGCTCGGTGGCTATAAGTCTAACTCCGCAGTTGGAAACTACAAAGCTCTGGGCTACAAAATTGTGCTCCTTTTCCCTTACCGTAAAGTCGTAAACCCAGCCGTTATAGGGTAGCTCCCCTATTTCTTCCACCGTATCCCAGACAATACCTCCCTTTGTGTTTTCCTTTACCCACTTCTCAAAGGTGAGAGCACTTTTGCCCACCCTGACAGAGCTTCTTCCCTCGTATATGCTTCTCTCAACGAAGCGTTTGTTTATGTTTAACGCTCTCGCTATTTCGTTAACGCTCATACCTGACGCTTTCAAGAAGCTCGCTTGTTTGGCTTTTATTCTCCGTTCCTCTTTCACAGTCCTTTTATACCTCAGATAGGCAGCGGCAAGTCTGGATAACCCCTCTTTATAGGGGGAATACTCGTAGGAAATCCCCTCTAAGAACCTGATAAGATTCTCCTCCTCCATAGACACGCTAAGTCTGAACCTTAAGCTCTTGCCCTCCTTGAAGCTCTCTATCTCCTGAGTTCGCACACCCAGCTCGTTGAGCATTTTCTTTATCTGTTCTACGAACCTGCGTCCACTGTTCGCATACTGGGGGTGCTTGCTCATAGAGAAGGTGAGGTTTATGAAGTTGTATCCGTTAAAGGTCATAGGTTTGTTCATTTCCGCTCCGAAAAGGGCCGCAAGGTAAAGCCTCTTCATCCACTTTGGAAGCTTAAATATCCAGCAGGGCACCTCAAAGTTCTGAGTGGTCTTCTTGCCAAACGGAACCCCCAATCTTTGAAACATAGATGTAAGAGATTTAGAAGGTATGTAAAGGGAGTTTTCCTCCATTGTGTATATCTTTCCTCTAAGTTGGATTCTTTTCCTTCTCGTATATATGCCGCAGGCAGAGAAACCGAGTCTTCTGATGTCCTCAGCTATCACAGACAGAGCCTCCTTAGAGCCGTAAAGGTTTATTCTGCCCCTCCCAAGATTGCCATCTCCCGTTGCGTAGCCTATAAGCTTTAAGAGCACGGGAAGTTTATCGCTATCGGAGTAAAGAGGGAGCAACCCCCTTTTTGAAAGCTCTCTATCGTAAGAGGGGTTGCCCGTGGTCTCAAGAATCAAAAACCTTTTAGGTTCTTCATACTCAATACCTCTGAAAGGATATACTGCTACCTTATCACCTATACCTATGAACCGCGCCTCTTTCATACCTTCAGATGTAAGAACGGGGTGGTCTGGAGTAAGACTTATCTCGTATCCCAGGCGGGTTCTTATCCTTAAAAGTTTCTTATCCTTCTTCTTGAAAAGAAGAACCGGCTGAACGCTCTTTGGGGTAAGTTTATCAGAAACACCTACGAGGTTCTCCCCTTTAAACTCCTCTATTCTGAACCTGTATCCGTATTCCGAGAGTATTTCAGTTCCTTCGGGTAGGCAGTTTATATCGTAGCCCACACTTCCCGGACTGATTATTCCGCCTTCCGTGTCGGTTGCCATTACACCGCCTACGGGAAAGCCGTAGCCCACGTGGACGTCGGGCATGACGTAAACGGCCTTTTCCACTCCCGGCAAGGTTGCGGCGTTGGCCGCCTGCCTTACCGCCTCCTCCTCCAAGAGTTCAAAGAGCTTTGGGCTCAGGTAAAGTATCACCGGAACCCTCTGTTCCTGGATAGTGTCCGCGGGAAGCTCGTAAACGTATTCGTTTTTCTTTACCAAGCCGTCCTTTAGACCCATATTAGAAAATATACACGTAAGGAGGTGTAGTATGAAGAAGCTGCTCGCTTTGAGCGTGATGGCCGGACTGTTGGTAGGCTGCGGACAACCCTACATCACCTCCCAAGGAACGTATCAGGGTGCCGCGGTGGGTGCCGGTGTAGGTAGTGTGGCCGGTGCGATGATAGACTCCAAGAACCGATGGAGAGGTGCCGTCTTAGGAGGTGTGCTTGGAGCCATAGCCGGCGCTACTATGACCGAGGTAGCCGTCCGTTCTTCAAGGCAGGCCGCCCACATGAACAAGCCGGTCAGGTATTACTCGGAGGACGGGAGAAAGGAGGTTTACTCAAGACCGGTGGCCAGAAGGGGAGGCTGCACGGTGGTCAAGACCGATTACTACAAGGACGGCAAGCTCGTTAAAAGGGAAACGAGGGAGGTATGCGACTGAGGATAGCCGTCCTTACGGGTGCAGGTATCTCTGCAGAGAGCGGAATACCCACCTTTCGGGGAGCGGGAGGTCTGTGGGAGAGGTATAAACTCGAAGAGCTTGCAAGTCCGGAGGCCTTCAGGAGAGACCCCAAGCTGGTGTGGGAATGGTATGACTACAGGAGGCTTAAGATAAAAGAGGCCGAGCCCAACAGAGGCCACAGGCTCTTGGCGTCAATGGAAGAGGAGTTCCCGAACTTTACCTTGATTACCCAGAATGTTGACGGACTCCACCAGAGAGCTGGTTCAAAGAGGGTAATTGAGCTGCACGGAAATATCTGGAAGCTCAGGTGTACCCGTTGCACTTACGAGGATTTCAATTATGAAGCGCCTTTAAAGGTTCTACCGCCTGCATGTCCCTCCTGCGGTGGGCTCCTGAGACCCGGCGTCGTTTGGTTCGGGGAGAGCTTACCTATAGACGCCCTTGAGGAAGCTTACAGAGCGGCCAAGGCCAGCGACGTCTTTCTCGTGGTCGGAACCTCCGGTATGGTTTACCCGGCGGCACAGCTACCTATAGAGGCCAAGGAGAGAGGTGCCTACCTGATAGAGGTAAACCCCGAAGAAACGCCCTTGAGTCCTTACATGGACACCTGTATAAGGGAGAAGGCGAGCGTGGGCGTGGAAAAGGCCTTGGAACTGATAAGGAGCCACCTTCAAAGAGCTTGATAGTAGCTGCCTACCCTTCTGAGCTTTCCCTCCATCTCCATGTCCAAGAGAATGGCGTTTACCTCAGAGTAGCTCTTGCCGGTCCACTCAATTATCTCTTCCAGCTTTCTGGGGGTTCTTAAAAATCTCAACAATGAATCACCGCCGAAGGCGGTAGTTTCTAATACTTCCTCAATGTCCTTTACTATCTGCGCTCTCCCCTCCTTCAGGAGTTTATAACAGCCCTCCCAGCTGTCGGAGCTACCTATGCCTATGTGAACGTAAACCCTTTTGCCGTATTTAATGGCATAGTCGGCCGTGATTAGGCTGCCGCTCTTAGCTCCGGCTTCCGGAATGAACACAAACTCGCTCATGGCGGCTATCAGCCTGTTCCTTTTGGGAAAGGTGTATCTATCCCCCGTCTGAAGCGGTGGAAATTCGGACATAAGTAGCGTATTGGGATAAGAGAGGAGGTTTAAAAGGTAATTGGGAGTTTTTAAAATTCCGCACCCCAATATACAAAGGGTGTGTCCTCCTCTTTCAACGGCTCCCTCGTGGGCGAGCCAGTCCACTCCCTTGGCACCCCCCGAAACCACCCCCATACCCGCCTCTACCACCTTGGCGGCGCTTGCCTTCACCAGGTTGAGGGTGTAGCCGGTGGGTCTGCGCGTTCCAACTATACCCGCCAAGGGCAAATCAAAGAGCCTTCCCCTGTAAAAGAGAACGGCAGGAGGGTCCTCTATGGCCTTTATCCCTGCCGGGTATGCCTCGTCCTCTAAGGTTAGATAACCTATACCTTCTCTCTCAATTACTTTGAGCAACTCCCCAAGTGCACGTCCGCTCACCCCTTCCCTGTCCGAGATGGCCTTGGCCTTTGCTTCACCCACTATTTTCGTTAGCTCCCGCCGGTCTGCCTTTAAAATTGCCCGCGCGCTTGAGAAATGCTCCCAGAGCTTCTTCAAACTCTTATTTCCCAAACCCTTTATCTGGGATAGAAGGAGCCAGCTCTCTAAGGCTTCCATAGGCCGCACTTGTAATCCTATAAAAGATTCATTATATTGTTATTCTACAACCTGACTTAGGAGGCGGAGTATGTATTATGTCGCTAAGGTGATTAACGACGAATGCACCAAATACAACTGCAAACAGTGCACCCTCTTCTGTCCGGAACCCAACACCCTGATGTACACGGACGATGAGCATCACGCCTACGTGATGTATGCGAGATGTAAAGGTTGCGCTCTGTGCGTATACGTCTGTTCCGACCTTCTTAAAAGGAACGCCATAGAGATGGTTTACGCAGAGAACAGAGAGGAAGCTGCCTGCAAATAAATTTAAGTCTTACAGGAGGTCTAATATGGCAAGCTTAGGTCCATCAGGTTATTCACCCTATCCCGTTGCCGTTTATGAGGGAGTGCTAACACCTCCACCCGGAAAGGCACTCCTGTTCAACGAGATAGTGGACGAAGAGGTGGCCATGCGCGAGGCGGCGAAGGCCATGCTCACGAGGGAAAATCCCACCATATTTCCGGGGCCCCAGGTTCTGTACTCCTGGAACGAGGAGGCAAAGGAGAAGGCAAAGCTGGTCAGGAAGATTGCAGAGACTCTCGGCGCAAAGATAATACCCATGTACGACTACAGACCCAAGTATCCCAAGATAGACCCCGAAAAGGAGATAAACCCCAACCACCCCAACCTCACGATTTGGCATAACAATATAAAGGCCTGCATATTCGTAGGAGTTCACTGCCATTACGCCAACGTTGCGCTGAAGATAATAAGGGCCGAGACGGACTGCTTTACCATAGCCCTCTGCGGTAATGCGGGCCACGAGGACGCCATGATTACCCTCAGAGACCAGCATACCGAGGAACTTGAGAAGTTCATAAGGGTCGCGGAAGAGGTCAAGAAGGAGCTGGGCAAGTAATGGCAACAGCTACCCAGAGGTGGACTTACGAGGATTACCTCAAGCTTGACGACGATAAACGGTATGAGGTCTTGGAGGGGGAACTACTTGAGATGCCGGCTCCGAGCACAACGCATCAGAGGCTTGTAAAAAGGATAGTAATGCTCTTGGATAGCTTCGTTGAAAAGAAAAACCTCGGAGAGGTATTCGTATCACCCGTAGATGTTATCTTGTCAGACACCAACGTAGTCCAGCCGGATGTGGTATTCGTCTCCAAGGAGAATTCCGAGATAGTAAAGGAAAGGGGGATATTCGGCTCTCCCGACCTGGTGGTTGAGGTAATATCACCTTCAACCTTGAAGAGGGACACCGAAGACAAGAAGAGAATCTACGCAAAGCACGGCGTAAAGGAGCTGTGGCTCGTATTCCCGGGGGAAAGAGCGGTTGAGGTGTTTACGCTGAAGAATAACTCTTATGAGGTCTGCTCCTTCGGATACGGGGAAGGGAAAGTTAAATCATGCACTTTAAAGGATTTTGAACTAAATTTAGGTGAGCTGTTCAAGGAGGTGTAGGTATGCAGGAAACCCAGCAGGTTCAATACAATAGAGCGGGTCAGAGGGTAGTCTCTCCCGACTACCTTCTATTTGAGGCTCCCAGAGAGAAGCAGTTTATGACCGGCTCGGAGGTGGTCAAAGAGGCTGTCAAGAGGGCCTCCGTGGACGCTTCCGTTTCGTATCCCATAACTCCCCAATCGGAGGCCGCCCACCTGATAGGTGAGCTGTGGGTGGAAGGATACGTGGGAGTATACTTCAGGGGCGAGTCGGAGTTCGGCGTCATGTCCGAGGTGGCCGGCTGTGCTATGGCGGGAGGAAGGACTATAACCACCACTTCTGGTCCCGGAACCCTCAGAGCCATGGAGAACTTCCCCATGTGGGCCGGTTCAAGGCTCCCTCTCCAACTGGTTCTCATGGCGAGGGGTGTGAACTCTCCTCTGACCATACAGCCCGACAACCTTGAGATATCCTTCCTGCTTGATACCGGTTGCATGGTTTGGCATGCGGAGAACGCCCAAGAGCTTTTTGAGATGATTCTCGCCGGCTTTGTGGTCGCCGAGCAGCCCGATGTTCACGTTCCCGTGATAACCGCAATAGACGGATTTTTCATATCCCACACCCGTGAAGCGGTAATGCTTCCGCCCGACGACATAGCGCTTCCCCCTTACGACCCCTACAAGGCTCCCATGCCCCCCATAGACATGGAGATGGCTCCCGGGAGATTTTTAAGGGACCCCTACGTCATGAAGTCCAATTACATATCCTACGCGAGCCATACCAGTTGGCAGTTTGAGGTAAGGTCTGCCATAGAGAGGTCAAGACCTTACGCCAAACACTACCTCAGAGGATTGATAGAGGAGTTCGGAAATCCCGAAGCCGAGGTGGTTCTCATAGCTTCCGGAACCGCGGGCGCTCAGGCCAAAGAGGCGGCGATAATCCTCTCGGAGGACGAGGGTGTTCCTACGAGGGTCATAAGGCTAAAGACCATAAGACCCTTCCCCGGAGAGGAGATTCTTCAGGCTCTAAGAAATGCGAAGTACGTCTTCGTTCCGGAGTTCAACGTTATAGGCTGGCTTGAGAGGGAAGTAAGAAGAGTCCTTTACGGAAAGACAGATGTGCCCATAGTGGGCTCGCCGAGAGTCGCCGGCGGTATGACCATGCCGCCCGAAGTTATAGTTAAAGAGGTTCTTAAAACCCTCGGAAAGGAGGCGAAGCATGTCATATGAGATTTTCAAGATAAACGAGGAATTAAAAGAGTTTATGCCCCAGGAGATAGTTGACCTTGAGGAGAAGGCCACCTGGGGCAACCCCAAGAGGGGTGTTATGGACCTGCCCTATGCCAAGGAGCTGGTAGAGGAGCACTCCCTATGTGCGGGCTGTCCCGAATCCGCCGCCTTCAGGTACATACTCGCATCTTTGCCCAACCCCGAGGAGACGATAATAGTTAACTCAACGGGCTGCACCTCTTTGGTCTTTCCCCACATAGCGCTGCACACGGTTCACTCCCTCTTCGGAAACCAGAACGCGATAGCTTCGGGCATAAAAAGGACCCTTGAGTGGAGGTTCCCCGACAAGGTCAAGGACGTGGTAGTCCTCGCAGGGGACGGCGCTACCGTTGACATAGGTCTTGACTGCACGCTCCAGTCCTTCTTCAGACAGGAGAAGATTACGACCATATGCTTTGATAACGAGGTTTATGCGAACACGGGAGGGCAGGAAAGTGGAATGACCGTTAAGGGACAGGTCTTCAAGATGGCACCTAAGGGTAAGCAGTTTGACAAGGTCCCCATGTGGCAACTGGCCATAGATTCCGGCTGCCACTACGTAGTTAGAATGACCGTCTCTTCACCCAAGAAGGTGGAGAAGGTGATAAAGCAGGCCATATACGTGGCAAGGGAGGTGGGTCCCACCTACATACACCTGTATACCCCCTGCATACTGGAGATAGGACTTAACGCGGACCAGGGCCTTTGGGAGATGAGGCAGACCGACAAGGAAAGGTTTAAGTTTTTTGAATACATGACGGACGAGGCCAAGGAAGTCATAAAGAGGAAGAAAGAGGAGGGCTTGATATGAACAGGAGAAGGGTAAACGTAAGGATGCCCGCCATAGGCGGCCAGGGAGCCGTTACGGCCGCCCACATAATAGCCACCGCCGCAGACTACGAGGGTTATTACGCCGTTTCCAATCCCTTTTTCGGAGCCGAGAAGAGAATGGCTCCCGCAGAGAGCTATGCCAGGATAGGGCTTGAGCCCATATACGACAGAGGAGAGGTGGTGTATCCGGACGTGATAATGGTCTTTCACCCTCAGGTCATTACCATGGGCAAATCTTACACAATGCCCTTTTATTCCGGAATAAAGAGGAAGGGTCTGATAATAATAAACTCGGAAGAGGACCTTTTGGAAGAACACGACAAGGAGTATCTGGACTCCCTTGATGTTAAAGTGCTCAACTTCTCCGCCACCAAGTTCGCCATGGAGGTGGCCGGAACGGAGCTTGCTACCAATATGGCCATGTTGGGAGCCTTCTTCGGAGCCACCCAACTGGTGGGCAAGGAGGCCATAGAGGAGGGCATAAAGGCCAGGTTCCTCAAGAAGTTCGTAGCTTCCGGTGGAACGGCCTCCCTTGACTCGGCGATAGAGAGGAAGTTCAAGAAGAAGCTGGAACTCATAGAGAAGAACATAGCCACGGCCAACGCCGCATACGACTTTGCCCAGAAGTGGGCGCAAGAGCAAGGCCTTGAGCCTTTCTTGGCCAAACCCCAGAAGGTATCCGGCTGATATCCCCACCGAGGCGGGCTTAAGCCCGCCTCGGTTTATCCTCTTAAACTATAATCTTTACGCATGACTCCCAAAGAGCAGCTTGAACTCCTGAAGGAGGGAACCTCCGAGGTTATAAACGAAGAGGAGCTTCTGCGAAAGTTAGAAAGGGGAAAGCCTCTAAGGGTAAAGGCGGGCTTTGACCCTACGGCTCCAGACCTGCACCTGGGACACACGGTTCTGCTTCAAAAGATGCGCCAGTTCCAACAGCTGGGGCACGAGGTTTACTTTATAATCGGGGACTTCACCGCCACCATAGGAGACCCGACCGGCCGGAGCGAGGCAAGACCGCCGCTCACCAAAGAACAGGTTCTTGAGAACGCCAAAACTTACGAACATCAGGTTTATAAGGTTCTTGAACCGGAAAAGACCACTATCTTATTCAACAGCTCCTGGCTGGAGAGCCTGGGAGCTAAGGGAATGATAGAGCTGTCGGCCAAGTACACGGTAGCGAGAATGCTGGAGAGGGAGGACTTTTCCAAGAGGTTCAGGGAGGGAAGACCCATACACGTGCACGAGTTTCTCTATCCCCTGCTGCAGGCCTACGACTCGGTGGCCATGCGGGCGGACGTAGAGCTGGGAGGCACAGACCAGAAGTTCAACCTTCTAATAGGCAGAGACATACAGAGGGAGTACGGGCAGGAGGCTCAGGTGTGCATCACCATGCCGCTGCTGGTGGGACTTGACGGCGTTAGGAAGATGTCCAAGTCCTACGGCAATTACGTGGGCATAACAGAAGAACCCAGGAGCATGTTCGGCAAGCTCATGTCGGTGTCCGACGAACTCATGTGGGAGTATTATCTGCTGCTGACTGATTACACCCGGAGCCAGATAGAGCAGTTCAAGAAGAGCCTCCACCCTATGGAAGCCAAGAAGAGGTTGGCCTTCACCATAACCGAGAGATTCCACTCCACCCGGGCGGCACAGGAGGCTCTGGAATGGTTTGAGAGAACTTACTCCAAGAGGGAGTTTCCCGAGGATGCTCCCAAGGTAGAGGTACCGCCGGGCAGTATAAAGGCTCTGGAGCTGCTGAGGAATATAGGCGCCGTCGGTTCCAAGAACGAGGCACGGCGCATAATACAGGGGGGAGGCCTGAAGGTTAACTTTGAGAAAATCACCGACCCATACCGGGAGATAGAGCTTAAAGGTGAGCTAAAGGTTCAGGTGGGAAAGAAGAAGTTTTACATAGTCGTGCCTAAGTCCGAGAGCTGAGCGATGAGAATCCTCGTCAAGGTGGGCTCTAATCTCCTCCAAACCGAAAGCGGAGACATAGACCTGAGATTCGTATCCAGCCTTGCGGAGAGCATCAAAGATTTGAAGAGCAGAGGACATCAGGTCATAGTGGTCTCCTCCGGAGCGGTTCTTTGCGGTGTGAAGAGGCTCAGCCTGTTGGAAAGACCCACCGAGCTTTCTTTAAAGCAGGCGGTTTCCGCCGTAGGGCAGGCCTACCTGATGCACCTTTACGACACCATATTCTCCAACTACGGCCTCGTGGTGGGACAGGTGCTTCTTACCAGTGATATCTTTAAAGCGAAGAACGAGAAACGCTTCCTGAACGCCAGGAATACCATGGAGAACATGCTCAGCCTGGGAATTATCCCCGTCATAAACGAGAACGATGCCGTGGCGGTCAGCGAGCTGGTCTTTGGAGACAACGACTTCCTCTCGGTCTACGTTTCCTACATGATGGAGGTAGAGCTTCTGGTGATGCTCTCTTCCGCGGCGGGCCTGCGGGACAGGGAGGGAAATGTGGTTTCTAAGGTAAGAGATGTGGATTCGGTAATGGAGCTGGTCAAAGATACGGGAAGCAGCTTCGGAACCGGAGGAATGAGGAGCAAGCTGGAAGCTTCAAAGCTCGCCTCCCTCCTAAACATTCCCGTAGTAATCACGGGCAAGGAGGAGAACTTAGTGGCCGTGGCCGAGGGGAAGGGCAACGGAACGCTGATAGAACCCTCAAGGAAGAGGCTCAGGAACAAGCAAAAGGTCATAGCGATGCTGGAAGAGCCTGAGGGAATCCTGATTATAGACGAGGGTGCGGTTAGGGCTCTAAAGGGCGGAAAAAGTCTGCTGCCGGCGGGAGTGGTCAGGGTTGAGGGGGTCTTTCCCTCCGGGAGCGTGGTGAGCGTCCTTGACCCCAAGGGCCGGCTGGTGGCTAAGGGTAAGGTGAACTTCTCCTCCGAGGACATAGACAGGGTGAAGGGAATGAAGGGCTTTCAGGTAAAGGAGCTTTTAAAGACTACAAAGGAGGAGGTGATACACCGGGACAATCTGATAATCCTTCAGTAAGCGAGCCTGTAAAATAGTCTGCCGATATACTCCCGTATGGCAGTGGAGGAATCAAGGAAGACGCTCGCCTTGGGAAATAGTGAATAGAAGTTGTACCTACCGTCAAACCTAAAATCCGTGGGGAAGGGTTCAATCTCAAAACCCATCTTCTCAAACATTCTTACGGCTCTGCCCATGTGAAAGGCGGAGGTAACGAGCGCTATCCTGCGGCAACCCAACCTCTCGCACACCCTCTTAACGTACAGGGCGTTCTCCTTGGTATCCCTGCTTCTTAACTCCGAGTATATACTGCCCGGCTCAACGCCGAACTCCTTCAGCAGCCTCTCCATCACCTTGGCCTCCGGGATTGCCCTTATGGAAGCTCCTCCGGAAAGGATTATGGGCAGGCCCGTATCTTTGTGAAGTAGAAAGGCCGCTATGAGCCTCTTGTAGGAGCTGCTCTTGAGGTATCCGGAATTGTAAACGCCCCCTCCCAAGACAACTATGGCCTGAGCCTTAGCCGCGTCTCCTCTGCCATATTCGGACTCTAAGGGATATACGAGGGCGTCCTTCACCGGCTCGGTGGAAATCAGATACAGAGTAAGAGCCGAGAAAAGGGCCAAGCGTCTGACCACCTTCCTTTTGGCAAGCGTAGCTATAAGGAGCAAAAGCAGGATAAAGATACCGGGAGGTAGAATGAAGTAAGAGACGAGCTTCTTAAGAAAGAACATCACCGCTTCTTCTTAACGCTTATGACGAGGTCTTGAACTTCGGCCTTCTTGGCCCTATCCATGGCGTAAACGACGAACTTGTGGGGGGTATCCTCGTCCGCCTCTATTACGAGGATTTTTGGCTTTCTCTCCTTTAGAAACTCCTCTATAGTCTTCAGGTCTGCCGGCTTACCTTCCAGCAGGTAGGAACCGTTGGGGAGTATCTGAACCCTCGCCGCCAGGAGCCTCTGGGTCTGTCCCTTCTCCGCCTCCGGCAGCCTGACCGCCAAGAAGGTTATAGGCGACTGAAAAGCAAGGATTGCCAGAAATAAAAAAACGGCCAATAGAGTATCCACTATGGGAACCACATCTATGTAGGCTCTCTCATCGGCGCCAAGTCTGTATCTCTTCCTGAGATTCATACCTACTCCAGGCTGGATATTATTTCCCGCGCCTCTTGCTCAATCTTAGATATTATTCCGTTGCCTACAGACCTGAAGAGCCAGTAGGCGAACAGAGCGGGTATGGCCACTATCAATCCCGTTGCCGCAGCCGTCAGAGCTTCACTGATTCCGCCGGCGAGGAGCTTTATCGCCTCCTCCGTCTGCACGGCCGAGTAAGCGGAAAAGACCTTGATGAGGCCGGTTATGGTTCCGAAGAGTCCCAAAAGGGGAGCTATGGAGGCTATGGCCGAAAGGAGCATGAGGTTCTTCTCCACCGCAGGAACTATCCCCGAGAGCTGAGACTCCATCGTGCTTATCAGGTAGGGTTTTCTCTTTACCCCCTTCAGATACTCGTCCAAGGTGGCGTGGAGTGCCGTGGTAAAGGGGTCGGTGCCTATTGAGGTCAGCTTGTGAACCCCCTCTATGTCCCCCTTCTGTATCAGAATCTTTATATCCTTTATATTCTTGGGCAGGAAGTTAGAAACCCTTAGGTTGAACAGCCTCTCAATTATTATCACCCACGAGAGGATAGAGAGAATTATCAGGGGATACATTACAACGCCGCCCTTTTCTATAAGCTCAAAAACACCTTCCACTTTCAACCTCCCTTTTTCTTGGAGCACTTGGGAAGCTCACTCTTAAGAATTTTAACCCTTTTGAGCTGCTCTTCCGTAAGATGTTTACTGTCCAGCCTATCAAGCAGGCAGGAGGCATCGCTCCTTGCATTGAGGGAGATGAGTATGTCCGCCGCCTCAAGTACGCTCTGGTTGTAGTAGGGCTCCAGCCCCTTGGCCGAGAGTATCACCTCCAAAAAGCTCTCAAGGGCCTCTCTGCTCTTTTTCTTCCTCTTGAGATGTTTCCCCAGGAGGTATAGGGCCTCCGCCTTCACACGCTTGTCCGTGCTGTTTCTGGCCATCTTGAGGTAGGAGGGCTTACCGGTTTTCTTAAAGAGGAGCAGAGCCACCCTGGTCAGGTCCTCGTCCTCCTTGTCCTCTTTGATTAGCTCCTGAAGAAGCTCCTGAGCCTTCTCTATGTCTATCTCGGCATATATCTTGAGAGCCTCCTTCTTATCCTCAAAGCCTCCCTTGAGGAGTAGCTGAGCCAGCTTTTCCTTCTGGCCTTCTTTTTTGTAGAGCTCCTTTAGCATGTTGACCGCCTGCTCCTTAACCTTTGTGCCGGCCGCCTCCATCAGCTCAAGGAGTATCTTCTCCTTCTCTTCCGGAGACTCCTCCAGCTGAGCGAGCTTGAGCAGCGCCTTACTCCTGTAGTTCTCATACTGGGTTAATACTCTGAACACCCTCTTGGCCTCTTCCCTGTTGCCCTCCTTGAGGTAGAGGTTCGCCAACTGGTAGTACAGGTCGGGTATCAGTGGAGAGTCGGGAAACTGCTCTATGAACTTGGAAATCAGCTCCTTTAAATCGGCGCTGGGGTTTTGAAGCTCTATCTGAACGAGGGCGAGGGTAGCCTCCTTAGCCTCGGGGGAATCGGGGAAGCTCTTGAGCAGACCCATGTATATGTTCTTGGCATTGTCCAGGTCTCCGGAGTTGTAATAGGAATCCGCTATCTTCAGGAGAGCTCTGACCCTGTAAGGACTCTGCGCACCTATGAAGCTGAAGTTGTCTATGGCCTCCTTATACCTGCCCTCTATGAAGTAGCTCATTCCCCTCAGGTAGAGTTCCTCGTCCGTATCACCGGTCAGGTAGAGCCTCGCTCTATCGCCGTCCCCTACCGAGATTGCGGCTCTGGCAAGGAGCAACCTTTGACTCAGGTTCTTTGGCTCGCCTATGGTGCTCAACACCTCCCTGTACCTGCCCGCATTGTACAGGGCCACGGCTCTGAGATATCCGTCTGGCAGGTATCGGGCTGCCCTCTCCCAGTCCTTCTTCTTGAAGAAATACCAACCCGCATACTCCTCGTACAGGTCGGGGTAGTATCCCCTTACCCTTTCTAAGAGCCTTCCCAAGCTTTCGTAGTCCTTGGTCTGGAGGTAAGCCTCCAGCAACCACTTAAAGTGTTCCCTATCGGAGGCGCTCTCCCTCTCCAAGAAGTGCAGAGCTCTGCCGTAGTCGCCCAACATTAAGGCGGAGTAAGCCGCATACCTGAGGTTCCCCGCCTTCTCAAAGAAGTCCATCGCGAGCCTGTAATCTCCCCTGTTGTAAGCTATCACACCGGCTATGTTCAGCAGCTCCTTGTTTCCGGTAAGTTTGTAAGCCAGCAGGCTGTATCCCAAATCCGCTTTAGCTATTAGCGCGTACAAGCTCTTCGCGTAATCCTGATTGAGGGTCTCAAGGACGGATATATAGCCCAAGGCCTCCTTTATCTTGCCCAGCTTTATTAGAGCGAGGGAGTAGTAGTAAAGGGCTATATCCCTGTTTTTACTGAGGGGCTTTATGTACTCCTTCAAGATTTCCAAACTCTTTTTGGGATCCGAGTCCAACAGAAGACGGGCACTCCTTATAGAAGTGCTATCGGGATATTCGTCGTCCATCTCTCCCGCCACGAATCTCCTGATATACCCGCAGTATCTCTTGAACACCGCCCTTGAGCAATCTATACCTTGGGGGAAGCTTCCCTTGACCTTTATTTCGTGAACCTTCTCCCAGAGGGGATACTCCGAGGGTGCCTCTGCCGGTGTACCTTTAAGCTTGAAGTATAGAGCGTAGTAAGACTCGCAGGAGGCGTCCCTGTAAACGTTGAGAAAATCGCAACCTGACTTGAAAAAGTTGAGAGCTCTTTCATGTTTACCCTTGTCCGCATATATCACTCCTAAGATATAGGAAGCCATGGGTCTGAAGGGAGAAGCGTCCACGGCTAAGACGTTCAGCAAGGCCTCCTTCGCCTCTCCGTAGCGTCCCTCCAGGTAGGCTTTGACCCCTTTGCGGTAGTTTACCCTGTCGGAGGGCTCTCCACAACCGAAGGTGCTGCCTTCCATCTTCTTTACCTGAACCTTCTCTATCCCCTTTGGAGGTTCCAGAAGGAGGTGGGAAAGTTCCAGAACTTCAAGATTGGCGGAGGTGCTTAAGGTCTTTGGGGGCACTTCCTTGGGCTTTTCTACGTCAAGCTCCCCGATGACCTTGACCTTTACCGCTATGTTTTCCGTCAACTGCTGGGATACGCCTATGCCGACGAACAGAATCAGTAAGCTAAAGAGCTTTATGAGCCTCAACGTACAGCTCCCCCAGGTGGCAGGTGATATTCAAACTCTGTATTATAGCTCTGTCCTCCTCAATCAGCACTCTGGATATGGAGGCGTTATCGCAACCGAAGCTCCAGAACTTGGAAAGCTCCACATCAAGGAGGGCACAGTACATACACCTTATCGGAACCGTGTGAGACACTACTGCCACCGTCTCACCTTCGTGCTTAATCTTTATATCCTCCACAAAGTTCTTAACCCTATCGTAAACCTTGGCCAGGTTTTCCCCTTCGGGGAACTCAACCCTGTGGGGCTCTTCCAGCCACAGGGCAAAGTCGTCGGCAAATCTCTCTTTAACCTCCTCAACCAGCAGCCCTGACCAAACGCCGTGGTCTATCTCTATAACCCTATCCTCCTTTACCACCTCAAGTCCCAAGGTACTTGCCACTATCCTCGCCGTTTCGTAGGTTCGCTTCAGGGGAGAGGAGTAAAGAACGCCTATGCCTTCTTCTCTCAACGCCTCTCCCAAAAGCTCCGCCTGTCTTCTGCCTCTGTCGGTAAGGTCGGGGTCTAAGAGTCCCTGATACCTACCTACGGGATTCCATTCGCTTTCCGCGTGTCTTAGAACCACAAGCTTAAGCATTCAGGGTATATATTTTACACGACCTGCCCCATCTTCCTTGCCATTTCCACGAGCCTTGCCACCCTCTTTTCCATAGGCGGGTGGGTGGACAGAAGCTCCATTATTCCCCCCTTGAGGGGGTTATCTATAAACAGGTGAGCGGTTCCCTCGTTGACCCGGGCGGGCACCTGCATCACGTAGTTGTGAATCTTCTCAAGGGCCCTCGCCAAGGCCAGCGGACAGCCGCAGAGCTTGGCCCCCGTTTCGTCCGCCAAGTACTCCCTTGAGCGGGATATGGCCAACTGTATCAAGGTGGCTATTATGGGTGTGATTATTATCAGGAGAATGCTACCGATTAGAGCACCGGGACCCGCGTCCTCATCTTCCCCTCTACCGAATCCGAATATCAGTGCCCACTGGAGCCAGTGAACTATCATGGATATCGCACCGGCTATGGTGGCGGCTATGGTGGATATGAGAACGTCCCTGTTGATTATATGTCCAAGCTCGTGGGCGAGCACACCCTTTAGCTCCTCCTCGTCCAGTATCTCCATTATACCTCTGGTCACGGCTACGGCGGCGTGTCCGGGACCCCTTCCCGTGGCGAAGGCATTGGGCTGCTCCATGGGAACGAGGTATATACCCGGCTTGGGAATGTTGGCCTTCCTTGAAAGCTCCTCAACCATCTGGTGAAGCCACGGAGCCTCCTCGTAGGGTATCTCCCTCGCTCCGTACATGGCCAAGACTATCTTGTCGGAGAACCAGTAAGAGAGAAAGTTCATTATCCCGGCAAATATAAGGGCTATAACCATTCCCGACTGGCCGGCCAAGGTGTAGCCGATAAAGAGGAACAGACCCGTCAGGAGTCCCAAAAGCAGAGTTGACCTTATCATGTGCCCCATCTTCTAACCTCCGAACTCATGCAAAGGATTGTAAACCTAAGATGTGAAAGCTATATTAAAATCTTACCCATACGAGTTTTTTGTCAAGAGGAATGGTAGGCAGGATAGCGGAAGAGAGGATAGATTTAGGTAGCTACGACGAGAAGTTTTACACCGTTGTAGGGAGGGGAGACGAGAACGTAAAGTACTTCTCCAAGCTCTTCGGTGTTAAGGTGGTTCCGCGGGGTACCGAGCTGATAATAAAGGGCGAGGAAGAGGCCGTTTACAGATTGGTCTCCTTCATAAGGACCCTCCTCAAGAGGCTGGAGAAGGAAAGCCTGACCCCTTCCGAGGCGAGGGATTACGCCAGAGACTTTGTAAGCTCCACCACCTTGGGAGATAAAGAGGAGTATCAGGAAGAGGCCATCTTATACACCCACAGAAGGAAGGCCATACTCCCCAGAACCAAGACCCAGAGGGAGTACGTGAACTCCATAAGAAACAACGATATAGTTTTTGGAATAGGTCCCGCCGGCACGGGTAAAACCTACCTTGCCATGGCGATGGCCTTAGCCTCCCTGAAGGAGCAGAGGATAAACAAGATAATACTTACCCGGCCCGCGGTAGAGGCCGGAGAGAAGCTGGGCTTCCTTCCCGGCAGCATAAGCGAGAAGGTGGACCCCTACCTGAGACCCCTATACGATGCCCTCTTTGACATGGTGGACTACGATAAGGCGGCCTACATGCTTGAGAAGAACATAATAGAAATCGCACCCCTCGCCTTTATGAGAGGCAGAACCCTCAACGACGCCTTCATAATCCTTGACGAGGCACAGAACTCCACCAAGGAGCAGATGAAGATGTTCCTCACGCGCATAGGCTTCGGTTCAAAGGTGGTTATAACCGGAGACATCACCCAGATAGACCTGCCCAAGAAGGCCCACTCGGGTCTGGTTGAGGCCATGAGGGTGCTCAAAGGCATAGAAGGTATAGAGTTCGTGTGGTTCTCCCAAGACGACGTGGTCAGGCACCCGATAGTTGCCAAAATCATAAAGGCCTACGAGGAGTTTGAACGGGCCTCGGAGGAAGATGAACAGGGTCCTTATAAGGATTGATGCGGGAGACCTTGAAGAGGATTTCCTGAAGGAGATTTCTCTGAAAGCCTTAAGGGAGCTGGGACTTGACGACGCAGAGCTGAGCCTGCTTATAACCGACGATGAATACATCAGACGGTTAAACAGAGAGTTCAGGGGTAAAGACAGACCCACGGACGTTCTATCCTTCCCCATGGGAGACCGGATTGAAGGGAAGATCCTCTTGGGGGACATAGCCATATCCTACGATACCGCCAAAAGGCAGGCGAAAGAGCTGGGACATTCCCTCCGAGAGGAAGTAAAGAGGCTTCTGGTTCACGGCCTCGTGCATCTGTTGGG
The DNA here is from genome assembly GCA_027014155.1 of Aquificaceae bacterium. Lineage (GTDB taxonomy): Bacteria > Aquificota > Aquificia > Aquificales > Aquificaceae > WFYI01. The sequence continues at coordinate 42,745 of JALWEG010000021.1, forward strand.
ATACGACCACGAGCTTGGGGGGGAAGAAGAGGAGAGGTTCTTTGAAAAGGAGAGGGAAGTTCTTGATAAGCTCTAAGGAGGCAAAGGAGCTTTTAAGGTTGGGAAGGCAAGCGGTTGAGGCGAGCTTTCGCTCCCGTGAGCCGGAAATCCCGGAGGAGGTCAAAGAGAGGTTCGCACCCAAGAGGGGAGTATTCACCACACTGCTCACCTATCCCGAGGAGAGGCTGAGGGGTTGCATGGGAGTGGTGGAACCTAAGTATCCCCTATGGCAAGGTGTAGTTTACACCTCTCTAAAGGCAGCCTTTTCAGACCCCAGATTTCCACCGCTGAGGGAAGAGGAACTGGGCTCCGTAATCTGGGAGCTTTCCATACTGAGCGCACTTAGACCCGTTCCCAAGGAGCTGCTGCCGGGCAGTATCAATATAGGTATTCAAGGCCTTATGGTTGAAAAGGGAGTCCTAAAGGGCCTTCTCCTGCCCCAGGTGGCTACCGAACACTCCCTCTCCCCCGAAGAGTTCTTAACTCTGACCTGCAGGAAGGCGGGACTGCCCGGCGAGTGCTGGAAGGATAAAGATACGCAAGTTTATACCTTTGAAGCACAGGTTTTCAGAGAGACAAAACCTCCAACAGATAAATAGCCCTTTACTTTAACTCCAACGAGTCTATTATGGGACAGATTGAGCTTCCATCTTGACCGAAGGAAGAACCCAGAAGCTCCTCCAACCTCTTCCTCTCCGCTCGCAAACTATCTATCAAGCGGTCTATATCCTCTATCCTCCGTTTTATCTTCTCTCTAACGCAAGCGCAGGGTGGTTCACCGGAAAGCGTCATCTCAAGTATGTCCCTTATCTCCTTCAGGGATAAACCGATGCTTTTGGCCTTGAGTATGAACTCGCATATTCTCAGATGGTCTTCCGTGTAATCTCTATAGCCGGAGGAATCTCTGGGAGGTTCGGGTAGGACGCCCACCTGCTCCCAGTATCTCAGGGTTTTTGGATTTAAACCGAGTCTGCCCGCCAGCTCGCCTACTCTCATAGATATATAGGTACGTATCCTCTCTTGACCTGCAAGACGTGGTGCTCAAAGCCCGACCTTACCACCTCCACACCCTCAAATAGAGCCTCCTTTGATACGCCCATCATCTTCATAGCTACCCTGCAGGCTCTGAACTTCACGCCGTAGAGCATGAGATTGCTTATCCTCTCTTCAAACTCTCCGTTCTCAAATCTATCAAGGAATGCGATTCCTTCGTCGTAGGCCACCACCTCTATGTCAACCCCCGAACCCCACAGGTTTATAGCGCCCCTTATCCTTAAAAACACCTTCCTGAACCTCTTCCTATCCTTGTAGGTTATGGGAAACAGGAGCTTTATATCCTCAACCTCTTCGGCCTTTGATGTGGGCAGGACGAGCGATGTAAGCAAGGCGGAACCCAAGAGAAAGTCTCTCCTGTTCATAACGCCACCTCCAGAAAGTTTTTTGGGAAGTACACTTGGGACAGAAGTTGGACTCCAAGATTTCCACCTTTACCTTCATACATTTCAATGTGACTTCCTCTCCTCAATAAATTGAGGGGCTTCCCGCTTCACAGAGAACGAACGTCCCCTCCACGGGCATTAGCTCGGAGCAGTCCACCCCTACCACCCTTTTAAGGTGGGTGAGACCTTTTCTCAGCAAGTTTAACGTTGCGTTGTAGTCCCTGTCATGCTTAGTTTTGCATTCTGGACACTCCCATTCCCTCTCCGAGAGTTTCAAATCCTCTTTCTTGAACCCACACACGCTACAAAGCTTAGAGGAAGGAAAAAAGGTATCCACCTTGATAAGAACTCTCCTGTAGAGCTTTGCCTTGTATTCAAGGAACTGAACGAACCTACTCCAGCTCGCATCCGCTATGTGCTTAGAGAGGCTCGTATTCTGGACGAGTCCCTTGACGTTCAG
>JALWEG010000022.1 GCA_027014155.1 Aquificaceae bacterium
CCTTAAGAGGGTGGTAGGGGTGGACTGCTCCGAGCTAATGCCCGTGGAGGGGACGTTCGTTCCCTGTGAAGCGGGAAGCCCCTCAATTCATTGAGGGGAGGAAGTCACAATTCTTAGAGATGGAAAGGTTGATAGAGAAGGCCAAGGTTCTTCAGGAGGCTCTACCTTACATAAGGAAGTTCCACCGCAAGGTCTTTGTAATAAAATACGGCGGCTCTGCCATGAACAAGGAGGAGCTGAGGGAGTCCTTTGCCAAGGACGTGGTTCTGCTCAAGTACGTGGGAATAAACGTGGTGATTGTTCACGGAGGGGGTCCCCAGATAAGCCTGACCCTTGAAAAGTTCGGTGTGAAACCCAAGTTCGTGGGCGGTATAAGGAAGACGGACGAAGGAACCATGCACGTGGTAGAGATGGTGCTCTCGGGCGATATCAACAAGGACATAGTGGCTCTTATAAATACCTACAGCGGGAAGGACATATACGCGGTAGGCCTTTCGGGCAGAGACGGCAGACTGCTTAAGGCTAAGAAGCTCAACAAGGAGAGATACTTCTCCGAGCTGGGACTCCCCGTTCCAGAGGAGGACGTAGGCTACGTGGGCGAGGTGGTTGAGGTAAACACCAATCTAATAAACTCCTTAATGACCAGCAATTACATACCCGTTATAGCTCCGGTGGGTGTAGGAGAGAAGGGAGAGGCCTACAACGTGAACGCGGACATGGCATCGGCCAGCATAGCTCAAGCTTTGAAGGCGGAGAAGCTGGTATTTATGACCGATACCGATGGCGTTAAGGATTCGGAGGGAAACCTGATTTCCTCCCTAAGCAAGGAGGAAGCCCTTAGGCTGATTCAAGAAGGTGTTATAAGGGAGGGAATGATTCCCAAGGTGAAATCCGCCGTAAGGAGCTTGGAGGAGGGTGTGGGTAAGGTTCACATAATAAACGGGAGAATTCAGCACTCCTTGCTCTTGGAGATATTCACCGAAGAGGGCATAGGCACGGAGATAATCAACTGATTTCCCCCATTCTGTAAAGAACCCTCGCACCCGTTATAAGGGTAAGAAAGAGAAAGTTGAGCCAAACCAGGAAGAGAATGACCCCGCTGAGAGAGCCGTACACGAGACTGCTCTTAAAGATATGGGACACGTAAAGGGTGAATCCCCACTGCACGAGAGCTACGGCACCGGCCGTTAGGTAGGAAACTAAGATTACCGAGAGACTGAAACCCGTATGTAGGAAACTGGCGTAAAGTATGCAGATTATCGCACCCAAGGGAAGTATGTAAAAGAACTCCAGCAGACGCGGGAATATCTCCGGTAGCAGAAGCTTCACGTATATGCTCAAGAAAAATGTCAGAGAGAAGAGAATGACACCCGCCAGGAAAAGCAGGGGCATGAACACCCAAAAGAAAAGCTCTCCCCTTTCCCTGAACCTGTCCTCCGTTATGAACCTAAAACTCATACTCAGCTTCTTTATAAAACCTACCGAGAAGAAGTAGGCAAGTCCCAGCGCTATGACCGAGGTGCTCGTTCCCTTCTGCTGGAGGTTGAGCAGCTCCTGAACCACCTTTTGAGCCTGCTGGGGAAACCACCTTATCAGGAAGCTTTCTATCTCCCGAAGGTCTGCAAAGGGGAGCAAAGGCAGTACGTTGACCGCTATCACCATCATGGGCACAAGGGAGAGAAGCATCTGGAAGGCTAAGGCACCCGAGTGGTAGGTGTATCCCTTATCAAAGATGTCAAACACCGACAGGATTAAAGCCTTAGGAAGCTTCCTAATTTCCACACCTTAGAACCTTGGCCTTGAAGGGAATCACTCCCCTCCCTATCATGCCTAGCCTTTTGGCCGCTCCGTAGGACAGGTCCAAGTGTCTCCCCCTCACGAAGGGCCCTCTATCTATAACCTCAACTACCACGCTTCTGCCGTTGGTCAGATTCTTAACTTTAAGCAGAGTGCCGAAGGGTAGATATCTGTGGGCGGCGTAATTGCCGTACATATTGAACCTTTTGCCCGAAGCAGTCCTCTTACCGTGAAATTTCCTCCCGTACCACGAGGCCCTGCCCCTTATCTCGTAGGGGCAGAACCTAACGTTCTTCTTACCACAACGCAGGAGGCTGACCTTGACCTTCACCCTGCTGCCACCGCCCATCAGTCTCTTGAATCTGTAGGGCAAGCATATTCCTTTCACCCTCTTGCTTCTATAGACGACCGTGGTCAAGCTCTTACCGTTTTTGAGGCTCTTTATCCTGACCTTGCTAAGGTGCTGAATCCTATCACTTATGGCGTGTCTCGTGCTGCAGAACTTCGCGGTGGTGTAGAGAACCTTGGGGCAGTCTCTTACCGGGATTTTCCCCCTTTCTACCCGTTGAACCTTCTTGGCACAGGAGGCTAAAAGCAGTGCTGCGGAGAGCAAAATGAGGAACGTCCTCATCAGAGAACTACCTGTTTCACAAACAGAAGCTCCGGAATACCCCCGAGTTTTTCCATAACTTCGGGGGGCGCTTCCTCGTCAAGGTTCAGTATTCCGAGAGCTATCCCTCCTTTTTTCTCCCTTCCCAACCTGAAGCCGGCTATATTGACCTGAAACTCGCCCAGTATGGAGCCTATCTTACCTATCACTCCGGGCACGTCTTTGTTCTCAAACACGAGGAGTATTCCCTCGGGCTCTATGTCCACCCTGTATTTATCAATCTGCACTATCCTGAGGATATGTTTCTCCAGCACGGTGCCCGCCACCACCCTTTCGGTGCCGTTGGCCTTAACCACCACCTTTATGAAGTTTTTAAAGTCGGGTGCGTCTTCCGAAGAAAGCTCTTCCACCTTTATTCCCCTGTCTTTGGCTACGTAGGTGGCGTTGATTATGTTGACGGGAAAGTCCACCGTCTCCTTGAGTATACCCTTTAGCACTGCCGCGGAGATGGGGTGGAAGTGCTGGGCTATCTCTCCCCTCGCTTCTATGTGCACCTCTCTGATGCCCTCTTCGCTCCACTGAACTAAGAACTTTCCGATTCTCTGGGCCAGCTCAAGATGCGGCTCTATGAGGGACAGAACCGAGAGGTCTGGAAAGGGTGCGTTCACTACGTACTCAACCGTTTGACCTTTCAGAGCCTTTATGACCTGCTGAGCCACTATGACCGCAACGTTCTCTTGGGATTCATAAGTGTTGGCACCTATATGGGGAGAGAGGGATACGTTGGAAAACTGACAGATTCTATCTATAAACTCCTTAGGAGGCGGCTCTTTGGAGAACACGTCAAGCCCGACACCCTTTATCTTGCCCTTCTCAAGGTTCTCTATCAGAGCCTCGTCGTTGATTATTCCCCCCCTGGCGCAGTTTATTATGTAAACTCCGTCCTTCATTATCTCAAACTGAGCCTTATCTATCATATTCTTGGTCTCCTGAGTCAAGGGAGCGTGAATGGTAAGCATATCTATCTCTTTGAGCATCTCTTCAAGTCTGTCTACCAGCTTTACGCCCAACCTCTCTGCCTTCTCTCTGGGAATGTAGGGGTCGTAGGCCATGACCTTCATACCGAACGCCTTGGCCCTTACGGCCACCTGAGAGCCTATGTTTCCTAAGCCTATTATTCCCAAGCTCTTTCCGTAAAGCTCCGTTCCCATAAATTTCTTTCTGTCCCACCTTCCCTCTATTATGGAATCGTGCGCTCTGTGGCCGTTTCTAACCACGTTTAACATGTGCATCAGAGTCAGTTCTGTGGCACCTATGGTGTTGGCTCCCGGTGTGTTTATGACAAGTATCCCCCTCTTGGAAGCCTCGTCTATGTCAACGTTATCAACGCCAACTCCGGCTCTTCCTATAACCTTAAGCCTTTCGGCTCTATCCAGCAGTTCTTTGGTTACCGGCGTTCTGCTGCGGGTTATGATGGCATCAAAGTCCTTTACTATCTCCAAAAGCTCCTCAAAGGGAATCTCCGGCTCGTTGTAAACCTCTATCCCTTCTTCCGCTCTAAGAAGCTCTACACCTTTCGGGGCTATCGGGTCTGTTATCAATACCTTCTGCAATTCTTACCTCCGAAGGGGGTTTTAATGAAGAAATTTTATCAGATTTGGGCGTGACATCCTCTCGGCTTTAAAAAAGCCGAGCTTCCTGCTTCACAGAGGTATAGCTCACACGGATATAAGGATTTCCCTTAAATACCCGTGCAGTGGCTTCCCTCTCCACAGGCGTTACTTCCCCACAGTCCGTAGGTAGGTTTTTTACAGTGGTTGTCTCCACTCTTGATAATCCTATCTTCAGTATGTTCACTGCAC
>JALWEG010000023.1:0-114382 GCA_027014155.1 Aquificaceae bacterium
GAGGTAGAGGAGAAGATAAAGGAGTTGGAAGAGAAGCTGAGGGGAATGAGGAATGGAAACAGAAATGGGAACGTGTTTAGGGACAAGGTTTTGAGCAAGATATTTCATGCGGATTTGGTGGGAGCTTTGAACATTTTGAGGATAGGAGCTAAGCTCCTTAGACTTGGTTTTTACGAGGAGTTGAAGATACTTTTTATCAAGCTCTGTAATCCTGTGAGGTTGAAGCTTGTGGAGTTTATCTACCAAGTATCTCCCGAGTCCTTGAGGATAGGGAGTAGTAGTTTAGCTTGGGTGGACGGAAATACTGCGTCGGGTAGATAAATTTTGTGCCTGATAAGGTATTTCTACGTGCCTAACCTTCCGCAAACACCCGTGGTCAAACAGAGCGATAATAAAAGCGTAAGGTGTATAAGCATGGATAAAGGTGTCAGAGCTTTCGTGTGGAAAGGTGATTATCTGCTACTGTTGGAGCAAAGGGACTTGCCCCACAGGGAAACGTGGCTTGAGTTAAGAAACCACAAAGAAGTGGCCAAGGCCATAAGGGACATGTCCGTCAGAGGTGCGCCCGCGATAGGGTGCGTGGCGGCCTACGGCTTCGTTTTGGGTGTAAGGGAAGGCTACGAGCCGCAAGAGGTGTATGAGGAGCTTAAAAACACGAGGCCTACGGCCTTCAATCTGTTCTGGGCCTTAGATAGAATGATGGAGGCTCTGAAGTCCGGAAGGGACTTGGAGCGGGAAGCTATCCAGATAGAGGAGGAGGACTTTAGTGCCAATCTGAGCATGGGGAACCTGGGTAGCCAACTGATTCCCCACGGAGCTAAGGTGCTGACCCATTGCAATACCGGTGCGTTGGCAACCGCCGGCTGGGGAACGGCGCTGGGCGTTATAAGGAGCGCCCACAAAGAGGGTAAAGAGATAAGCGTTTGGGTTGACGAGACCAGACCCTACCTTCAGGGAGCGAGGTTGACGGCGTGGGAGCTTTTAAAGGAGGGAATTCCCCACAGCATCATAACGGATTCAACCGCCGGGTATCTTATCGGTCGTGGCATGGTTGACTTGGTTATAGTGGGTGCCGACAGGATAACCGCAAAGGGCGACGTGGCCAACAAGATAGGCACCTACACGCTTTCCGTCCTGTGCAAAGAGCATGGCGTTCCCTTTTACGTAGCAGCCCCCAGCTCTACCTTTGACCTGAGCATAGAGAGCGGCGGAGAGATCCCCATAGAGGAGAGGTCTGCCCGAGAGGTAAAGGCCTTTGGAAAATGCGAGGTTGCTCCGGAAGATTCTCCCGCAACCCACATAGCCTTTGATATAACTCCGGCGGAGAACATCACGGCCATCATAACGGAAAAGGGAATAGTCCGGCCCGTTTGCAAGGAGAGCATACTCAAGCTTTTGAGCTGAGCAGAGCGGACACCAAAAGGCCGTGCTTCAGTCCCCAGTCGCTTACCTTGAGGGAGTCTTTGCCGTAAATCTCAAGTATCTTTATGAACATGGCTATGCCTGCAACTATAACCTCCGCCCTTTTGTCCTCAACCTGCCTGTAGGTGCGACTCCTCTCCCTGTAGGGAAGCCTTGCCAAAGTATCAAACCACCTCTTTAAAGAGTCTAAAGAAAGCTCCCGTCCGTGAACGGCACGGGAGTCGTAGGGGTATACACCGTACTCTAAAGCCACCACCGTGGTGATGGTGCCCCCCAGCCCGACTATCTGGCTTACGTCTCTGCGAAGGGGCGTTATCTCCCTCTCCAAAAATTCGTAAAGTCTATCTATATCACCCCCCGAAGGGGGGTCGCTTTTTATAAAGCTTTCCGTAAGGTTCACTATACCCATGGGTAGGGATACTATCTGCTTGACCTCAAAGCCTTTGCCGAATATAAACTCCGTTGAACCACCTCCTTGGTCCACAACCAAGCTCTCCTCTTTGAGGCCCAGGCCGTAGGCTGTGGCAAGGTAGGCAAGCCTACCTTCCTCCTGGGAACTTATGACCTTAATCTCTATACCCGTCTCTTCCTTCACCTCCTTTATAAACTCCTCCGAGTTTTTAGCCCTTCTTAGGGCCTCAGTTCCGACTGCTAAAACTCGGCCAACCCCAATACGCTTTATGTCTTCAGAGTATTCCTTAAGAACTTCCAAGGTTTCCCGCATTCTGTCCCTTTGCAGGTATCCGGTTTCCTTCACACCGCTCCCGAGGGAGGTTATACGACCCTTTTCCAGTATAGGCCTTATCTCATTTCCATCTACATCGGCCACGGTCAGGCGGGTTGAGTAGGAACCTATATCTATGGCGGCTATTCTCATATCTTCAGGTCGCTCAACTCAAGGGCAATTGCACCCTTCTCAAGCATGAACTCTATCGCCTTCCGACTATCTCCGGGATTTACGTCAACGCCCTTAATAGCGTCCGTCAGCAGGAAGGCTTGAAAACCCAAATTCAAAGCTCCCAAGAGTGTGTTCTTGACGCAGTAATCGGTAGCCACGCCTCCTATGAAGACCCTTTTTATACCCCTTTCTCTGAGGAGAGCTTCCAGAGGCGTGTCCTGAAATCCGGAGTAGGCGTCAAAGTCCCTTGAGGTTCCTTTGGAGATTATGAATTTGTTGTCCGCCGGAATCTCCAAGTCGTCGTGGAACGCGGCTCCCTCCGTATCCGCTACGCAGTGGGGGGGCCATATACCTCCGTGTCCTTTAAAGGATATGTGATTCTGGGGGTGCCAATCCCTCGTAAAGAATACAGGTAGACCGGACTCGGCAAAAAGCTTTATGTACTCGTTCAGTACCGGCACTATCCTGTCCCCTTCGGGCACGGGCAAGGCACCTCCGGGCATGAAATCCTTCTGCATATCTACCACTATAAGGGCATCTCTGAGTCCCAGTCTTACCCTCATGGCTCATACCTCCTCAAATACCAAGGCGCAGCTTCCATACCATAAGCGCCGCCTCTTTGACTATCTCCTTGCTCATTTTGGAGCTTCCGCCCTCTCTCTCATAGAAGATAATGGGAATCTCGGCTATCTTGAAGCCCTTTTTGTAGGCTCTGTAAAGCATCTCTATCTGAAAGGCGTAGCCGTTAGAGTTTATCTTATCAAGGCACACACCCTCAAGAACCTCCCTTCTGTAGCATCTAAAGCCCGAGGTTATGTCGGAGAAAGGCAGCCCTAAGATTTTGCTTGCGTATATGTTGGCAAACTTAGAGAGCAGCAAGCGCTTGAAGTCCCAGTTTACCACGTTCACCATTCCCTTCATATACCTTGAACCTACAACCACGTCGTAGCCTTCCTCCAGCTTTTCCATAAACTTGGGCAGGAACTCGCCTCTGTGAGAATGGTCTCCGTCCATCTCAAAGAAGACACCGTAATCCCTATCCAATCCCCACCTGAAGGCCGCAAGGTATGCGGTTCCAAGTCCCAACTTGGCCTTCCTCTGGAGGAGGAAAACCTTACCCGTTCTTTCGGACAGCTCCTTAACTATATCTACCGTCCCGTCGGTGGAGGCGTCGTCAACCACCAAGACGTGGCAGTCCAGATTCTCCAGAACCTCCTCTATAACCCTCCCTATGGAAGCCGCCTCGTTGCAGGTAGGTATCGCTACAAGGATACGCATTTAATTTATATGCGATTAGCTTACAAGCTTCCGAGGAAAAAATCAAGCCTTTCGGGTTGCACATCTCAAAAGGATTACTGCGAATGTAAAAACTGATAGAATCTTTGTTATGACCAAAGGAGAGACCGTAGAGCTTCTGCTTCACGATGTCGCTCTTGAGCACTCGGCCATAGTCCAATACCTGTATCACATATTCCTCATAGGCAACAAGGAGTTGACCGAGGATATAGAGACCATAGTCCGTCAAGAGATGAGGCACATGAAGTGGTTCGCTCAGAAGGTAGTCCAGCTGGGGGGAGAGGTGGTTCTGGACAGGGTGGAGGAGGCCATAAAGGTAGGCGACTCCGTATCCGAGATGCTCCAAAGCGACGTGGACGCGGAGCAGCACGCCATAGAGGTTTACTCCCAGCAGCTTGAGCTGGTGAAAGACGACTCCGTAAAGAGGCTCCTTGAGAGGGTGATAAACGACGAGAGCCAGCACAGAGAGGAATTTGCGGAGCTTCTGGAAGAGGCGAAGCATCTGAAAGAGGAGGAGGGTGAGAGCGTCGTTCCCGATGAGGACACCGTGAAGCTCTTAAACAAGATGCTCAAGGAGGAGTACAGGATAATCGTGGACTACCTTTACCAGTTCTTCCACTCAAAGGACTGCAATTACAAGGACATAATGCTGGATTTGGCCATAGAGAGCATGGTTCACATGGGTTGGTTGGGAGAGACCATAGGGGAGATGGGAGGTATGCCACAGATAGAGGCCGACCTATCGCCGCCTAAGAGAAGCTCCTTTGTTGAGAAGGTAAGCGAGGGCATAGCCTTTGAGGAGCGTTCAAAGGAAGCCTACCTCAAAGAGGCCAAAAGCATAAAGGACCCCAAGATAAGGAAGCTCTTAGAGTTTATAGAAAAGCAGGAAGATTACCACAAACAGAAGCTTTTAGAGTTCTTCAATACCATGAGGAGGTTGACCGTAGGAGACCTCAGAAAGGACAAGTAAGCCTTCGTTATGGCCTTAATCCTATTGGGTCTACTCCTTTGCACCCTCCTATCCTTCTCTCAGATAATCATAAAGAGCAATTATCCCCTCAGGAAGAACAACCTACTGACGGTGATGAACGAGGAAAACTACCGGGACATACTTTACATGCTAAAGGGCGTTGAGGACATAAAGAAGGTACAGAGCTTCAGGGAAGGCAAAGATGTGGTGGTTTTGATAGAGAGGTATCCCCTGATTAAGGAGGTGGAGGTGAGGGGGAACATAGCTCTGTGGGAGGGACAGATAAAGTCCTTCCTGGGCATAAGGGAGGGGGAACCTCTCAGGGAGGAGGAGCCAAAGGAGCTCGGCTACAGGCTTGAGGAGTTTTACAGAAGCAAGGGCTTCCTTGACGCCAGAGTTGAGGTAAGGCTTGATATAGACCAGGAGGGGTGGGCTCGCCTGCAGATAGACGTTGAGGAAGGAGACCTCTACTTCCTGGGAGATGCCGTATTTCACGGCCTAAAGAGCCTGCCAAAGGAAGAGCTGCTCTACAGCGGAGGCCTCAGATTGGGTGAGGTGTTCAGGGAGGGTAAGGTAAAGGACGCCGTGTTCAGCATAGAGAGCTTCCTAAAAAGGCGGGGGTTTGTGGAGAGCTTCGTATTCTTGAAGGAGGTCAAGAAGGGAAGCTCCGAGGGCAGGTTCTACAGGGTTCTCTTTCCCACGTCCGGAAGCGAGAGGGAGCGCTTCAGGGACAAGGTGTTTTCCTTCCTATTGGGGATAAACAACCTGATTACGCATCCCTTAGCCTCCTGGAAGGCAATATCCGGCAAGGGCAGCCTCGCAATTCCCCACTACACGCTGGTGGAGGGCAAGAGGTTTACCTTCTCGGTCAGCGGAAATAAAAGCTTTCCCCCCGAGAGGATAATGTCCCTGATAGATTTAGAAAACATATTCAGCATTGATGTGTTCTCCATCGCACACATAAAAGAGAGCTTGCGGGAGTTTTATAAAAGCAAGGGCTTCTTTGATGTTCAGATAGACATAACCCTGTCGGGCGATAGCGAGGTGGTCATAGAGATACACGAGGGCAAAAGATACCGACTGATATACACATCTCCGCAGCCGTTAGAGCTTCCCTCTTACTACGATAAGGAGCTCATAGCCAAGGCTGTAGAGGGCATAAAGGAGAGACTCCTGAAGGAAGGATACGCTTTCCCCTCCGTCAGCGTGAAAGAGGAGATAGACTCCGAGAGAAAAGCGGTGTATCTCAACCTTGAGATAAAGGAGGGCAAGAGGTTCGTCCTTGCGGATATAACCTTTAGGGGGAAGGACTCGGAAATTGAGCGCATCGTGGATAAATACAGGCGGGAGCTTCCCGCCGTTTACAACTCAAAGATTGTAGAGGGGATAAACAAGGAGATAGAAGCCTTGCTCAGAGACGAGGGATACCTTGATGGAAGGTATGACGCTGAAGTGCGCGTTGAGGTTTCCGGAGAAGAGGTTAGATACTTCTACACTTACTCCGTTGAGAGGGGCGAGAGGTACAGATACGGAGAGACTCTGATATACGGCAACGACAAGACCGTAAAGAGAGAAATCCACTACATGCTCGTGGGCAGGGACTACTACTCCGAAAGGGACGTTGACGAGAGCACCTGGAACCTGGTGCTGAGCGGAGTGTTTACCTCCGCCAAGATAGAGACCTTCGTGGACAGGAAGAGGAAGCTCGTTCACAGGCTCGTGGAGCTTAGGGAGGACGATAGGGGATACTTTGAGGGCGCTCTCTCCTACAACACCGAGGAGCTGTTCAAGCTGGAGCTGGAGCTGGGACTTAAAAACCTTTTCGGCGTAGGCCTGTCCTCTACCGCATCTTACTCCAAGAGTCAGAAGTATGAGACCTACCTTCTGAAGTTTGAGGACAGGTTCCTCTTCTCAAGGAAGTTCTTAGGGGACTTTAGCCTGCTCAAGGGCTTAGAGTTCCACAACAGCTACGATTTAATATCCCGCGGCTTTTCTCTGAACCTCGGCTACAGGTGGAAACCTCGTGCGGTTATGGGAATCTTTTTCAGCTCTTTAAGGAACGAGGTCGTAGGCCACGGAGCTGGCGACTACGATGTGAAGAAGTGGGGAGTGTTTCTGCTCTTTGATAGGAGAGACAACCTCCTCTCCCCCAAGAGGGTCTTTCACGCTCGCTTCAGGGCTTCCCTATCCACCGGTTCGCAAAACTATATGAAGTTTGAGATAGATTCCTTCGTACTCAGGCCATTGACCATTAAAAAGGGTAGCTCGCTGTCTATGCGCTTTGCCATGGGCGCCTCTTCCGGAGATGTTCCCATCTTTGATAGGTTCTTCCTGGGAGGCATAAGGGACATGAGGGGCTACGGCTACGAGGCGATAGGTTTTCCGGAAGGGGGCAAGCTCTACGCTTTCTACAGGGGAGAGCTTATATTCCCCCTCTTTAAGGGGCTAAAGGGCATAGTGTTTACGGACATAGGTGCGGTGGGGAATAGACTCCCCGAGCTGACCAAATCCCTCAAGGAAGACGTTGGCCTCTCCGTCGCTCTTGATGTGCCGGTGGGACTGGTAAGGGTTGACGTGGCCAAGCCGTTTGACAAGCTCGCAAATCCCACCTCTAACCTGAGGATATACCTCTCCATAGGCTTCGTTTACTGAGGCTCAGCTGGTCTCTCCGCCTATCTCAAAGTCGTCAGGCTTTATGTTCTCCAGCCACTCCCTTAACTCCTTCTTCTCGGCGTCCTCCTCCGATTCCGGAACCTTGGACTTTTCAAGAACCTCCTCGGATACGTATATGGGTGCATCAAACCTCAGAGCAAGGTTTATGGCATCGCTGGGTCTTGAGTCCACCACCAGTCGGTTGTTCCCTTGGGTTATGTGCACCTGGGCGTAGTAGGTGTTATCCTTGAGGTCGTTTATGTATATGCTCTCTACGTAAGCTCCCATCTCCGTGAGTATGTTCTTTATAAGCTCGTAGGTCATAGGCCGGGGAGGTTCAACCCCCTGAAGTCTCATGGCTATACCGTTGGCCTCGTAGGCTCCTATCCATATGGGCAGTATGGTCTCCTCTCCGTCCTTGGACTTTAAAACCACTATGGGCACCTGAGACACGGGGTCAAGGGATATTCCATGAACGCTCATCTCAATCATCGCACCACCTCCATCAGCTCTCCTTCAAGGTTGAAGGGGGAAGCCTTAGAAATCCTAACCCTCACTATCTTCCCGAGGAGTCCCCTATCACCCTCAAAGGATACCCACTTATTGGTGGTAGTTCTACCGATTAACTTTCCACCCTTATCTTCTTCCACGAGAACCTCCTGGAGGGAGTTCTCATACCTCGCACTGAGCTTGCTCATTATGGACTTCTGCAGGTTAAGCAATCTGCTCATCCTTTGGGTCTTCACCTCGTCGGGAATCTGGTCTTCCATCTGGAGCGCCGGCGTTCCCGGTCTGGGAGAGAACTTAAAGGAGAAAATCTGTTCAAACTCAACCTGCCTTACCACGTCAAGGGTGTGCTCAAAGTCCTCGTCCGTTTCCGTGGGAAATCCCACTATTATGTCCGTTGAGAGGGCTATGTCTGGAACGGCCTCTTTGAGCCGGTGTATCCTCTCAAGGTAAAACTCCTTGGTGTATCCCCTGTCCATCAGACGCAGAATCCTATCCGAGCCGGCCTGGAAAGGCAGGTGCAGAGCGTTGCAGACCTGGGGTATATCCGCCATGGCCTCCACTATATCATCGCTCAGGTCTGTGGGATGTCCGGTGGTGAAGCGGATTCTTTCCACCCCATCAATCTCGGACACCCGATAAAGAAGCTCCGAAAAGGGCATGGGCCTGTCCAAGTCTTTACCCCACGCAGTTACGTTCTGTCCAAGTAGGTGAATCTCCCTTACTCCGTCGTCAGCCAACCGCCGTACCTCTTCCAGTATGCTGCCGAGGGTCCTTGAACGCTCCTTACCCCTCGTCCGGGGCACGACACAGTAGGTACAGTTCTTATCGCAACCCTTTATAACCGTCACGTAGGCACAGTATGGGTTGTCCCTTTCGGTGGGAAACTCCCAAATCCTATCCTCGTCCTGCGGTGGGGCATCAAGTATGGCTATGGCCTTATAACCCGCCTGCGCCTGATTTATAAGCTCGGGTAAGTGATGCATATTGAAGGAAGAGAACATCAGGTCTATGGAAGGAGCCTTCTGCACCAGCTCCCACCCGGCTCTTTGAGCGAGACAGCCGCTCACGGCTATCAAGGCCTGGGGATTCCTCTCCTTGACCTTTCTATACTCCCCTATGTGGGAGAGAACCTTTTGGTCGGGCTTCTCCCTTATGGTGCAGGTGTTCAGAAGTATGAGGTCGGCCTCCTCCCAGTTGTCGGTAGGCTCGTATCCCATACCCCTTAGCATACCCTTTATCCTTTCAGAGTCGTTAAAGTTCATCTGACAGCCGAAGGTTTTTATGAAGAACTTTTTACCCATAACTATAATTTTGGAGCTTCAGAACTCATAAGGCAAGAGGGATAGCATTCCGCAAAGGCTTTTAGATTAGGAGTTCACTCCCGCTTCTCAATTACCCTGTCTATGACCCCGTAGTCTTTTGCCTCTTGGGCCGACATAAAGTAGTCCCTCTCCACGTCTTTCTCTATCTTCTCCAACTTCTGACCTGTGTGCTTTGCCAGTATCTCGTTCAGCATCTTCTTTATGCGCTTTATCTCTTCGGCGTGGATTATTATGTCCGTAGCCTGTCCCTGAATGCCACCCAGAGGCTGATGAATCATTATGCGGGCGTGGGGGAGAGCGTATCTCTTACCCTTGGCTCCGGCGGCCAACAGAACGGCTCCCATTGAGGCTGCTTGACCTATACATATAGTCACCACATCGGGCTTTATGTATTGCATGGTGTCGTATATGGCCATTCCCGCCGTAACGGAACCACCGGGGGAATTTATGTAAAGGTATATATCTTTATCGGGGTCCTGGGATTCCAGAAACAGGAGTTGAGCGACTATCAAGTTAGCCACATGGTCGTCTACAGGAAAACCCAGCAGGACTATTCTATCCTGGAGTAGCCTTGAGTATATATCATAGGCCCTTTCACCCCTGGGCGTTTGCTCAACCACTATAGGAACCAATTGGTCTTGTATCTCTACCATTTCAATCCTCCGTAATCTTTTACTCCATTATACTCCCCTTATTGGATAAGCGACAGGGGCTTCAATCATATTAGAATATTACAAAATCCTAAAAAGGAGGTAAGGTAGGCATGGAGCAGCAGGCTGCCGATTTGGTGATAAT
The DNA here is from genome assembly GCA_027014155.1 of Aquificaceae bacterium. Lineage (GTDB taxonomy): Bacteria > Aquificota > Aquificia > Aquificales > Aquificaceae > WFYI01. The sequence goes on from JALWEG010000023.1 coordinate 9,866, forward strand.
ACTTATAACCGGTCCAGAAAACCCTAAGAGGCTTCCTTCGGCATTTTTCTTGGCCTCAACTGCCGCTGCGGCAGAGATGAACGTGGTGGTTTACTTCACGGGACCGGCCACCCAGCTTCTGAAAAAGGGAGTGGCCGAGGAAATATACCCCATGGAAGGTGGAAACAGCATAAAGAACTTCATGGAGCTTGCCCTTGACAACGGTGTTCAATTTATCGGCTGTCTTCAGTCCCTTGAGCTGAACGGCATGAGCAAGGAAGACCTCGGTTTTGATATACCCCTCCTCACTCCCAGCCAAGCTCTGCCTTCCCTCGGAAGCGCGGGTAGAGTGTTGACCTGGTAATTCCCTAACCCCGCCTTCGGCGGGGTGTGTTTTCTTTTAAAATCATTCTTTACGATGTGTGGAATCATAGGATACACGGGGAAAGATATTGCCGTTCCCATTCTGCTGGGAGGGTTAGAGAGATTAGAATACAGGGGTTATGACTCCGCCGGAGTGGCTCTCCTGGAAGGCGACAAGCTCTTTATTAAGAAGCGGGCCGGCAAAATCAGAGAGCTGGTTAGAAGCCTTTGGGGTAAACCCCTTAAGGGAAAGACGGGGATAGGCCACGTGAGGTGGGCAACCCACGGAGAGCCAACCGAGGATAACGCACACCCCCACACGGACTCAAAGGGAGAGTTTGCAGTAGTCCACAACGGAATAATAGAAAACTATCTGGAAATAAGAAAAGAGCTTGAAGAGGAAGGTATAAAGCTCAGCTCTGACACGGATACCGAGGTGATAGCCCATTTGATAAGCAAGTTCTATAAGGGTGACCTTCTTGAGGCCGTCTTAGAGGCCGTTAAAAGGCTTTCCGGAGCCTTTGCCTTTGCGGTGATAAGTTCCAAAGAGCCCGGCAGAATTGTGGGCGTAAAGGAAGGCAGTCCGCTCATAGTAGGTATAGGTGAAGGTGAAAACTTCTTGGCCTCGGACATTCCGGCCATACTGCCCTACACGAAGAAGATAATTCCCCTGAACGATGGCGAGGTTGCAGACGTATCCCCGGAAGGTGTGAACATATACGATTTCTCGGGCAATCCTATCACCAAGGAGATAATGATAGTTCCTTGGGACTTGATTTCAGCGGAGAAGGGTGGTTTCAAGCACTTCATGCTGAAAGAGATTTACGAACAACCCAAGGCAGTAGGTGATACACTGAAAGGCTTTGTATCCAAGGAAAGCGTTCTGCCGATAGACCTTAGAGAGTTCAGACGATTGATTATCGTGGCCTGCGGAACCTCGTACCACGCTGCCCTTATAGGCAAAGTGTGGATAGAGAGGTTTGTAAACATACCCGTTGAGGTAATATACGCTTCGGAGTTCAAATACGGACACACACCTTTGTCTCCTGACGACATAGTTATGGGCATATCCCAGTCGGGAGAGACGGCGGATACCAAGTTCTCTCTCCAGAGCGTAAAGGAGAAGGGAGTTAAGACAATAGCCTTGGTCAACGTGGTGGGCAGCTCCATAGATAGGGAATCAGACTTTTCCATATACACCCACGCGGGCCCGGAGATAGGCGTTGCCGCAACCAAAACCTTCAGCGCTCAGCTGGCCGCCCTTTACAGCTTAGCCGCCTTTTACTCCATGGAGAGGGAGGCTCTTTTTAAAAAGGTATCTTCCGTTCCTATGAAGATAGAGAAAGCTCTTGAGGGTGCGGAACACATAGAGGTTATATCAGAAAAGTATATGAAGGCCAAGGATTTCCTATATCTGGGCAGATACCTCAACTACCCCGTAGCCCTTGAGGGCGCACTCAAGTTAAAGGAGATTTCTTATATACATGCGGAAGGCTACCCTGCCGGAGAGATGAAGCACGGCCCTATAGCTCTAATTGATGAAAACATGCCGGTGGTGTGTGTAGCTCCCAAGGACAGGGTTTACGAAAAGATGCTCTCAAACATAGAGGAAGTCCGGGCGAGAAAGGGAAAGGTAATATCTATCGGATTCGAGGGAGATGGAACCCTAAAGGAGCTTTCCACCGAGTTTATAGAAGTGCCCTCCGTTGAAGAGGAGCTAACACCTTTCACTACCACCTTGCCTACTCAGCTAATCGCTTACTTCATAGCCAGTAAGTTGGGTTTAGACGTTGACCAGCCCAGAAACCTTGCCAAGACAGTTACCGTTGAATGAGATATAATTATACGTTGCCTGATAAGGCGGGTAGCTCAGTTGGGAGAGCGCAGCCCTTACAAGGCTGAGGTCACGGGTTCGAGCCCCGTCCCGCCTACCATAAATCCTTGAAAATCAACCACTTCCAAAACTTTCTCTCTCAAAGCTTTGATAATCAAGCTCTTTAGATAGGCGGCTTCTATAGTCATTATCCCCCAATACTTAGAAATGGCCGGAATATTACAGGCCGCTACAGGAAAACACAAAAAATCAGTACCATTTTTTAACCTATCTTTAACCACTCCGAGCTTAGAGCCTCAATAGGTAGATAAGGTTTTCAACCCACTCTATAATACTCCTCCCTGTATATCTTCCTCAAATGCTCGGGCAGTTTGTCTATGGGATACTCCCCCTTGGCAATCTTGTTCAAGTGCCACCACCACTTCTCAAGAGGTTGGCTCTCGTCGTCCTGTATCTTAAAGCCGTGCCACTCGGGGGGAGTTTTCTATAAAGTAGCCGAGGTCAAGAAGTAAAAATTTATCCGCTCTCTTAGTTATTTCATCATTCTCCACACCATACTCGTATATAAGCTCCCTCTGCTTTTGCAGGTCAAAGGGGACGTTCTCAAATTCCAGTACCATGGTTTGGTAATCAGGTGCTAAAGCTTCTTTAGAATATGTTTTAACCGCCATAGTTTAATTATGTGTCAATTCTTCACAACCGGGTAAAAGAACTCTGCCTTAGCGTAGGCGTATAGCTCGTTTATTTCCTCTTGCGTCTTAGGATTGCCTTTCTATAGCAACCACAAAACTGTCTATGAACACTAAGGCGTATACTGGCTCTAAAGGTCTTGAGAGCCATGCTCTTATTTCAGGCATTATCCTGTCTGTGAGCCTTGAGATGGTAGAGGGGCTGAGTTCTACACCGTATATGTCTTTTAGGACAGCCTGTATGTCTCTGGTGGAGAGGCCTTTGGAGTAAAGGAGCATAAGCTTGTTTTGCAGGTCTTCAACAAGGGATAAGGAGCCTTTAGGGACGAGCTTTGGATTGAACTCAGAAAGTCTGTCTCACCGTGAACGGGCAAGAGGTGCTTGAGATAGACATACCCAACTACATACTGAGGGTAAACGGCGAAGACGCTTACGCGGACGTAAGAGCAGCGCTCGGAATATAAGGAGTAAGAGATGGTGGAGGTAAAGCTCTCAAACGGAAGCACGGCAGTCATAAGAAAGGGTAAAGGCTCTGACCTCTTCAAGGCTCAGATGGCTGCAAACAACCCGGCGGAGGTGACCAAGTACCTAATCGCCATGCTCACAGAGATAGACGGCAAACCCGTAACCATAGACACCCTTGAGGAGCTTCCCCTTGAGGACGTCATGAACCTCATGACCGCCTTCGGAGAACTGCACCCTTTGTCCCAGACAGCCTCACCCTCGCAGCCCTCATCAAAGAAGGACTCAGATACTCAGAACTCAAAGAAATGAGCGTGGAGGAAATAGGTTGGTGGGCAGAAAGGTTCAGTCTCCTGAACGAAAAGCTTTCACAAAAGGCTCAAGAACCATAGCGATAAGTGAGAGGACAAACAGACCCACTCCCACGGCAGCGACCAAAGAGCCGAGAATCTTGTATCCCGCCTCATCAAGCAAAGCTGCCGGAACTATAAAGAGAACCAAAAGAACTACCGCCCCGGCAAACATCTGTGCTTGGCGTAGGAAAACCCTCACAATCCCCATAAGGGTAATTTAACATGGAAAACCTGTTTACGATAGGGATAGTTCTCAAGACCATAGACAGGGCGACCAGACCCATCACCGAGGTCTCACACTCTATGAACGAGCTCTCTAAACGAACGGAGAAAACCTTATCCAAGTTTGAGCGATTCAAAAGCAAGCTCAAAGAGGTAGGGACATCTCTGCAAAACTTCGCCAACACTATGATAGGGGTGGGGGCGTTTCATACTATTACCTCCGCCTTCTCCGACCTTGAGGATGCCTCCACCATGCTCAAGTCCACATTTATGGAAGCGGGAGGCAAAATACCGGAGGTCTTCTACGCCATAGACAAAGAAGCCAAAAAGCTCGGGACAGAACTTCCCGGCACCACAGCAGACTTCTACCGGCTCGCCGCAACGATGAAACAGCTCGGAGTGCAAGGAGAAGTCCTTGCAAAAGGAGGACTGCGAGCCGCCTCATACCTCGCCGTTGCTCTCAGGATTCCTTACCAAGAGGCGGGAGAATCCGTCGCCAAGTTCTCACAAGCTTTGGGCATCGCCGGTAAAGACCTCGTAAAGTTCATGGACGTGGTTCAAAGGCTCGGACATTTAGGCGTTCAGACCGGACAGCTCAGCTACGCCTTCTCAAGGCTGTCAGGAACGCTCAGACTGATAGGCTGGCAAGGGCTTGAGTCTGCGAAACAGCTCTCTCCCCTCCTGGGAAGACTCATACAGCTTGGCTATACCGGGGAGACGGTAGGAACGAACCTCGCCAACATGTTTGATGCAATGATGAAAACGGACAAGGTCAATAAAGTTAACAAGTCCCTGAGTGGTTTCGGTGTTCAGCTTGAGTTTATAGACAAAGCTACCGGCAAACTGAAAGCTCCGGAGAAGATAGTTGCAGAACTCTCAAAAATAGGGGACTTAGTCAAAAAGGGAGTGATGACTCGCTCTCAGGCTCTGGCACTCTTTGAAAATCTTTTCGGCGAGGGAGAAGCTGCTTCCTTTGCCATAACCTTCGCCCTTGAAGGTGTAGAGGGCTACAAGTATATGCAGGAGCGAATGCAAAAACAGTTCAGTCTCACTTTATCCTGTTTTTCACAAAAGGTGGTCGGGGCGACAGGACTTGAACCTGCGACCTCCGGTTCCCGAAACCGGCGCTCTACCACCTGAGCTACGCCCCGTGTGGGAATAAATAATTATAATTTCTACCATGAAAAAAGGAGTTATCCTCGTAAACTTGGGAGGGCCCGACAGCCTTAAGGCGATACAACCTTTCCTATACAACCTCTTTTCAGACCCCTACATAATAGAACTCCCCAAACTTCTGCAGAAACCCTTAGCTCTTTTAATATCAAAGCTCAGAGCCAAAAAGACCCGCAAGTACTACGAGGTAATGGGAGACAAGTCCCCGCAGCTGGAGCAAACACAGAGGCAGGCAGAAGCTCTGCAGAGGGAGTTGGGCGAAGGCTACTCGGTGAAGGTTGGAATGAGATACTGGAAACCCTTTATAGAGGACGCCTTTAAGGCCTTAACCGAAGAGGGCATAAGGGATATAATCCTGCTTCCTCTCTACCCCCAATACAGCATCACCACCACGGGCTCATCGGTGGCACAGCTGGAAAAGGTTATAAAGAGTTCAGGACTGAAAGGGCTAAAGGTTCGGGTGATTAAAGACTTTCACGATTACGAGCCTTATATAGACGCCTTCGTTTATAAGATAAAGACCTCCCTTCGGGAGGTGGATTTGGAAAGCTGCCACTTCCTCTTCTCGGCTCACAGCTTGCCTCAGAAGGTTATAGAGCGCGGAGACCCCTACAAAGAGCAAACGGAGGAGACCGTAAGGCTGATAATGGAACACTTTCCGGACACTCCCTACACCCTCGCGTACCAGAGCAAGGTAGGTTTCGCCAAGTGGCTTGAGCCTTCTACCGACAGCGCCATAAGGGAGTTGGCCGCACGAGGGATAAAGAAGCTGGTGGTCATACCCGTCTCCTTCGTATCCGAGCACTCGGAGACCCTTTACGAGCTTGACGTTCAATATAAAGAGCTGGCGGAGAGCTTGGGGATAGAGAGCTTTATCAGAGTTCCCACCCTTCAAGACGAACCCGAGTTTATACGCGCATTAGCAAGTCTTATCAGGGAAGTTGACATTAATCAGAACACGGAAGTGCTACGGATAGGAGAATATTAAGCTCATGGGACTGCTTGATAAGTTCATAAAGAAGGAAGAGAGCGTATCCGACAGCTATAGCTTCGGGGAGCTTGAGCTTCACCGGGCGGACTACCTTGAGACGGACCCGGACGCCAAGATAGAGGATTACTGGATAGAGAGTATAGACTGCTCCGATGACGGCTACTGGGCTCTGATAGGAAGGAGGCACGGAGTATTCCAGCTCTACGACTGGGCCGGCAAGCTCCACAGACTTCCCGCAAGACCGCCTTCCCAGAGCGTTACGGATATAGTGTTCAGCGGAAGGTATTTGGGAATAGTCGCCTCACCTTACCTTGCCATATACTACCTAAACGACCCTCGGGATACCTCCAAGTGGAAGAGCGTGAGGATATCTCAGGAGGGACTCAGACCCACCGGAGGACTTGACATAAAAGGCGGAACCCTCGCCTTCTCTGCGGTGGGGGAGAAGCTCTATCTCATAGACCTCGCCGGAGACCTGTCCCAGGAGACGGTGGAGTTCAAGAGCACATTCCTATACTCGGAAGCCAAAATCGGCGACCTGAAGACCATAAAAATCTTAGACAACGGAGCCGTATTCCTCGCCGGCACGCAGGCGAGCGCGGTTTACTCTCCCGCCGGAAACATGCTCCACAGGTTGGAGGTCTCACCCGCAAAGGCCGTGGCATATCTGGAAAACAAGCTCTATTTAGCGGACAACTCCCGGGGCAAGGTGCTGGTTTACGACCCGGTAAGGGACATAACTTTGGAAGAGCTTGAGCTGAGCCACAGGATAAGCCATCTGGACGTGTCCCCCGACGGAGGCTTCCTGTTTACGGCCGACGAGGAGGAGAACAGGCTCGGCATCTACGACCTCAGGAGCGGCCGGTTCTTAGGTTTCTTGGAGGGCTACGGCTACAGCATCGTTAAGGTGTCCCCCGACGGGAGCATATACACCTCAAGGTACGAAGAAGGTGAGGAGGGCAGACTCTACCACCTTGAAAAGTTTGAAACCAACCTTATTGACTTCCTGTACCCCAAAGAGAGACAGAAGCAGATAGTAAAGAACGCAGAGAAGCTCTACAAGAGCTTAAAGAAGGCTCTCAAGAAAGAGGAGAACGAGGAGGAGCTTGAGAAAATCAAAGATTTCCAGGAACTCTACTCCATAGACATACCCATAAAGAGAGTCAGACAGCTCATAAGCTCCGCACAGGAGGCCATAAGGGAGAGGGCCTACGAGATTTTCGTAGATTCCATTAAGAAGAAGTTAAGGGACAAATCCCTAACCGGTAAGGAGTTCAGAGAGCTAAAGGGCAGGATAGAGACGAGCGAGGGCAAGTGGAAGGAGACCCTATCGGAGCTTCTGCAAGAGGCGGAGGAGTTCTTTAAGGCGGAGCTTAAGAGTAAGCTAAACGAGGTCAGGCGCTCTTTAAGAGAGACCGCCTCCACGGATATAAGAGACCTTGAGGCCTTAAGAGAGGTAAAGGAGGCGAGGGAGTTTATCTCCAAGCTCCCCAAGGAGATGTACGAGGAGGCCATAGGTGGACTCACCAAAACTCTGCAGGAGAAGATAATAGAGGACAGACTCGGAAGGTTCTCAATAAGGCACGATAAGGATAGAGTTATCTTCGGCGCGGAGGATATAGAGAAGTTTTACGCGGAACCCCTAAAGCTGAAATGGCACATAGAGGTGGAAGAGAAGATTCTCCAAAATGGAGAGACCTACGGGAAGCTGATATTCACGAGGGAGGACGGAAGAATAGCGGAACCCAAGAGGTACAACAACATACTCAAGAATGAGGAGCTCAAGCACTTTCCCAAGTGGGTGAACAGGTATCTGAAACACCTGAACGGCCTGTGCTCCAAAGAGGGCTACAGAGTTCCCGACTTCGTCTCCTACGAGGAGACCCCCTGGTTCGTGCAGAACTTAGAGAGGTTTACCGCCTTGGTCAAGGAGCAGCTGGAGTACGAGGAGGGGATACTGATACTTGAGGGAGACGCGGGCGTAGGTAAGAACTTCCTCGTGGAGGTGTTCTCCGCTCTGACCAACCGACCGCTGTTTATCGTTCCCTGCAACTCTAAGATGGAGAAGGAAGACATAACCTTTATGTACGAATTTGACCCCCGCAGGGGAACCAAGAGAGTCTATTCGGACATAGTTAAGGCTCTCAAGACTCCGGGAGCGGTCATATACCTTGACGAGATAAACACCCTGCCACCCTCGCTGGTGAAGATATTTAACCCTCTCTTTGATTACAGGAGATACCTCGTTCTATCCTACGGCGAGGTGGTAAAGGCTCGTCCCGATGTGGTCATAGTGGGGGGAATGAATCCCCAGAACTATCTGGGCGTATCCGAGCTACCGCAGGACATAAAATCCAGAGCCGACGTCCTCTTCATAGACTACCCTCCTTTCCAAGACGAGCAGGGCTTTTACTACCCGGACGAGGCTCTAATCCTGAAGGACTACATGCAAGAGGTCTCTTCTTTAAACAACAGGGAATTCACTTACCTGTGGTATTACGTGGTAAACGAGGTGTCCACACAGCTGGGAAGGGAGGTGCACACGGATGCGCGGGCAAAGGAGGTCAGGGAGCTGTTCAAGCTGCTGAAGATTGCCAACGAGATAAGACACGCCTACAGAGCCTACCAAATGCAGCAATCGGAGGAACCGGTGGAGTTCGTGTTCTCCATAAGGGACACAATCAGGTGCGCCAGGAGGCTGAAGAAGTATCCCGGTGCCAAAGATGTGGTCATAGACACCATAATCCCCAAAATCAGCTCCCCCTTGGAGAAGGAGATAGTTAGAAGCATCATAGAGAGGAGCGTGTAAGTCCCTGCCAGTTAAAAAATATCCTAAATCCGTGTGATTCTTCTCATAGAAATATTCGTATATAAGAATAATCTTATATTCAAAACTGTGGAGGTGCGCAGGTATGCTCATAAAAGAGTTTCCTTACGATGGTGTGGTTACCATAAATAGGGTCATCTTAAAACCCCAATACACGGTGGAAGACCTTGAGGAGAGAGTAGCAGAGCTTTGTGAACATGTCAAGACCTTCCACTCCATAGACGGGTTTATCGGCGGATTTGTGCTCATGAACGCCGGCATGATTTCTAAGGAGGGTTCCACCGTAGAGGACAAAGAGGTATCTCCTCTCAAGGACAGGGAGGCACTCATAGTCACCTTCTGGACTTCCTTTGAGCAACATGAGAAGTCCCACCAGAGTCCGGAGTTTCAGAGGCTCTTTGAGAGGGTTCTTGAGCTGTGCGAGAACGGCAACGAGGAGATAGCCTACACTATGCTCTGGCAGGGTAAAGCTTACGATAAGGATACGGCCAAGAAGGCCATAGAGGCTAAACACCAGTTTTCCGGCTGCCAAGCCTGCTAAACCCAACTACCTCCCCCCTTCCCTCCCTTCTCCTTTCTCCTTTTTTGTAAGATAATATCTATGAAAAGGGATTTTATAGACCTGTGGAACCTTGAGCCAGACGAGGCTTGGGAGGTAATCGGAGAAACCTTGCACATAAAAAACGGCACAAAGCGAGTGGGGGAAGTTCTAAAGGGCAAAACGCTGGCTCTTCTCTTTACCAAGCCTTCAACGAGGACGAGGGTCTCCTTTGAAGTCGCCATAAATCAGATGGGTGGCAGCAGCATGTTTATGCAGGAGGGGCAGCTTCAGCTCTCAAGGGGAGAGGACGTCAAAGATACGGCAAGGACGCTGTCAAGGTATTTAGACGGAGTCATAGTCAGGAATCACTCCCACAGGTGGCTTGAGGAGTTTTCCAAGTGGGCGAGCGTTCCCGTTATAAACGCTCTCACGGAAAAGTCCCACCCCTGTCAGATACTCAGCGACGTGTTCACCCTCTACGAACGCTTCGGAGAGGATATAAAAAGGCTGAAGATAGCTTACGTGGGGGACGGCAATAACGTATGCAACACCTGGTTGGTGGGTGCGGGACTCTTCGGACTTAACCTCTTTGTAGCTACGCCCGAGGGATTTGAGCCAAACAGCTACTACTTCCAGGCGGGTGAGGACCTGGCAAAGATGACCGACGGGAACGTGTACCTTACCAATAACCCCCTGGAAGCTGTCAAGGAGGCCGACGTGGTCTATACGGACGTTTGGGTAAGCATGGGAGAGGAGAAGGAGGAGGAAGTGATAGAGATGTTTAGACCCTTCCAGGTTAACGGAGAGCTTCTGTCCAACGCCAAGGATTCCGTGCTGGTGATGCACTGCCTACCCGCCAAGAAGGGACAGGAGATAACGGAAGAGGTCTTTGAGAAGTTTGCCGATTTCATATTCACGCAGGCCGAAAACCGCTTGCATACCCAGAAGGGACTATTAGATTTCATCTACACGGCTCGGGAGGTATGAGTTATGAAGTATAGGAGCGATGTGATAAAGAAGGGGATAGAGAGGGCACCTCACAGGTCTCTGATGAGAGCCTGTGGCTTTGAGGAGGAGGACTTTGATAAACCTCTCATAGGCATAGCCAACTCTTACATAGACATAATCCCGGGACACGTCCATCTGAGGGAGTTCGTCAAGCCCATAAAGGAGGAGGTCAGAAGAGCGGGCGGAGTTCCCATAGAGTTTAACGTCATAGGTGTAGATGACGGCATAGCTATGGGGCACGAGGGCATGCATTACTCCCTTCCGTCAAGAGAACTGATAGCGGACTGCATAGAGACGGTGGTGAACGCCCACCAATTGGACGCACTGATATGCGTACCCAACTGCGACAAGATAGTTCCCGGCATGCTCATGGCTGCTATGAGACTCAACATACCCACCATATTCGTAAGCGGTGGTCCCATGCTGGCGGGGGAGGTGGAAGGCAAGAAGGTAGACCTGATTTCCGTCTTTGAGGGCATAGGACAGCTCAAGAGCGGACAGATTACCGAAAAACAGCTCCAGGTGATAGAGCAGAACGCCTGTCCCACTTGCGGTAGCTGTGCCGGAATGTTCACCGCCAACTCAATGAACTGTCTGACGGAGGTGCTCGGTTTGGCTCTGCCGGGCAACGGAACGATTCTCGCCATAGACCCCAGAAGGGAGATGCTGGCACGTCAGGCCGCAAGGAGAGTTATAGAGCTTCTGGAAGCGGGGATAAAAGCCAAGGACATTCTGACGGAAGAGGCTCTTGATGATGCCTTCACCGTGGACATAGCTATGGGTGGCTCTTCCAATACGGTGCTTCACCTGCTTGCCATAGCGAGGGAGGCCGGAATTGATTACGACCTCTCCAAGATAAACGAAATCTCCAAAAGGACGCCAACGATATGTAAGATAGCTCCTGCCTCCTCCTACCACATAGAGGATTTAGAGAGGGTGGGCGGAATCCCCACCGTAATCAAGGAACTCCTAAGGAAGGAAGGTCTCCTGCACGCCGACAGAAAGACGGTCAGCGGTAAGAGTCTTAGAGAGATAGCTCAGGAGGCTCCGGACGCGGACGGAGAAGTAATTAGAAGAATAGACTCACCTTACTCCGAAGACGGAGGATTGGCCATACTCTTCGGAAACCTGGCTCCGGAGGGAGCGGTTGTCAAGACGGCCGGGGTCGTGGAAAGCATGCTCAAGTTCAGAGGCAAGGCCATCTGCTTTGATTCTGAAGAAGAGGCCATAGAGGGCATATTGGGCGGTAAGGTAAAGGCGGGCCACGTGGTAGTCATAAGGTATGAAGGTCCCAAGGGCGGGCCCGGCATGAGGGAGATGCTCTCTCCAACTTCAGCGATAGTGGGTATGGGACTGGGAGACAAGGTGGCTCTGATAACGGACGGAAGGTTCTCGGGGGGCACTAGGGGTGCCTGCATAGGACACGTATCCCCCGAGGCAGCGGCCGGCGGAGTGATAGGAGTGGTTAAAGACGGGGACGAAATTCTCATAGACATACCCCAGAGGAAGCTGGAACTGCTTGTGCCTCAGGAAGAGCTAAAGGAGCGCCTGGATAACTTCAAACCCAAGCAAAAGCCCATATCCAGTCCTTGGCTGAGGAGGTATGCAAAGCTGGTTGCCTCAGCGTCCAAAGGAGCGGTTCTTGAGGCTTAGAGGATATACCTTTTTACCTCTTGCTTGAGGGAGGTCGGCAGTCCCAACCTCTTGAGTTCCTCGTCCTCGGCCTCTATGAACTCGTAGAGGCTCTCAAAGTTTCTGTATATTATCCGCTTCCTGGCCTCCCCCACACCCTTTACCTTAGAGAGGACATCCTCAAGGGCCCTCTTTTCTCTCAGCTTGCGGTTGAAGGTCAAAGCAAACCTGTGGGCTTCGTCCCTGATTTCTCCGAACACCCTGTAAAGCAAGTGGTTCTCTTTGAGGGGCAGGGCATCTCCCTTATCCGTGAAGAGAATCTCCTCCTCCTTTGCCAGAGAGAAGACCCTAAAACTGAGCCTGAACCTCTCTCTAACCTCAAGAGCCACGTTGAGCTGTCCCACACCTCCGTCTATGAGCCACGCGTCCGGCATAGGTTCGGTTTTGGCCTTCAGCCTCTTGGCACGTCTCGTGAGCACCTCCCTGAGGGCGCCGTAATCGTCTATTCCGTTCAGGCTCTTTATCTTATACCTTCTGTATCTCTTTTTATTCATCTTGCCTCCCTCCCAAACCACGCAGGAACCTACGGTATCCTCCCCGTAGAAGTGGGATATATCAAAGCCTTCTATTACCTTGGGCATATCCATGCCGAGCTTCTGAAGGAACTCCCTTTCTAAGGCCTCAAGGTTAACGCTGTCCTTGAGATTCTCATCCGCCAGCTCTAACAGCTCTTTCGGAGCCTCCTCCACAAAGCGGAGGCTCGTCTTGGCCTTTGAGCTTATCCACCTCTTTACCTCATCGCTCAGGGTGAAGTTGGTTATTATCAGAGATGGGACGTAGTTGGAGTAGTAGTATCCAAGAACGAACTCCTCCACCTCCTCCTCTTTCTCAAAGTCATAAACCCTCTTGCTTATCAGCTTCCTACCCCTTATCAGGAACATACCTACCCTAAGCCCCAGTCTGTATATGAAGTCCGCCTCCTCAAAGGGTAGAGCGGATACACCCTGTCCCTTGGATATGTTCTCCAATGCCTTTATCTGGTCTCTTATGACCGCACACTTCTCAAACATCAGCTCCCTTGAGAACTCCTCCAGCCTTGAGTATAGCTCCGGCAGAACCTCTCCTACCTTTCCGGAAAGGAGGGCCTTGGCGGACTCAAGGTTGAGGTTGTATTCCTTTTTGGTGGCGTATCCACAGCAGGGGGCGCAGCACAGACCCAAGTGGTAGTCCATGCAGGGCTCCTTCCTCACGGGCATCGGGTCGCAGGTTCTTAGGCGAAAGAGCTTGTGAATCAACCTCTTGACCTGGTTAGCCTTCTTAGCCTGCAGGAAGGGTCCGTAGAGCAAGCCCTCGTGCTGGGTCCCCCTGACCACCTTCACGGTGGGGTAGCTGTCTTGAGTTATCAAGAGCATAGGATAACCGCTCCCGTACTTGTGCAGGACGTTGAACCTGGGCTTGTAGCTCTGAATCAGGTCTATCTCAAGCACCAGAGCCTCATACTCGTTGCGGGTTATTATCCACTCAAGGCCTACGGCGCTGTTGATAATCATCGCCTCCTTGGGGTCTTTCTGGGCAAGCTTTAGGTGCTGTTGCAACCTCTTTTTCAGGTTCTTGGCCTTGCCTATGTAAACGGGCTTTCTCTTTCCCTTAAAGATGTAAACTCCACACTTTTGAGGAGCCTTTTCTATAAGCTCTTCCATGATTCCTCCAGCACCCGTGCCACCTTATTTAGCATACCAAGTCCCCTAACGTCTTCCTCCATGAGGGGAATAAATATCTTATCCAAGTCCGGGAAGAGCTCTTCTATCTGATTCAAGTACATGTCTTCCACCGCCTTCCTCCTCTTGAAAAACTCCTCTTCGGGAACCCTATCCATCACCTTGTTCACCACGAGCACGTTTACGCCAAGTCCCATGGTCTTCAGTTTATCTACCGCTCGCCGGGTCTCAAGTATGGGAAGCCTTTCGGGGTTAAGTATCGGAAGGAAGGTTGTGTCCTTTGAAAACACCTTCTCCCTGAAGGCTTCAAGCCTGACTCTCCTATCCCTGAGAGCCCGGAGCAACTCATCGTCTTCTTTCCCCTTGCCGGCCGCCTCTTTCAGCCTTTGGGACTTTTGCCTGTTCTTTATCAGTTCCTCTATCCAACTGCCTATCCTTGACACCGTGCCGAGCATCTGGAGGGTGTGGCCCGTGGGTGCGGTGTCCACCACCAACGCATCGTAATCTGTTTCCAGAACCGTGCGAGAGAGCCTCTCCGTGAGCGCGGCCTCAAGCAGTCCGGGAGAGTCTTCCAAGAGGTGAAACATGTCCTTGACCTTGCTGAAGGTATCGGGATTCACCAGAGCTTCTATCCTTTTTAGAGCCTCGCTCAGGTAGCTCTCGGCTTCCCTGATGGGGTCTATCTCAAGGGCAGCAAAGTTCTTCTTGACGCTCTTTACCTCAGAACCCACCTTCACACCCAGCACGTCCGAGAGGGAGTGGGCGGGGTCTGTGGATAGCAGGAGGGTATTTATACCCCTTTCCGAAAGCATCAGGGCAAAGGCTGAGGATACGCTGGTCTTGCCGACACCGCCTTTGCCTACGAAGAAAAATAGCCTTGAGCCGTCCATTCTGGTTTTAGGATAAAATTTGCGTCTAATCCTCTCCTTTTCAAAGGAGAAGTGCAAAACATGGTGCGAAGCACCATTATAATAGCTATTAAGGAGTAATCATGCACTACGTTTACAGGTTCAGACTCTATCCCACCAAAGAGCAAGAGAAGTTTCTCAACAAACAAATAGGACACTGCAGGTTTGTTTACAACAAACTCCTTGAGATGGCAAAAAGAGAATGCGAGCAAGAAGGTAAAAAGTGGAACTATTACGAATACAAAAAGCTCCTACCAAAGCTCAAGAAGGAATTTTCATTCCTCACAGAAGCTAACAGCCAATCCCTGCAAGAAGCGGTCAAGTGGCTGGACAGAGCTTTCAAAAACTTCTTCAAGGGACTGTCTGGATTTCCCAAATTCAAAAGCAGAAAGAAAACCAACAGCGTATCAATTCCCCAGCACTTTAAGATAGAAGGCAATAAGGTGAGAATACCAAAGCTCAAAGTTCCCATCAGGTTCATAAAGCATAGGGAGATAGAGGGGAATATAAAGAGTATCTCCATTACAAAAACACCGACAGGGAAGTTTTACCTGAACGTTCTTGTTGAGAGGGAGATAGAGCCTTTGCCTAAAACAGAGAAGGTAGTAGCAATAGATGTAGGACTTACGCACTTTTGCACACTCTCTACGGGGAAGAAGGTAGAAAACCCTAAGCACCTGATAAAGACAGAACAAAGGATAAAGAAGCTCCAGAAACAGCTTTCAAGGAAGAAGAAGGGAAGCAGTAGATACAAAACACTTGCAAAGAGGATAGCAAAGCTCCACGAAAAGGTAAAAAATCAAAGGAGAGATTTTCTGCATAAGTTAAGCAAGCAAATAATCGGCGATAACCAAGCCGTTATTGTAGAAGACCTGAACGTCAAGGGACTCGTCCAGAATACGAGCCTCTCTAAGCACATAGCGGATGCGAGCTGGAGTAGGTTCGTTCAGTTCCTTGAATACAAGGCAAAGCTCTACGGAAGAGTTCTAATCAAGGTGGATACCTTTTTTCCCTCCTCTAAGCTTTGTAGCGTGTGTGGGTTCAAGAAAGAGGATTTGAAGCTCTCAGAGAGGGAATGGGAGTGTCCTGTATGCAAGACTAAGCATGATAGGGACTACAACGCAACGTTAAACCTGCTAAGAGAAGGTCTCACCTACCTTAAAAGGGTGGTAGGGGTGGACTGCTCCGAGCTAATGCCCGTGGAGGGGACATTCGTTCCCTGTGAAGCGGGAAGCCCCTCAATTCATTGAGGGGAGGAGGTCACTATATATCTGGCTATGAGGCTGGTGGTGGCGGGCGAGTGGCTCGGCAGAGAGGGGTTATGCAACCTTAAGATTAAGAACATTTCCGTAGCGGAAGATATAGAGGCTCTGGAAGGCTTTAGCGGTTTTGTTCTCCTCTCCTACTCTCTCAGCTCTAAGCTTTTGAACTTAAACCTCAAAAAGAAAGGGATTCTGCCACCTGTGGTGATGGTGGAGCTTGAAGACTGGGAACCTCGGCCTTTGGACCAACTTAACCCCCGTCCCTATAAACTCAACCTTAAAGACGTGTCCCTCGGACCCGAAGACTACAAAAGGGCGGTGCTCAAGGTCAAGGAGCACATAGAGGCGGGCGATATATATCAGCTTAACTTGACCAGCAGGTTTACCTTTGAGGGTGAAGGAGAGCACCAGAAGCTGTTTCTGCACTTCTACCGCGCCCAACCCGTCCCTTACGCCTTCTTCCTTGATACCGGAGATTTCTGCCTGATATCGGGTTCCATGGAGCTTTTCCTTGAGAAGAGGGATAAGCTTTTGGTCAGCAAGCCTATAAAGGGAACCGCCCGCAACAGGGAAGAACTCGCCTCAAGCCGGAAGGATAGGGCGGAGAACCTGATGATAACGGACATGGTTAGAAACGACATAGGTAGGGTGGCAGAGACGGGAAGCGTTAGAGTCAGAGAGCTTTTCAAGATAGAGGGTTTCAGAACCCTGTATCAGATGCACTCTCGCGTTGAGTGCAGGTCTTGTGCAAGCTCGGTGGAGATTCTTAGGGCCACCTTCCCTCCGGCGTCGGTCACGGGCGCGCCCAAAAGGAAGGCCGTGGAGATTATAGACGGCCTTGAACCCCATGCGAGGGAGTACTACTGCGGTTGTGGAGGATTCCTGTTCCCGAACGGGGACTTTAGGCTCAGCGTCCTCATAAGAACCGCCGTAGCTAAAGGTTCGAGGATAGACTACTACGCCGGCTGTGGGATAGTCTGGGACTCAAGCCCCGAAGGGGAGCTTGAGGAGCTCCTCCTGAAGGTTAAAGCCTTTTACAAAAGGGTAAAGGAGGAGCTTTAGGAGTCCTCCAGCTCACCCCTGAGATACTTATCGTAGGCCGAAAGGTCAAAGTATCCGTGTCCGGAGAGATTGAAGAGGATTACCTTCTCTTCTCCCGTCTCTTTGCACTTGAGGGCCTCATCTATGGCCTTCTTTATGGCGTGGGAGGACTCGGGTGCGGGAACTATGCCCTCGGTTCTCGCAAAGGTGAGTGCCGCCTCAAAGACCTCCGTCTGTTTGTAGGCCACCGCCTTTATGTGTCCCAAATCGTAGAGTTTACAGACCAAAGGTGCATCCCCGTGATACCTCAGCCCTCCAGCGTGTATGGGGGGAGGAACGAAGTCGTGTCCGAGCGTGTGCATCTTTATCAGAGGTGTAAGACCCACGGTGTCCCCGAAATCGTACCTGTATTCCCCCTTAGTTAAGGTAGGGCAGGCTTCGGGTTCTACAGCCACCACCTCCAGGTCAGGCCTGTCGCCGGTAAGCCTATCCTTTATAAAGGGAAAAGAGAGCCCGGCAAAGTTACTACCACCCCCTACTGCTCCTATGACTACGTCTGGATAATCGCCCACCATTTCCAGCTGTTTCTTGGCTTCAAGTCCTATAACCGTCTGGTGTAAGAGAACGTGGTTCAGAACACTGCCCAAGGAGTACTTGGTATCTTCCCTAGTGGCCGCCTCCTCTATGGCCTCACTTATGGCTATACCCAGGCTACCGGGGTGTTCCGGATTCTCATCGTAGAACTTCTTGCCGGAGTTGGTGTTGGGACTTGGAGAAGGTATAACCTCACCGCCCCAGGTCTCCATCAGCACCCTCCTGTAGGGCTTTTGATTGTAGCTGACCCTGACCATGTAAACCCTGCACTCTATACCGAAGTATTGGGTGGCGAAGGAGAGGGCGCTTCCCCACTGGCCGGCTCCCGTTTCCGTGGTCAGCCTTTTAACTCCGGAAATCTTGTTGTAGTATGCCTGCGCCACAGCGGTGTTAGGCTTGTGGGAACCCGGCGGGGATACGCTCTCGTTCTTGTAGTAAATCCTGGCGGGCGTTCCCAAGTACTCCTCCAGGTTCTTTGCTCTGTGCAGGGGCGTAGGCCTCCAAAGGGAGTATATATCAAGGATTTCCTGCGGTATGTCTATCCACTCCTTGTCCGATACCTCCTGCTCTATGAGCGGTTCGGGGAAAATCACCGAGAGCTTGTCGGGACTCATGGGCTCTTTCGTTTCAGGGTCAAGCGGCGGCTCAAGGGGTTCGGGCAAAAAGGGTATTATGTTTAGCCACCTTTTGGGTATCTCCCTCTCGTCTAAGACTATCTTTTTCAACTTTCCACCTCCAGAATTGGTTTCTGTAAATTTTAACTGAATTTACGTAAACTACCCGTTCAAGTGAGTTTTGATTGAAGAAGATAATCAAAAATAAGAATAATCTAATAATTGAAAATACTTCCCAAAGCCGAAGGAAGGGGTTATAATTAAGAACACCGTTGTATAAAAAAAAGGGGGAAAAGGAGAGGGGCAAAGGGGGGAGAAGTTGGGAGACTGGGTTGGGGTTTTGTCTTAGGGCGGATTACCCTCCTCTTTCCCTTTTACGGACTTTATCAGCTTTTTAAGTTCCGGTGGAAGGTTTTCCTCTGGAGGATTGTATATCCAACTCATCATAGGCACGAAGGTGTAAGCCGGTGCCAGGTCGTTCTTAAAGTGTCCGAAAGCTCTTATATAATTGGGGGTCTGGTTTTCAATCCTGAAAGCCGGGTCGTTCAAGGAAAACTCACCGGCTCCGGCCTCCTCGTTCATAGATGAGAATAGCCTGATTTCATTCCTTCCGGCTATGCCGTAAAACTTCAGGTCCGCTTTGGACTGGTGGCAAACGGCACAGAACTTACCCACCTGGGAACCTTTGTTGGTCGCCACCCTCAGATACTTCCAGTTGGGATTTGAGGGGTGGGGGTCGTGGCAGCTTACGCATTGGAGCATGTTATCCCTCAGTAGCTTCTCCGGGACGTTGGCAATTTTCGGGTTGGGCTGAACGTTTACCGGGTGAGTCATGTGGAGGAATATGGGCCTGACGTTGGCTCCGCCGAACTTGGTGAGGTTATGACACCCTAAACAGAGGGCCGATATGCCGTCTATGTTCTTGCCAGTTCTCGGGTTCGGGTACACGTCGTTCTTTACCTTGAATATCTTTTGGGCCTTGGCGTAGTGAGGGTCGTGGCAACCTAAGCAGTCTAAACCCTCGTGGGGCCCGAAGGCGAAGCTTACGCTCACAATCATACCGCTAATGCCAAGTAGCAACCTGTACATTACCTAACCCTCCCTAATTATGATGTTAATCATTATAACAACTCTCGTTAAGTTTGTCAAGATATTTTTATATATCTTTATTTTTAAATGATAATATATTCATACTTGCAATTTGCTTTTAATATATATATATTAGAAACTAAAAATCTAAGGGAGGAGGTCAAGATGCCCGTAGTGGAATGGTCGGACGAACTGAGCACCGGTGTGGTAGGTATGGACGAACAACATAAGGTTCTGGTTGATATGATCAACTACATTTATAAACTCTTAGAGGAGGGTAAACGCACCGAGGCTATGGAGTTCTTCTCAGACACCCTGGTGGAGTACGTGAACATGCACTTTTCCGAGGAGGAGAAGATGTTGGAAAGGGTGGGATACCCAGACCTGGAGAACCACAAAAAGATTCACGAGCAGTTCAAGAAGCTTATGATGGACAGCGTTCCCAAGATAAAAGAGGGGAACGAGCACGAGTTTAAGACTGCTCTGGCCTTGGTGTGGGGCTGGTTGTACTCCCACATACTCAAGGTGGATAAGAGATACGGAGAGTATATATCCTCTAAGGAATCCTGAAAACAAGCTGGTATAGTATTTCTATGCAACCCCTTTTGGGACTGTTCAGAGAGGTCGGCAGAGCCTCTCTTTTGACCCTGCAGGCTATTTTTTTCTTGATAAAGGCACCGCCAAAGCTGAGACACTTTATAAATCAGTTCGTTTACATAGCTGCCGAAACCGCTCCGGTGGTAATAATAACCTCTCTTTTTACCGGTGGCGTCATAGCTCTGCAGACGTATTCCACCTTTCACAGGTTCAACGCCGAGTATTTGATAGGAGCTGTGGTGGCAATATCCGTAGGCAGAGAGTTGGGACCCGTGCTAACGGCTCTCATGGTGGTTGCAAGGGTAGGTTCCGCGATGACGGCAAGCATCGGCACCATGCGGATAACCCAACAGATAGATGCACTGGAGGTTATGGCGGTAAATCCCGTCAGGTATCTGATTACGCCCCGTCTGTTTGCCGCCACTTTGGGACTGCCTATGCTGACATTACTCTCCAACGTGGCGGGCATCTTCGGAGGGTGGTTCGTGGCAACCAAGCTCTTTAGGGTTAACGACTACCTCTACTGGCAAAAGATGATAGATTTAACGGAGTTCTACGACATACTCGGTGGGCTTTACAAGGCTCTCTTCTTCGGATTCATACTGGCGGCGGTCAGTTGCTATTATGGCTTTTATACCTCCGGGGGAACGGAAGGCGTGGGCAGAGCCACCACCAACTCGGTGGTAACCTCCTCCATGTTAATCCTGATATCCGACTACTTCTTAACGGCTCTCATATTCTGAGCTTGGGTGGCTCTGTGCACATCTCCCTGGAGGGCCTGCCCACAAAGTAGCCCTGCGCAAAGTCTATCCCTATATCCTTAATAGCCTTAAGTATCTCTTCGTCCTCCACGTACTCGGCAACCGTGCTTATGTTGAGTGCCTTTGCCATGTAAACGGCGCTCTCCACAAAGGTTCTATCTATCTTGCTCTCCAACACAGACCTGACAAAGTCCCCCTCAATCTTGACTATATCAACGGGCAGGAGCTTCAGGTAGGTGAAGGAAGCAAAACCTGACCCGAAGTCGTCTATGGCAAACTTAAAGCCTTCAAGCTTTAAATTCTCCAAAAACCTCTTTAAAGCTCCTATATTGCTCACAGTTTCCCTTTCCGTAAGCTCAAAGACAACCTTATCGTGCCTATAACCAAATTTATCTATAAGCTTTTTTATCTGGGTCATGAACTCGGAAAGGACCATGGTTTTGGGTGATAGGTTAAAAAAGAGCATAGGTTCGCATTTCTCCCTATTAACTTCCTCCAAAGCTTTCTCTATGAGAATGTAGTCCATACCTTGCACCACGCCTATGCTCTCCGCCACGTCTATGAAGTCCTCAGCCCTTATAATCTGACCCTCCTTCTCTATTCCCATCAGAACCTCGTAAGCCTCTATCTCCCAGGTTTTCAGGTTCAGTATGGGCTGAAATAGAGGAACGAGACTTTTCTTTTCCAAGGCTTCAAGAACCAGAAAGCTTTTCTGGGCTTTCTCTTTCTCTACATCGTAGAGGTGCTCATCGTTGACTATCTTGTACCTGTTCTTACCCTCCTTCTTTACCTCGTACATGGTATCGTCCGCGAGCAGAAATAGGGTTTTGGGGTCCTCCGCGTGGTCGGGGAAGATGGATATCCCTATGGATAGGGTAGCCTTTACCCTCTTCCCGTCCGGGGCGAGTTTGGAAAACTTCTCAAAGGCGGACATTAGCCTCTTTGCCACCGCTTCTGCCTCCTTTGCTCCCGTATAGGGCAGTATGGCGGCGAACTCGTCCCCTCCGTATCGGGCGATTATATCCTCTCTCCTGAACACCTCTCTGAGGATACCGGCTATGTCTATGAGAAACTCGTCTCCGAACCCGTGGCCGTAGGTATCGTTGATGAACTTGAAGTTGTCCACATCTACCACAAAGAGGGAAAACTTGTAGCCGTGCCTCTTGGCTCTGTTTACCTCGTATCCCAACAGCTCCCAGAAAACACGCTGGTTGTAAAGGTTAGTGAGAGGGTCTCTGGTAGCGTAATACTCCAGCTTTTCCGTGTATTTATTTATAGCCTTTATAGAACCCACTATGTTCAGTATGGTCGCCAGCAGTCCCTCTATGGCCAACTTCTTGATTTCATTCTCCGCGTCGTGTACGTTTACACCCAAACCTACCGCACCCCCAACCAAGGGCTTTTCCAGTATCAGCTCCTTGGAGAGAATCCTTATGCTGTCTATGGAACAGTCCTCCGAGTCCTGGAGAATGTTCAGCTCTATGTGTTCAAACTCAATCTTTGCACCCTCGCTGTATATCTCCGTATGCCTGAGCTTCTTTGTAAGCTCTTTGACAAAGAGCCTTTTACATTCCTCCTTTTCTTTAGGCAGAAAGTTCCAAAATATGTAGGTATAATACGAGTTCTCATCTTCCCTGAAAATTACGTAAAAACACATATACCTTAACATTCTGGAAACGTCTCCGAGTATGTCCTTTAGAAAGTCTTTCCAGTCGGTTATGGCCTCCGAGGTGATTATGAACTTCTCCAGAAGCTTTATCTCAAACTCAAGTATGTCCTTGTCCACAGCTATCTGGTTCATTCTGTTGATTAGCTTCTCAAGGCTTTCCTTTACCTTGTTTATCTCTTTAAACCCCAAATCCAACTCCTTTAGGTTTATGTCTCTCAAGTCGGATACCCTGTTTACCTTCTCCACCGCCGAGTTGAGTTCCTCCAAGGACTCGTCAAGCCGACTCTTAATCATAAACACCACGAAGAAAGCTCCCAGAACCGGCAAAGGCAAGCTGAAAAGAACCAGCGATATCATATCGCTCTTTGCGTAGTCCATTACGGTGGACATGTTTTGCCTTACCTCTATCACTCCCAGAACATCTCCCTCCTTGGCGTTTACATGGCACGAAAGGCACTCATTACCGGCCACCACAGGGTAGGCGTATATCAGTCGGTTTTCTATCTCTTTAACCACTTCTTTCTTGGAGCTAAAGGCTTCCTTAACCCATTCCTTCTTTTCCGGCTCCTCTATATCCCCGAACAGCTCGCTCACGAGATTACCTCTGTATATGCTTACGGCCGTGTTAGTTTCCTTGTGAGCTTCCTCTATACCCTTGAGGAACTCTAAGAGTTCTTCCCTCTTCCACCCCCTCCTCATGACTTGATACATGTCGCTGAAGGTCTGCCTCGCTATACCCTTGGCTTGCTCTATGGCATTTTTGCGCACCAGCTCGTGGACTCCACCGTAGAGGATAACGTAAATACTGCCGAATACCAGAAGGCTTACAAAGACAGCAACACCGAGAATGAACAGGTCTAACCTCTTGAACATTCCCTATAAGCTCCCCTACGCTAAATATGATTTAGGTCAGATTAAGTTAAAAGTATATCATGTAATCTTAAACGGGAATGGATAGACGCAAAAGCCTAAAGGTCTTACTGATAGGTCTCTTTCTCATATCTACCTTCGCCTTGATAGAGTTTGTGGGTGGCATCCTGACCAACAGCCTCGCCCTTCTCTCCGATGCGGGACACATGATAACCGACGCCACATCTCTCCTCATAGCGGTAGTAGCTCAGCTCCTCGTTCTAAAGGCTAAGGCTAAGAAGTCCACCTACGGCTTCTACAGGCTGGAGGTCTTTGCTGCAATGGTCAACAGCCTCTTCCTTTTCGCCTTGATAGGCTACATAGCTTACGAGGCTCTGCAGAGGTTTCTCAATCCCGAACCGGTAAAAGGGCTGCAGATGCTCTTGATAGCCACCGTGGGTCTGCTGATAAATCTGATAGTGGGTTATATGCTCTATAAAAGTGCCGAGGAGAATATAAACGTCAAAGCCGCCTTCCTTCACGTAATTACGGATACCCTGGGTTCTGTGGCGGCTATACTTTCCGGTCTGGCGATAGTCTTTCTCAACCTTTACATCGCCGACCCCATTTTGAGCGTGGCGATATGTCTCTTGATAGTGCCCAGCGCCTACTCGGTGCTTAAAAGCTCGGTGAGCATACTCCTGGAGATAGCTCCGGCACATCTGGACGTGGAGCAGATTAGCGAAGATATAAAGAGTATAGAGGGTGTTAAAGGCGTTCACGACCTACACGTTTGGGCTATAACCCACGGGAACGTGGTTCTAACCGCCCACGTGGTAGTGGAAGACATAGGCTTTTGCAACGACATAATAGAAGAGGTAAACCGGGTGGCGGGCAGATACGGGATAAGCCACACCACCGTCCAACTGGAACGCGAAAACTCAAACTGCCCCGCGGTCTGCCCCTTGATGCTCAGTAAACCTGAAACCCACAAACATTCCCACGGACATTACCATTAGGCACCATGAGGTTCCTTGTGCTCTTACTGATATCTGTCTTACTAATCTCCTGCGGGCGAAAGGTTCAAGAAGAGAGCTACCGGATAGCCATATTCGTATCGGGCGAGGGCAGAGCTAAAAAGGTTGAAGGATTTCTTCAAGGGCTAAAGGACTTGGGACTTCACAACCTAAGGGTTGAAATCTATAAGGGGGATAACACCCTAAGGAGGATACGCAACCTGGCTGTGGAGCTGTTTCAGCGGCAGGAGGATTACCACCTTATAGCGGTGGGCGGTAGCCTTGAGGCCCACATGCTCAGGTCTAACGGCAAACTGAGCACCCCGGTGGTTATCTTGGGCGGAACCAGCATACTCGCCTGGAAGCTCACCAAGGAACTTTCCGCTCCCTCCGAGGGCATAACCGGAGTGGACAACCTAAACGCAGAGCTGATGGAGAAGCGTATGGAGCTGTTCTCCCAGACTTTCCCCGACATCAAGAAGGTGCTGGTGTTCTGCACGCCCAAGTTTGAGGCCTCAAAGAGGGCAACGAAGATAACGGTGCGCTCGGGCAAGAAGTTTCATATCAAGGTCGTACCCGTTAGCGTGGCCGATGTTAAGGAGCTGGAGTACATAATAAGCAACATGAAGGAGGACGGCTTCGGAGCCATAATGTTGACACCCTGCTTTTACACGGAGAACTTTCTGACCTCTTACATACTGCATTACGCCAACTTCTACCAGATACCCGTCTTCTGCCACTCTCCCGAGCTGGTAAGGAAGGGCTGCCATGTAGCTTACGGAACACCCAGCTACGAGCAGGGCTATCAGGCTTCTCACATGGCGTATAGGATTCTTAAAGGTGCGCGGGTGGAGGACGTACCCTTTGAGAGAACCTACTACCCCAGGTTTGCCGTGAACGAGCGGGCCATAGAGGAGCTGTCTATAAGCTACAACAGACAGATTTACTCCCTTGCGGACGAGGTGATAAGATGAACCTGTCCCTGAAGTTCAGGGTAATGGTCATTCTCGCCTTCATAACCCTAATTCCCACCGCCTTCTTCGTTTATCACTACTTTGCTATGAAAGAGTATCTGATAGAGGAGGCCAAAAAGAGGAACGCAACCTACGTAAGCTCTCTCCTGAACAGGTTCAAGCTCTTCTTTGAGGAAAACCTGTCCGAGATACAGGGTCTTGTGTCCCTTTACGAGGGCGTAGGGCTCTCCAGCGGACAGGTCATCTGGAGAATATCGGGACATATAAAGAGCATATTTGAGGGAGCCTACTACAGCTTTGACGGCTACCTGATAGAGGCGGTCAGCCGTGAGACTTCCGAGCCAGACTTTGAGAAGAAAGTGGAGCCTAAATACAAGGAGACCACCCTGCTGGGTGTAAGCTACACCGATTACGGCGAGCCTTTTTTGCGGATATACATTCCTACCTACAACGAAAGCGTGTTTTCCGGATTCTACATCTTTTCCTTAGACATCTCCCTATTTTGGCAGGAGCTA
Source organism: Aquificaceae bacterium (assembly GCA_027014155.1). GTDB lineage: Bacteria > Aquificota > Aquificia > Aquificales > Aquificaceae > WFYI01. The sequence continues at coordinate 35,547 of JALWEG010000023.1, forward strand.
ATCTCAAGCCTTCCGTCAAAGGATACCTACCTGTTCTTAATTAACGATAAGGGTGAGGTGATAGCCTTCAGCGACCTGAGGTACTCAAGTCTGAAGCGGGTGGAGCTTAAAAAGGGCATATATACGTCTCCTATCCTCAAGGAGGAGGTAATAGGCGATTTTGGCACGTTGAAGGGAATGAACTGGTCTATCTTGGTGGAGAGTCCCCTGTCGGCCGTGCTCTTCCCCTTGAGGGATTTCCAGCTCAGAGCTTTGTTGGCGGAGCTGCTCATAACCTCTCTCGGCTCCCTTTTGGGACTCTTATTTATCTTTAAGGTCTTTAAACCCCTTGAGAGCCTGCGCGAGAGGGCGGTCTCCTTAGGCGGTAGGCTTGCGGGGGTTTCCATAAGTAGGGGAGACGAGGTTAAGGAGCTGTCTCAGGTGTTTGAGAGCTTAATCGGTAAGCTGGAGGAGGAAAAGAGGCTCTACATGAGCCTGTTTGAAAACTCCCTTGACGGGGTGATTCTCTTCAACGATGAGGGCAGAGTCATAGACGTAAACGATACCCTCGTGAAGAGGGTGGGTATAGAGAAAGATAGGCTTGTGGAGTTAAAGATGGAGGACTTCTCCGATGAGTTGCCCGAAGGGCAAGTTTATTTGCCCGAAAAGAACTTAAGGGTTCTTGATAAAACGCTCGTGTGCGAGCTGAGACAGAGCTACATAGCCGTGGGCAATAGAAGATATACCCTATGGCATCTCAGGGACATGTCCGAGGAGAAGGAGCTAAAAAGTCTTCTGGAAAAGACCGCTAAGCTCTCTTTGGCCGGTGAGATAGCCTGCTCCATAGCTCACCAGATAAACAATCCCCTCGCTTCCATACTGGGCTACTCTGAGAGCATACTCCTGCAGACCCGGGAGGAGAACACCAAGGAAAAGGCCAAGGTGGTTATAAAACAGACCAAGAAGTGTGCCGAGACCGTCAAGAGGCTCCTTGACATGGGCAGGCCTTGGGACGGAAAACCCGAGTACGTTGACCCAGCTAAGCTTACCATAGAGGCCATAAACCTGCTCAGAAGTAAAGCCAAGAAGAAGGGCGTTCAGATAGAGTTCGTATCCCACAACGGAAACCTGCGGGTATTCACCTTCCCCTGGCAGCTGGAGCAGATACTCCTGAACCTGATAGACAATGCCATAGATGCATCAAGGACCAAGGTAAACGTGCATCTTACCGAGGAGGGGGAATTAATCCTCTGGCGGATACTTGACGACGGAGAGGGAATCCCGGAAGGTGCAAAGGCTAAGGTGTTTGAACCCTTCTTCACCACAAAGGAAGAGGGAACCGGCTTGGGGCTGTCCTTGGCAAGGAGGTTCATAAAAAACTTGGGTGGAGATATAGAGATAGAGAGCACAAAAGGCTCCGGCACCGAAGTCAGGGTCTACTTGAGGGGATTGACAAAGAGTTTTTGAGATTGTATCTTAATATTAAAATCTTTCCCCTCGGAGGTATAGGAGATGAACATGGAGATGCTCAAGACCGGTGAAGAGTTCACGATAAGAGCTCTTAAAGAGAAGGAGAACCCCATGATAAACAAACTTTACGCTATGGGAGTGAAGGAAGGGGGAAAGGCTAAGCTCCTGCTCAAGAACGGTAGGGTGTATCTGATAAAGCTGGGCAACTCAAGGGTGATTATAGACAGGGACCTGGCTAAGTTTATAGAGGTCGCTCATTAATTGAGATTGAATTTCAAATCTAATGAAGAAAACTTTGAAGGTTGCCATAGCGGGCAACCCCAATGTAGGTAAGACCAGTCTTCTAAACCACATCGCCGGCACCAGGCTAAAGGTTGGCAACTGGCCTGGGGTAACCGTTGAGAAGAAAGAGGCGGTGGTGGAGGTGGGGGACTACCGCATACACTTTATAGACCTACCCGGCATATACACCTTAGAGCCTATATCCGAGGACGAGAAGATAGCCGTAGAGTTCCTGCTCCAGGAAAGGCCCGACGTAATCCTGAACGTTATAGACAGCACCAACTTTGAGAGGAACCTGCTTCTGACCACCGAGCTCTTGGAGTTCGGCATTCCACTGGTCATGGCGCTCAATATGAGCGACGAGGCTCAGAGGCTGGGTATCAGGATAGATAAGAGTAAGCTCAAAGAGCTTTTGAACGTTCAGGTGGTTGAGACGGTCGGTAGAACCGGCAAGGGAACTAAGGAGGTGCTCAAGGCGATTATTGAGGCCGCCGATGATACGTCAAACCCCAGAGAGCCTGTCTATAGCGACAGTTTGGAAAGGGTTCTTGAGAAGCTAAAAGAAGAAAAAAGGGAGGAAAACAAGCACGAGCTGATACTTGAGCTGATAATGAGGGGAAGTAAGGAGCTGGAGAGCAGGGAGGGAAAGCCCATCAATCAGATAGTTAAAGATGAAAGGTTTGCCTTCGCCCACGGCCTGGCAAAGGAGGTTCTAAAGAGGGAGCTTATAAGCAGGAGGGATTTGACCGACAAGATAGATAGGGTAGTTCTACACCCTTTCCTGGGCTTGGTTATCCTTCTGAGCGTGATATATCTGGTATTTAAACTCTCCTTTGACCTGTCCGCACCCTTTATGGATTGGATAGATGGATTCATAAACGGCTTTCTATCTCCTTTGAGCTTGGAGCTTCTTAAGTCGCTGCACTCCCCCGAATGGTTCATAAGGTTCTTCTCGGAGGCGGTGGTCGGTGGGGTGGGTTTCGTACTGACCTTCGTTCCACTGATAGGTGCCATTTACTTTTTCATAACCTTCCTTGAGATGTCGGGCTACATACCGCGGGTAGCCTTCCTCATGGACAACTTCATGCACAAGATGGGGCTTCACGGCAAGAGCGTAATACCTCTCGTAATGGGCTTTGGGTGCAACGTGCCCGCCATAATGGCCGCCAGAACGATGGAGAGCAAAAGAGACAAGTTCATAGTTATAGCCATGATACCCTTCATGAGCTGCCCCGCCCGGTTGGTTGTCTTTGCCTTCTTTACCTCCATCTTCTTTAGGAAAAACCCGGCTCTGGTGATAACAGGCCTGTACCTGACCGGCATACTCATAGCTCTGTTTACCGCATTTCTATTCAAAAAGATAGAACTCAAAGGCAAGCTCTCCCACTTCGTTATGGAGCTTCCTCCCTACAGGCTCCCTTCTCTCAAATCCGTGTTGGTAATAGTCTGGGCGCACGTGAGGGAGTTCCTCTACAGAGCCGGCACCCTGATATTCGCCGCTTCCATAGCCATATGGCTGCTGCTGAACTTCCCGATTAACAAACCCGCCTCGGAGAGCTTGGCCGCGGGGATAGGTAAAGCTCTCGTACCCATCTTTGAACCCATAGGCATAGACGACTGGAGAGCTACCACCTCCATGATTCCCGCGTTCCTTGCGCGGGAGATAGTGATAAGCTCCATGGGAACCATATTCGCCGCTACCGAGGGTTTAGAGGAAGTTCAAACTCAGGAGTTTAATCTTGCTGAAGAGATGAAGAACCAAGTGGTCGGTTTGGGGGAGGCCTTTGTCCTCGCACTGGGTTCTATGCTGAATCCCAAGGTGGAGGCCTTAAGCGTTGACGAAAGCGAGTATGAGGGTCTCAAGGAGATTATAGCCAAACACTTCTCTCAGCTCTCCGCCCTATCCTTCATGATATTCATACTGATATATACCTCCTGTTTGGGAACCTTTGCCGTTATGGTTCAGGAGGTAGGAAAGTTAAGAGGTACCCTGTTTTTAGGCTACAGCTTCGTGCTCGCGTGGCTCGTGGCCTTTCTGGTTTACAACGTAGGGAGGCTGATTTCGTGATAGACGTTCTACTGCTAGTTCTGCTTTTGGGGGTTGCCGCCTTCGTAATCTACAACCACGTGAGGAAGAGAGGTAAAAGCTCCTGCTGTGAAACCTAACAGGTAAGCCTTTGGATAGCGGTATCCCTCATCTGCCTGACAGATTCTAAATCGGGATAGACGTTCAGTATCTTATCGGCGTATATCACTACCGAGTGCCAGTCTTCTCGCTTGAGCAGTTCGGAAATCAATTTCTCACCGTAATCTATGAAAGCCTCCCTGAAGGATTTTCTGAAGGGTTCTATCCACGGCTCGGAACATGAGGGCAGCAGCTCCCCTCTGTAAAGTTCTACAAAGCTCTTTATAGCTTCCGTCTCTCTGACCGAGTCCCCGGAGAGAGCGTAATTCTTTATATGCTCCAATGCTTGATAGGCGTCCATAACGTCGCACCAGGCTATCTCCGTGTTCAGAGACATCTGTCCACTCTTCCTGAAAATGGCCGTTTCCTGCAGACCTTTGCTTTCAAAGAACTTCCTTATGCGTCTTAGGTTAAACTCAAGGTTCTTTAAAAACTTGCCCGTGCTGGAGCTTTCCCAAAGCATATCCTTGAAAGAGCCTTCTTGAACGCTTTGCCCTCCCAAGGCCAGCAGGGCGTAAAGCAGGTTCAAGGGTTTCTTCCCGCCCAAGTCCTGCGGTGAGATATCGCGTCCCTCCACCCTAATTCTGAACCCACCGAAGCACTCTATCCTCAACTTCCAAGGCCAGTGTTTCCTCAATTTCGGGTCCGAAGGCGGAGGCAGGTCGTAGAACTTTATAAGCTCCTTAACGAACTCCGGCTCTATATTCTCTTCCAAGGCGTGGGCGTAAATGTCCGATGCTAAGCGGGGATATATATTGTAAAAGCTTTTTATGTTGTTCTCCCCGGAAAGCCTCAATGCCTCTTCAAGGTAAGTTTTAGCCCTGTGGGGGTTATCACCCCTTTCAAGGTAGGACAGGTAAAAGAGAGCGGTTATCCTCTGCATGGTGGCCCCATCTCTCTTAGCATCGGCGGCTATGACCTCAAGCGTTCTCTTGGCTTCTGAGGGATTGCCGGCAAGTCCCTTTATAAAGGCGTTCAGGCCCTTAGTCCTGCGGTAAAAGATGTAAGCGCTCAGGCTCTCAAGCAGTCCCAAAGCTCTTTCTGAGTTCAGCAAAGCCTGGGGAAGCTTACCCTCCATCAAACATTTTTGAGCCAAAAGCTGATAGAAGATGCCTTTGGAGAAGGTATTCCACGAGCCCACTGCAGGTGAAAGCGACTCTACCAGTCTATCGGCCTTCCGAAGGTATCCCTTGCCCAGGTAAGCCTCAAGGAGTTTATAGGACAGGTGGCTCACCTGCACGTTCAAGCCCCAGGATTTGGCATACTCTATCGCCCTCTCCAACCTCTCTATGGCGGTGTCAAACCTCCCCAAGAATATGTTGTGGAACGAGGCAAAGAACTCGTACATGGCGTTGCCGGCCGGGTTCTCCGGAGCCTCTTTGTATATCTCTTCGGCCTTTAAATAAAACTCCTCCGCCTCCATGGGTTTACCGCTGGAGTTTAGAGCCACCGCGAGGTATATGTAGAGATAGGAGAGGAGTTGGGAGTATCGTCTGTCCGTCTTGAGACTACTCACACCTTTCTTTAGAAGCTCCGCAGCCTTCTTTGATTCCCCTCTGGCCAGCATGTAAAGGATACCGGCGTAGGATACGAGAAGTATGTCCACCATGGAATTTAGCTCTATGTCCATCTTCTCCACTTCCTCTAAGTGCCTCGCCACCCTGCCGAAGTCTTCCCCGTGATACTGGATTGCGTTGAAAAGGTTTGCCAAGGCCAGCTTTGCACCCTCGTGATCCCCTCCTCTCTTGAGACTGTAATAAGCGTCTTCAAGTAGGTCTATGGCTTCGGACGGCCTGAGGAGCTTTATACAGGCACCCTTAAAGCATTTGAACCAGGGGTCTTCCGAGTAAAAGGGCTCCAGCCTGTCCAGGAAGGACATCACAGATAGATACCTCTCTGAGAAAAAGAGCTTTAAGAACTCCGCCTTCAGAAGCTCAAAGGCTTCCCTGAACTCCCCCGCCTCAAGGAGGTAGTATATAGCCTCCTCTGTCCTGCCTATCCGGGCAAGCTTGTTGGCCATGGAGCTTAAAGTTCTTGAGTAATCGTCGCCGAGCACCTCTCTGGCATTCTGCTTTACGAAACTCCTCAAGAGGTCGTGGAGTATGTATCCCCCTCCGTGTCGGTTAACCAACAAACGCTTATCTGCAAGCCTTTCCAATAGACCGATAAGCTCTTTTCTATCCTCCTCATCTACGAGTTCCGGACTCAAGTTCCTGATGTAGGCATACTTGGCCAAAACCCTCATCTCTTGGGGTAAGAAAAGCTTTTTAAGCTCGTATACCTGTTCTCCCCTCCTCCTTCTCCTCAGCTCTGCACCTATTTTCAGCTGCGCTATCACGCCGCCGCTTGAGAGGTATATGTCTTTTATCTCTTCCTTGGTTAGATTCGGGTAGAGCGTTTTTAAAATCTCCTCCGCTTCCTCCTCCCTTACTCCCATGTGGTCAAAGGTAAGCCTGAGGACTCTTTTCTCTACGCTCCACTCGGAAGGTGTCGGCATAGGCCTCCTTGATATCAGCAGGAGCCTCTCGTAGAGCTCGGCTCTCATTAGGTATCCCAGCACCTTCCAGGTGGGTGAGCCTTCCCTTAGGGTGTGTCCGTCGTCAAAGACTATATTGAACTTGCCTACGTGGCGGGATAACGCTTCAAAGAGCTTGGCCGTGTAAGAGAGCAAAGCCTCTGCAGGTAGGTAGCTGGTGTTAAAGGGTGGAAAGCTAAAACCTTCGGCAAACCCTTGCAGGTTTCGGAGTAGGGAGTTGAAAAACACAACCGGGTCCGAGTCGGCCTCCTGAAGGTCATACCACAGACAGGGAAGCTCTTTCCTGCTCAGGTAATCCTTTACCAAGAGAGTTTTGCCACTGCCGGAGGGGGAAATCAGGATAACTATGTCCCTATCCTTTTCTGAACTCTCAAGAAGGGAGATGAGTCTGCTTCTGTGAAACATAATCTATCCCTTATCAAATAAAAATATAACTCTAACGAACTTACGAAAACACCTATTGTGGTGGAACCGTGAGCGCAAAACTTCAAAGAACGGGAAAATGTTAAGAATCAACGGTTGCATACAGCAGAGTAAAGAGCTACAATGTGAAGTAAAGAGCTGAGCAGAGGTGTAAGGCCAGCCTTCGTTTTGGGTACAATTACCATGAAGGTGATAACCCCCTCGGAGCTGAAGGAGATAGAAGGGCTTATAGAGTCCGTGGGTAGTGGCGTTCAGGAGATAGAGGTAGTGAAGCTGAACGAGACCGAGCACATAACCCAGCTCTTGGCCTTTATCAGAACTGCGGAAGTTCCCCACTACCATGCGGAGCACGACCTAACCTTCACACTCCTTAAAGGAAAGGGAGAGCTGTATCTTGAAGGTGAGAGTTTTGAGATGCATGAGGGAGACATCGCCTTCATACCCAAAGGAGCGGTTCACTTCTACACCAACACGTCCGATTTATCGGTTCTGCTGGCCAACTTCTGTCCCAACTACGACGGCAAAGACTCGGTTAAGGTAGAGCTTTGAGGTGAACCCTAAGGCCAAGCTCATTGCCAGCTTCAAGTACAAAAAGCTGCGCTACACCAAGAATCACCCCTTGCGCATACCGAGGGTCTCTCTCCTGCTGGACTTTCTGCTTGCCATGAACCTGATAAGTCCCAAAGAGATAGTGGAGAGCCGTGAGGCTACGAGGGAGGAGTTGCTCCTGTTTCACGAACCCGGATACATAGACACTCTGATAGAGGCCGACAGATGCCAGTGTGTTCCCAAAGGGGCGCGCCAAAGGCACAACATCGGGAGCTACGAGAACCCCGTATCGCCTGCCATGTATAAGGGTTCCTGTCTCGCTACCGGCTCTTCCCTGCAGGCGGCCGAAAGCTTCCTGTCCGGCGTTCCGGCTTTCAATCCCGCCGGCGGTATGCATCACGCATTCAGGGACAAGGCCAACGGCTTCTGCTTCATAAACGACCCCGTGATAACTCTGGAATTCTTAAGAAAAAGGGGCTTTAAGAGACTTCTGTACATAGACTTAGACGCACACCACTGCGATGGAGTTCAGGAGGCCTACTACGGGAGTGATGAGGTCTTCGTCCTCTCTCTGCATCAGTCTCCCGATTACGCCTTTCCCTTTAAGAGGGGCTTTATGGAAGAGAGGGGAGAGGGCAGAGGCAGGGGATTCAACCTTAACGTCCCCCTACCTAAGGGCGTAAACGACACCGAGTTCCTGTACGCTCTTGAGTTCTCTCTGGACTACGTCCTTGAGAGGTTCAAGCCGGAGGTTTACGTGCTCCAGTTAGGAACGGACGCTCTGCTGGAGGACCCCCTCTCCAAGTTTAAGCTCTCCAACTTGGGCTTCCTTGAAGCCTTCAGGCTCATAAGAAGCAGACTGGGAGAGGGTGTATACCTGGGCGGGGGCGGCTATCACCCAGTAGCTCTGGCGCGTGCGTGGGCCCTAATCTGGTGTGAGCTTTCAGGCAGGGAGGCTCCGGTGGAGATAAACGAGGAGGGAAGAAAGGTTTTAGAGGCCGTAGAGTACGAAGAGCTGGACGAGGAAGAGGACAGGAGCTACCTCTACAGAAAGCTTTTAGACGAGTCCAGAGGAGGGCACATTAGGAAAGAGGTTAAGGAAATTCTAAGGAACCTCAGAAAAATCTGAGCTTATTGGTTATATTAATTTATGAGATGGCTCGTTTAAAATACACGGCAGGGGGGTGTCGCAAATGAAAGGAATCATTTGCAAAGATGTCATAGAGGAGCTTGGCAAGGCCAAGGGAGAAGTTGAGGAGATAAGGGAGAAGTTCCACAACTTGGAAAAGGAGGCAACCTCGGGAGCCAGCTACGGCATGTACGCCTCCTCTTTAGTGGGCGCCCACGTCTTTAAGCTCCTAAACAGAATGAACGTTTTCAGCGACCAGCTGGACAGCATAGTTCTCTCCGTGGGTGAGTTCAACGTATCCATCAACGACCTGGCCAAGTCCACCATGGAGATAAAGAAGTTTCAGGCCGAGATTTCCGAAAGGGTAAGCAAGGGCCAGGACAGCATATCCTCCTCCATAGAGAGCACTCAGATACTTGACTCCGTTTACAAGGACCTCAGGGGCTCGGTTCAAAAGCTTAAGAAACAGGTTCAGGCGGTAGAGGGCATCTTGGGCACCATACTGGACATAATGGAGCAGACGAACCTGCTGGCTCTTAACGCGGCCATAGAGGCGGCCAGAGCCGGAGAGGCGGGTAGGGGTTTTGCCGTGGTGGCCGAAGAGGTGAGAAAGCTGGCGGAGAAGACCTCCCAGAGCGCGAACCAGATAAAGGAGACCATAGAGACCATAGTCAGGGACATGGAGGACGCCTTTGCCAAGACGGAGAAGATGAACGACGTGGTGGAGGCCATAGACAAGTGTTCGGTTCACGTAAACGAGGTCTTTAGCGATATAAAGAGCATGGTGGACGGCCTTTCGGACATGATAGCCAACCAGACCACCGCCATGGAGGAGCAGTCTCAGGTGCTCAACACCATAAACGATAACGTTAATGTGCTAAAGGACGGCTTCAACGATGTAAAGGACGTAGGCGAAGACTTGAGATTTATAGCCCACAAAAACATAGAGGTCAGCAAAAACACCTGGAATACCTTCAAAAAGTTCTTTGACAGCATGGGTGCAACCCTGTTGCAGAGGGTCGTTGACCACGCCGTATTCATGGACAACGTCACGGAGGTTCTTGCCGGCAATCTGGACTGGACTCCTCCGCCTCATACTCAGTGTGCGCTGGGTAAGTGGTATTACTCCACGGGCCTGCAGGACGTAGAGAAGCTAAGTCCGGAAGCGGTTCAGATATTCAAGGAGATAGAGGAACCTCACAGGAGGTATCACGAGCTCGGTATAGCGGCCATAAACGCTCATAAAGATGGCAGGGACGAGGAGGCTTACAAGCTCGCCTCTCAGATGATAGATACCTCTAAGGAGATAATAGACAAGCTCATGAGGCTGGCCAAGATAGCCTTTGACCAGGAGCTTAATGGCTAAGACCGCGATAATAACGGGCGTAAGGAGGATAGGAGGGGAGGTGGCTCGTGCTCTCTTAGAGGAGGGCTACAACCTCGTTGTCGTTTACAGAACCGAGAGCACTCCCGTTAAGGCCTTAGAGAAGGAGGGCAAGGGGAGGGTCTTGGGAGTAAGGGCAGACCTGTCGCTGGAGGAGTCCTATCAAGAGGTGGTGGATAAGACTTTGGGGGAGTTCGGCAGGGTTGATGCCTTCGTGCATTTGGCCTCCCCTTACGTCAAGCTTCCTTTGCAAGAGACGGGGATAGAAGAGTTAGAGCACCACATAAGGCCTATAGCCTACGCCTTCTTCGTGATTTCCAAAAGGCTCTTTGATGTTATGCAAAGGAACGAGGGACGGGTAAAGGGTAGAATCGTGGCCTTCGGAGATTGGGCCGTGGAGAGAACTCCCTACAGGAATTACTCGGCTTACTTCATAGCCAAGGGGGCCTTGCATACGGCGGTCAGGGTTCTGGCGAAGGAATTTGCACCTTCCGTTCTTGTCAATTGCATAGCCTTGGGTCCCGTCCTGATTCCCGAAGGTATGGACGAGGGCAAGTGGGAAGAGATACTGAGAAGGACACCGTTGAGGCGTCAGGTGTCCCTTAAGGACGTGGTGGAGCTTACGCTCCTGTTGCTGAGAACGGAGAGCATGACGGGGGAGATAATACACTTGGACGGGGGAAGGCACCTTGCAGGCTCAGGGGTTTAAGCTCTCCCTGAGGAAGTCCAGAAGTTCCAGGGAGAGTTTGTCAAGGGCGTCCTCAAAGGCTTCCCTTCTGGGCATCTCTCCCTTCAGGCCGCTCTCCTGCTCGTAGGGCACGCTCCAGAAGAACTCCCTCTCTTTGCCGGGAAGAGAGACCGATATTACCACCTCAAGGTTGTAGCTGGTGATTCTCTGCCGGGGTGAGTAGGCCAAGGGCACGTCGGTTATCCTCTTTATGGACACCTGGAGGGGGACACTTCCTTTGCCGCAGTCTATCCTCTGACCGGTTTCTAAGAGGGCCTCTTCCACCTTTTTGAGGAGTACGTAGTTCAGATAGGGGTCCGTACCGGGGTTTTCTACCTTTCTTACACAGACACCGCCGAAGGCGGTAGTTATATTAAAAATGAAAATTATCAGAACTAACCACCGCACGAGAACCTCTCCCTGAGCTTCTTCTCCACGTAAGGGTGAACGAGGCCTTTGAGCTTTCCACAGTAGGAGGCCACGTCTCTGACTATGGAGGAGCTTATGTGTATATACTCTTGCGAGGGCATCATGAATATGGTCTCCACCTGCGCCAGGTTGTAGTTGGTGAGGGAAATCTGCAGCTCGTACTCAAAGTCGGTAAAGAGTCTCACTCCTCTGACGGCCACCTTTATGCCTTCCTTTTTCATGAACTCAACTAAGAGGGAGTCAAAGCTCTTTACGACCACCTTGTCCCCGAAGGGCTCGGTCATGGCTCTGAACATGTCAAGTCTCTCCTCTATATCAAAGAGGAGCTTCTTGCCTCCGGGGGACTTGGCCACAGCCACTACCACCTGCTCAAATATGGCGGCACTCCTCTTGATTATGTCTAAGTGTCCTAAGTGGGGCGGGTCAAAGGTTCCGGGGTAAACCACCTTCAGCACTCTTTTATCCATAGGGAGAGCCTCGTGTCTCCGTATCTGCGCACCTGTTTAGCACCGAACTCCTTCCTCTTGTCGTGCTCAAGTATAAATATACCTCCGCAGGAGAGGACGCTCAGCGCTTTGTTTATGAGCTGCGGGTAGGACTGGTAGCTGTAGGGCGGGTCGGCGAACACGATGTCGGCCTCTCCTATCCTGCCGAGAGCCTTCAGTGCGTCGCCGGTTATGACCTTAGCTTGGGTTTTCTCCTTTATCTCCCGTGCGAGCCTGGGGTTCTTCTCTACGAATACGACCTTTGCTCCCCTCCTGAGCGCCTCCATGCCTATCTGTCCCGTGCCGGCGAAGAGGTCTATAAACCTCAGACCTTCAATGTCTCCGAGAATGTTGAAGAGGGCGTTTTTTACCAAGGAGGAGGTGGGTCTCAGGAGTTGGCTTTTTCTTGTTTTCTTCACAGCTTGGGATTATACTTTATATTTGCTCTGAAGGAGCAAGGAGGTTTCTGTTATGTTCTGGCAACTTATGTCCAGGCTCTACCAAAACTTTTCACGGGAGGATAGGAAATGGCAAAAACCCTCGGACTGCATATCTTAGCGGACCTTTACGGAGTTGAGGCGGAGCGCATAGACCGCGTGGAGGACATAAGGAGCCTCCTTGAGACGGCCGTTAAGGTTGCAGACCTTACCAAGATTTCCTCTCACTACTTCCAGTTTCAACCCCACGGGGCAACGGGAGTTGTCCTCTTGGCAGAATCCCACATATCTATCCACACCTGGCCTGAACACAGACTTGCCACGGTGGACGTTTACACCTGTGGAGACCCCTCTAAGGCTTACAGAGCTATAGACTACATAGTCAGCACCCTTGAGCCTACGAGGGTTGATAAGCAGGTTCACGAGAGGGGAATACTTGAGGTCCCAAGGGAGTCCGAGCTGCAACAGGTGTTCCTTAAAATCTAAATCCTTTTGAGGCAGGAGGGGTGGCCGAGCGGCCGAAGGCGGGTGATTTGAAATCACTTGTGGGTTAACAGCCCACCGGGGGTTCGAATCCCTCCCCCTCCGCCAAAGGTTTGAGATGCTAAAGATAAAGGTGAACGGAGAAGAGAAGGCTTTGGAGAAAGAGGTAAACGTTATGGAGCTTTTAAGGCTCCTTGATGTAGAGTTCAGGGAGGTGGGGCTTGCCGTAGCCATAAACGGCGAGGTGGTTCCCAAATCCCAATACCGCCAGACTTTGGTAAAGGACGGCGACAGCGTAGAGATAGTCCAATTGGTGGGAGGCGGCTGATAGCTCTATGAACAGGGTTCTCATAGTTGGCAGGCCCAACGTGGGCAAGTCAACCCTCTTTAATAGGATAGTTAAGAGAAGGAAGAGCATAGTCCTTGACATGCCCGGAACCACCAGAGACACCATAGAGCTACCGGCGGAGTGGAGCGGTAAAGAGTTCTTGTTGGTGGATACGGGCGGTCTTCTCACAGGAGAGGAAGAGGAAATCGCCTCCCTGATAAGGGAGAGCATAGAGAGGGAATTGCCTAAGGCCGATGTGATACTCTTCGTAGTTGACTCAAAGAGCCTTACTCCCTTGGACGAAGAAATCGCAAGAATGCTTTACCCTTACAAGGACAAAACCCTCCTCGTGGTGAACAAGGTGGATTCCATCAGGGACGAGGACAGGGTGTACGAGTTTTACTCCTTGGGATTTGATAAGCTGTTCCCCGTTTCCGCTCAGCACGGTAAGGGAACGGGAGAGCTTCTGGACGAGGTGGTGAGCAGGCTCCGGGAAGAGTCCCTGCCTAAAGGGTCTTCAACCAAGATAAGTTTCGTCGGAAGACCCAACGTGGGAAAATCCTCCCTCATAAACGCGCTACTTAAGCAGGATAGGGTTATCGTCTCTCCCGTGGCGGGCACCACGAGGGACTCCGTAGAGGTTCCCTTTGAGTTTGACGGAAAGCTTTATACCCTCACCGATACGGCAGGAGTAAGGAGGCCCTCCAACGTGAATTACGGGATTGAGTTTTTCTCGGTTGGCAGAACCTTAGAGGCCGTAGATGAATCGGACGTGGTCTGCCTCGTGCTTGATATGGGTGAGGGGATAACCCGTCAGGATAAGAGGCTGGGGGGACTCATAGAGAGAAGGTTCAAGGGCTGTGTGATAGTGGCCAACAAGATAGACCTCTCGGGAATGAGCCGTGAGGATATGGAAAGCTACATAAGGAAGGAACTCTTCTTTCTGGATTTCGCACCCGTAGTCTATACCGTGGCCACCCAAGGCGTGGGAGTGGAAGAGATAATGCCGGCGGTGCAGAAGGTGGAAGAGGACTACCTAAAGGTGTTCAAAACCTCCTTCATAAACAGAGCGATTCAAAGGATTCTTGAGGAAAAGAGACCCCCCTCCGGCAAGAGGGGCAAAGAGGTGAAGGTGTATTACGCCTTTGAAGAGAAGAACAGACCCCCCACGATTGTGGTGATAACCAACAGACCCGAAGACTGGCCCGATAGCTACACCAGGTTCTTCAAAAGAAGGCTCAGGGAGCACCTGAACCTGAGACACTCACCACTGAAGCTGATTTTGAAAGGGAGGGAAGGGTGATAAAAGCCGGCGGCGGGACTTGAACCCGCGACCTAGGCATTACGAGTGCCTCGCTCTACCGACTGAGCTACGCCGGCTAAATCTTTTATTATAAATCCTTTGCCGCCGCTCTTATGAAAGATTCAAATAGGGGGTGGGGCTTGAAGGGTTTGCTTTTGAACTCAGGGTGAAATTGACAACCCACGAACCACCGGTTTGATGGAAGCTCCATAATCTCTACGAGCTTTCCGTCGGGGGACAGGCCGGAGAACAGAGCTCCACCCTTTTCAAAGTCGGCCCTGTAGGCGTTGTTAAATTCATATCTGTGTCTGTGTCTCTCGTAGATTGTCTCCTTGCCGTATATGTTCCTGACGAGTGAACCTTCCTTCAACCGGCAGGGATAAGCACCCAGACGCATGGTGCCACCCTTTTGTACCACACCCTTTTGCTCCTCCATGAGGTCTATGACGGGATAGGGCGTGCCGGGGTCAAACTCCGTTGAGTTGGCTCCCTTTAAGCCCAGCACGTTCCTCGCGAATTCAACCACCATGAGTTGCATTCCCAGGCATATACCGAAGGTGGGCAAATCCTCTTCCCTGCCGAACCTCAAAGCCTCTATCTTCCCTTCCACCCCTCTGTCCCCAAAACCGCCGGGGACGAGAATGGCGTCTTTGTCCTTGAGGGAATCCAAATTGAAGCTCTCGGAGTTTATCCAGTGTATCTTTACCTTACAGGAGTTGGCTATACCGCCGTGGGTCAGAGCTTCGGCTATGCTCTTGTAAGCGTCCACCAGCTCAACGTACTTACCCACCACGGCCACGTTCACCACCCTTTTGGAACCTCTTATAATTCCCAGAATCCTCTTCCACTTGCTTATGTCCGAATCCCTGTGGGGTATGTCCAGTTTTCTGGCTATTACCTCGTCCAGCTTCTCCTCCTTGAACTTGGCGGGCAGCTCGTATATGTACTCCAAATCCGGCGCGGATATAACCGCCTCCTTCTCTACGTTGGAGAAGAGAGCTATCTTGGACTTTATGCCCTCCGGCAGGTCTCTGTCGGCTCTGCATATTAGGACGTCGGGCTGTATGCCTATGGCCCTAAGCTCCTTTACCGAGTGCTGAGTGGGTTTGGTCTTTAGCTCCCCCGCCGTTTTTATGTAAGGCACGTAAGTCACGTGCACGAAGAGGGAGTTCTCTTTGCCTATCTCAAGGGACAGCTGTCTCACGGCTTCAAGGAAGGGAAGCCCCTCTATGTCTCCTACCGTCCCCCCTATTTCCACGAGAACTATATCCTTACCCTCGGCCACCTTTTTAATTAGGTTCTTAATCTCTCCCGTTATGTGGGGAATCACCTGAACGGTGGCACCCAAATATCCTCCCTCCCTTTCCCTCTTTATGACGTTGAAGTAAACCCTGCCCGCGGTTACGTTGTTATCTCTGGTCATGAGTGCCTGAGTGAACCTCTCGTAGTGGCCCAGGTCTAAATCCGTCTCGGCTCCGTCCTCGGTTACGTACACCTCTCCGTGTTGATATGGGCTCATGGTGCCGGGGTCCACGTTGAGGTAAGGGTCCAACTTCTGGAGGGTAATCTTGTATCCCATACCCTCAAGAATCGTTCCTATGGAGGCTAAGGTTACCCCTTTCCCAAGGGAGGAGAGGACTCCCCCCGTAACGAATATATACTTGGTCATGTAAGAAAATTATAAACCGAAGGTTATTTAAGTAAGTCCATGACCTTCTTTATGCTCACCCTCATGCGCTCAAAGGCCTTTCCGAGCTGGCCTATCTCGTCGTCCGACTGGATTGGAATCTCGTCGTCTATCTCACCACGGCTAATCTTATCCGCATGCTCCCTTAAAACCTCAACGGGCTTGAAAACGTATCTGTTCAGAAGCACGAGAATTACTCCGACTATAAGTATATTTACCACAAAGGCCACCAATCCCTTGATTATCCCCTGAATCTGTGCTTTGAGAAGTATCGTCTCAAAGGGAACATAGACGAATATACCTCCCTGAACGTTGCCCACCTTCCACTGAGGGTCCCTTGAGGGTTTGTAAATCTCCTTGACCGAAGCGGGCATCGCGCTCAGGGTTCCGTGGCATCTCAGGCACTTGGCCTTAACCTTGACGGCGGAGGCCTTTATAAAGAACCTTTGGTTGTTTAAGGTCTCTATACCTTCGTAGCTGTCGCTTTTGGTCTGCCTGAAGTAGTTTATTATCTTCTTCTCCATCTGGTTGGGTGTGTTTTTCGGATTCAGGGGTGAAAAGGCCACCTGCCTGAGTCTGAAGTCCGGCATCTCCTCTCCCACCGCCCGGAATATGTTTCCGGCGAAGAAAGAAGAAGATTGCGCCTCAAGTATGAAGTCTTCCTGTATGCAGCTGTAGCGTGAGATAAGCTGGTCTATCCTCGGCCTTAAAACACTTCTGACATAGCCCCTCGCCGCCTTGGTAAAGGCTAAGGCGGTCTGAATCCGTTCCCTGGTTCTCTCTACGGCGCTCTCCACCTCTTCCTTGTAGGTCATGTAAGCGACGGCAAGACCTTCGGCTATACCTATGATGAGTATAAAGATGGCTATCTTCCACTTTATGCTGTGGGGCAATAACCTCATTCTAAAGACCTCCTTACCTTATTTAAGAAGGCTTCCGAGTGTTTACCGTCTGGAATTTCGGAAGCCAGTTTCTCCAACAGTTTATCTATCATGCTTTTGGGAATTATATCCTCTTTGACGCCCAAATCCCGTAAGATTCTGTTCCACAGTACAGGTCCTACGGGCCCTATCTCTTCAACGAAGGAGTCCCTTACCTTATGAACGATTTCCGGGGGTATCATCTCCACCTCAGTTTTATCAAAGGATATCTCCAGGGGCGTGGGCGTGTTTATCAGGCTTATGGTCCACACGGAGACGGGACTCTCCAGCTCAAAGTTCGTGTATTCCACCTCCCCCAAGTCTAAGCTGTAGCTAAATATGGAGCTTCCCTTGTATATGAAACTAAACCTGCCACCCTTTCCGGATACCTCCTCGTATATGCCCGCATCAATCTCCTGCGGAGAGAAGAAGGTTTCCTTCTTTACCCCTATCCTCAGAGAGTTGGCCATGAGCGCTATCTCGGGCTCAAGGGTGTGTATGTGAATAAAGGTATCGTCTCCAAGCTTGCCGGCTATAAGGGATTGAGCCTCCATATCCCACACTTTGCCGGTGTTTAAGGCTATGGGAACGCCGTCGTAGAGAATGCAGACACCTACCACCTCTATGGGATTGACCCATGCTATATAGCCCGTAAAGTGTCCCCTTTTGAAGGAGAGCAGAGCGTTGTCAAGGTTAAAGAGGGAAAACTTTATAGGGTCGGTTATCTCTTCCCCTATACCGGCGATTATGAGTGCCCTTACCTCCTCCAAGGAGTAATTCGGTCTGAATACGTTTGCGAGAGTTAAAGGGTCGGTTTCCACCACGTCTATAGCCCTGCCCCTGTCTATCCATACATAGTCTCCCATCTTCAGTTCCTCTTTGCTTCCGTCCTCCTTTACCGACACCACCTTCATAGGGTTGCCTTCCCAGAAGCCGATAAAGTCCTCGTAATCCCAGCCCTTATTTCTGATGTATCCGGTGAACTCTCTGTGCCGGAGTTCCTTTAGAAGTCCCCCTAAGTTGATTACCCCAAGCTCTAAGTTTTTATACAGAACCCTTCTCTGCATACCTGTTTAGTACCTTTTTAACTATGGAAGAGAAGGTCTCAAGAACCCCTATCCCCTCCGTAGCTACGCTTTCCACGTATTTGGTGCCCCAAGGATTGCAGACGGGCTCAAGCTCGTCTATGGGCAAAGCGTTGGGTAGGTCCCTCTTGTTGTACTGAACCACCACGGGGAGTTTGTAGAGGTCAAAGCCCTGCTCCTTGAGAACCGCCGCCGTCTCCCTCATCACGAGGAAGTTTATCTTCTCCCTGTCCGGGTGAGAATCAACTACGAATACCAGACCGTCAACACCCTGCACTATGGCCTTTCTGAGGGGGTGAAGCCTGAACTGGCCGGGCGTGGTCAGAATCTTCATCTCAAAGGTCTCCCCCTCTATCTCTATGGAGCTGAGAAACATCTCCACGAACAGGGTTCTCTTTTCATCGGTTTCCATACTGACGAAATCGCCCTTGGCTATCCCCTTTTCCTTCAATATCTCATAAAGCTTTTTGACGGTGGTGCTCTTACCCGCCAGGCTTGCCCCGAAGTAAACTATCTTTAATTTCATCATTGTCCGAGTATAGAGTTAAGCTTCTCCTCTATCATGTCGGGAGTAAGTTTAACAAGTTTGGAGGGCGTGAGCTTGATTTCTTTAAAATGTTTGCAAAGCTCATCAACCAGGTCCCTTATAAACAGCCTCACACTCCCTATGGCCACCCCCTTGGGACATATCACACCTATCAAAAACTTCTCGGACACGGCCTTAACTATCACGCTTTGATTTCTGGTTTCATACTGAATGGTATCCATCTCGTCCGAGTCGGATATGAACTTGGCCATCTCGGAAGCCGCACCGAAGAGGCCGCTTATTATGCTGGCTATGAACTCCACCGTAACCTCGTCCAAGTTCTTGCCGTAGAAGGATATGGTTCGCCCAGCCTTGTCGGCAAGCAGTATGAAGTCTGCCCCGCTCTTGTCTATAAACTTTTTCAAAGTCCTCCCCAACTTCTGCTCCGTCTCTTTGTCTATCTCATACTGAATTACATCAAGTTCCATCTATCCCCACCACCGCTTTGGTTTTAAGTTTAATTTAATTTTAATTCCTAAAGTTTACAATAATGTTTGTCATGAACATACCCCAAGATTGGCTAAAGGTTGCCAAAAGCAACATCTACGACCTTGACACCTCCCTCTCTTATTTCCAACAGCTGCTAAGCAAACATCCAAACCCCGACTCCCTTATATCTTACCTGAACGACAGAAGGTTTGCCCTCCTTCTTAGCCTCTTAGAGCAGTCCGAGTGCATAAGGAGGTTCCTACTCAATCACCCTACCGAGTTTGAGAAGACCATACCCAACCTCTGGTACGTGTCCAAAGAAAGGGAAGACTATCTTAAGGAGATAGAGTCCCTTCTGAGAGAAGACATGGAAGATTCTGAGCTTTCCCAAGTCCTCGCATTTTACAGGCACAGGGAGCTGATGAGGATAATGTCCAAGGAAATCCTCGGTGTGTGCGGCGTTGAAGACCTGGTCAGGGAGTACTCGTACCTACCGGACGCCATGCTTGAGGTCTGCTACCGCAGAGCGCTGAAAGAGGCGGTTGAGAAGTTCGGCCAGCCCGTAGACGAGGAGGGCAACCCCGTAAAGGGCACCATTCTGGGACTGGGGAAGCTGGGAAGCGAAGAGTTGAACTACTACTCGGACATAGACCTGATATTTATCCACTCCTCGGACAAGGGCGGTGCCGGCAGGCTATCCGTAAACGAGTTCTTCTCTAAGGTCTTTCAGAAGGTATTCTCCCTCATGAACGCTCAGACTCTGGAGGGAAGACCTTACATAACCGACTTAGACCTTAGACCCTTTGGCAAGACGGGACCCATATCCATGTCAGTCAGGAGTGCGGAGCTCTACTACGAGTCCTACGGCAGAGCCTGGGAGAGGTTTGCGCTTCTAAGGGCGAGGTACTGCGCCGGTGATAGGGAGCTGGCCAACACCTTCCTTAAGGAGGTTGTGGAGCCTTTCGTCTTCTCCGGGGTGGACTACAGACTCATAGACGAGATAAAGAGCATGAAGAGGAAGATAGAGGCTCAGGCGAGCAAAAGGCTGTCCAAAGGTTTCAACGTCAAAACCGGGAGCGGAGGCATAAGGGAGGTTGAGTTTACCGTTCAATCTCTTATAATCCTGCTGGGGAGCAAGCACAGGATTCTAAGGGAGTCCAACACCTTCAGAGGTATATGGAAGCTCGCCCAGTGGAACGTATTTTCCGAGGAGGAGGCACACTTCCTTGAGAGAGCCTACTCTTTCCTACGCAAACTTGAGCACAAGGTTCAGATGCAGGGATGTATCCAGACGCAGGTCTTAAAAGAGCAGCAACAGGATAGGATAGCGAGGTTCATGGGCTACTCCTCCCAGGAGGAGTTTTTGAAGGATTTAAATTACTACGCCGAAGGCGTCAGGGAAATATTCAATAACTTAATTCCCGAAAAGAGAAAGAGGGAGCTTGAACCTATTCAGGTGGCGGTGGTCAGCGAGGATACAGAATACGGGGAGTGGGTCCTAAAAGAGAAAGGCTTCAAGAGTCCGAGACAGAGCTTTAACCTGCTCACCACCTACTTCTCCGGCAGGCAGGGGTTGACCTTATCGGAGAAGGAGAAGGATATCCTGCTGGAGCTGCTTCCCCGTATAGTGGAGCTGGCGTCAAGGTGCTCCGAACCCGACGAGGTCATAAGGAACTTTGATAAGTTCTTCTCCAACCCCACCGGCAGGAAAGTGATACTGAGCGAGGCGAAGGAGGACTTCCTTGAGGGACTCTTTACCGTGTTCTCCCTCTCCTCCTACCTCTCAAGCCTCATAAGCAAGAACCCAGACCTGGTGGAGGACGTGCTCACCCTCTACAGGGACTTTCCTTCCTTAGAGAACTTGGAGGAAGAGTTCACCAAGTATAAACAGACCCTTGAGCTGTCCAAGGAAAACCTCTTCAGGAGGTTCAAGAAGGTTTGGGAGATACGGATAGGCCTCGTCTTTCTGATGAAGGAGGAGGTTATGGAGCTAAAGCTCCGTTCCCTCTTTACCTCCCTGAGCATGCTTGCGGACTTTCTAATGAAAAAGCTTTGGGAAGAGGTGGGGTTGAAAGAGGAGAGAGCCTGCATGTTCGCCTTAGGTAAGCTGGGAAGCGGGGAGCTCAACTTCATGTCCGACCTTGACATGGTCTTTTGCGCCGACGGCTCGGACAGGTCGGAGGTTCACAGGAGGGTTCAGCGCCTGGTCAGGTTCATAACCTCGCACACCTCGGAGGGCTACCTCTACGAGGTGGACTTCAGGCTCCGTCCCATGGGCACCAAAGGGGAGCTGGTGCCGGACTTGAGCTTCTACCGCACCTACTTCCAGAAAGAGGCGAGGACGTGGGAGAGGCTCGCCTGGGTCAGAGCAAGGTACGTGGCCGGCAACGAAGAGGTGGCGGACGCTCTGGAAAAGGAGGTAAGGAAGTTCCTCTTTGAGCTTCCTTGGGGCGAGAGGGAGAGGAGAGAAGTCCTTCAGATGCGTAAGATGCTTGAGCAGAACGCCAAGGTGGGCAGGGGCATCTACGACCTGAAGCTGGGCTACGGAGGACTCGTGGACGCAGAGTTTCTGGTTCAATACCTGCTCATAAGGGAGAAGATTAGGGAGACCTCTATCTTGGAAGGCTTTAAAAGCCTAATGGAAAAATACCCCCTTAGGGAGGCTTACAAGAGCTATATATTCCTCAGAGCCGTGGAGACGGTGCTCAGGCTCTCCAAGGAAACGGGAAGCTCCGCTCTGAGGGATAAGGACTTTCCAAGGATAAGCAGGTTTCTAAGTATGGACGAGGAGGAGTTTTCCCAACAGCTCAGGAGAAATAGGCAGATTTTGAGGGAGACATTCCTTGAGTTTTTGGGGGAGTGAGATGATAGACTTAGAGGTTCTTAAAGAGGCGGTAAGGAAGAGAAAGGCACGCTCCGAAACCTACGGAGACCTGGAATTCCTAAGATTCTCCGACGACTTTCAAGATGTGCCCAGAGGAACGGTGGTTTTCAAGGAGGAGGTAATCTGGGGTTATCCTCACATAGGCAGGATATTTATGTTAGAGAAGGGACTGCGTGAGCAGTTTACCTCCCCCTTCTGGGTGGAGGAAAAGATAGACGGCTACAACGTCAGGGTGTTTAAGAACGAAAAGGGCGTATTTGCCCTCAGCAGGGGAGGGTATATCTGTCCCTTTACCACCGACAGGTTGGCTGACCTGATAAACCTGCGCTTCTTTGAAGATAATCCAGACCTCGTGCTCTGCATGGAGGTGGCGGGCCCGGAGAACCCGTACATAGAGGAAAGTCCTCCCTTCGTTCATGAGGATGTAGCCGCGTTCGTGTTTGATATCGCTTTTAAGAACTCGCGGAAGTTCCTGCCGGTTGAACAGAAGATAGAGCTTTTGGAGAGGTACGGGCTGCCGGGGGTCAACGTCTTCGGAAGATTCACCCACGGAGACATACCCAAGATAAAGGAGATTCTCCTTCGCTTGGATAGGGAGGGCAGGGAAGGCATAGTTATAAAGGAGGACTCACCCTCAGACAGGAGAGCCAAGTACATAACCAGATACGCTAATCTGAACGACATAAGGATAACCTCCAAAAATATGCTCCAGCTGCCCCCGGAGTATTACACCAACAGGATACTCCGCCTCGTGCTCTTTATGGAGGAGGAGGGTCTGAAGGAGGATACAGAACTTCACAGGGAGTTGGGAAAGGCCTTCCTTCACGGCCTATTTGAGGCACTGGAGGAATTCAAGAAGGATAGAAAGGTTTCAACTTCCTACAGGTGTAGGTTCAGAACCAAGGAGAACGCACTCCTATTCATGGAACAGATGCGCAGACGCTCCAAACATATACAGATAATACAAAGGAGCCTGGAAAAGGAAGGGGAGTTTTACCTTTTAGAGTTTGAAAAGGTGTTCATGAACATGACGGGGCTCTTAGGCCATCTACTAAGTGGAGGCCTTGTGTTTGATTAAGCCTTCCATTATCCCTCTTAGGTTCTTAGGATTTATGAGCTTTATCCCTACCTTGTCAGCCCACTTTCTGAGTCCGTCGTCTCCGGAAACGAGGACGGCATCAAGCTCGTAGGCGAGCAGCAGAACGTCCACGTCCTCCTTGCTATCAATTATGCCCTGTCTGAGAGCTTCCCTGTACTTCTCCCGGAGCTTACTCACGAGCTTGCCTACGCTTTCCCCGCTTACCTTGCCCGCTTCCTTCGTATGCTCTTCGGCGATTCTCAATCCCTTGTTTATCCTATGTCTAATCTCCTCTATGAGTTCGTAAAGCAGCTCGCTGGGAATCTTCAGGTTGAACTTTCTGGGAGAGCGAATCTTAACCACCAACTCAAACTCCGGAGCCAGATGCTTTAGCTCCACCATCTTCAGGAACTCCGAATATACGGAAGAAGGCATGTAGAACTCTGCATTCGTGTGCAGGGCCAGATGAATGAAGTTCTCTATAGCACCCTCTCTGTCCTTCTGGAACTGCTGGTACACGTCCGGATTTGTGAAAACGCTGGTATCAAGAACGAAACTCTCCATAAGCTTTATTTTAGTCCCTAAAAGAAGCTCTTATTGCAATACGTTTTCTTCGGTGTCAAAATTGACACATGGGAGGAATACTACTCGTTGAGGACGACAAGAATCTAAGGGAGCTTTTAAAGAAAAAAATAATAGCCACGGGTCGTCCTACGGAGGCTGTCGGCACCGGGGAAGAGGCCAGAGCCTTGATAGAGAACAAGAGCTTTGACGTGGTGGTTATAGACGTAAGGCTACCCGATGTTGACGGTATAGAGATTGTTCGGGAGTTCTCCGAGAAGTTCGGCACCAAGTTCATAGTCATAACGGGATACGGAGACGTAAACACGGCCGTAAAAGCTATGAAGAACGGGGCTTACGACTTTATTCAAAAGCCCTTCAGCTTTGAGATACTTGAGGTTAGCATAGAGAAGGCTTTAAAGGAGAAGAGATTGGAGGACGAGAACAAAACCCTTAAAAAGATACTAAAAGGGAAAGGGGAGGAATTCATGCTTGAGACCAGGAGCAGGAGGTTCAAGGAGTTGCTGGCCACCGCTGAGAGGGTGGCTAAAACGGACGCCAACGTCCTCATAAGGGGAGAGACGGGCACCGGTAAAGAGGTACTTGCCCGCTACCTGCACGACATATCTCCCAGGAGAGAAAAACCCTTCGTCATAGTAGATTGCACATCTATTCCGGAACATCTATTTGAAAGTGAACTCTTCGGCTACGAGAAGGGAGCCTTCACCGGCGCAACCCAGAAGAAGCTGGGGCTTGTGGAGATAGCCGACGGAGGGACCATCTTCTTGGACGAAATAGGAGAGCTTCCCCTCCCGATTCAGGCCAAGCTATTGAGGTTCGTGGAGAGCAGGAGGTTCAGGAGGGTAGGAGGACTCAGGGAGATAGAGGTTGACGTAAGGATAGTGTCCGCCACAAACAGAGACCTGTACACCATGGCGGCGGCCGGGGAGTTCAGAGAAGACCTGCTTTACAGGCTCAACACCATAGAGCTTGAAGTTCCTCCTCTGAGAGAGAGAAAAGAAGACATTCCTCTCTTGGTTATGCACTTTCTCAAGAGGTTCAAGAAAAAGGTTAAGGAAGAGACTCTGAACAAGATGATGAGTATGAACTGGAGAGGTAATATCAGAGAGTTGAGGAACACCTTAGAGCGTGCGGCTCTCCTTTCCAAAGACGAGTACATAGACGAATCTTTGTGCCTTAGCCTGCCGCCGAGCGGTGGCTGCATAGAAAACGTGTTTGAGGAGCTACCTGACCTCAGAGAGCTGGAAGGCAAATACATAGAGTTCCTATACAAAAAGTTTGATGGGGACATAGACAGGATAGCTACCGTATTGGGGTGTAGCAGGAGAACCGTTTTCAGGAAACTAAGAGAGCTCCGTAAAAGGCACGCTGACGATAAAGACGCTGCCCTTCCCGGGAGCGCTGTCAACGTGGATTGAACCACCGTACTCCTTCACTATGCTGTCCACTATGGCGAGACCTATGCCGGTACCGTCGCACTTATTGCGTCCCTGGTAAAAGGGTATGAATATCTTTCTCAGCTCCTCGGGACTTATTCCCTCCCCTTCGTCCTTAACGGACAAAGTCCACTCCTTGTCCGTTGAGCTTAGCTCCACCAGAACCTCTTTACCGGCAGGAGAGGCTTGAATGGCGTTAAGGATTAGATTGAGAGCCAAGTGTCTTACGTCGCTCTCGTCCCCTACGAAGTAGCCTTCCCAGGAAGATGAGTACTTGAGAACCACTCCCCTTTCCCTCGCATACACGTTCAGAATGTCTATCACGTCCCTTACAGCCTTGTCCACGCTCATTATGTCCTTCTTAGAACGCCTCTTTATGAATAGGAACATCTTATCTATGTAATCCTTGCAGGTCTGAATAGCGCTCTTTATGGTCTCTATCTCCTCGCTGTCTCCCAGCTTGGACTCTAAATCCTCAAGAGCTATGAGAGCCGTGTTTAGGGGCGTGTTCAATTGGTGGGCTATGCCCATCGCTAAGAACCCAACGGAGCTGAGCTTCTGGGACATGCTAAAGAGCCAGAACTTCTCCTTGTCGCTCTTTATGTTCCTTATTATCTGAACCGTAAGCTCTCCCCCCCTTATGGGAAAGGCGCATATCTCAACGGGAAACTCCTTGTTATCGTGGGTGTAATGGGTGTGAACCACGTTAACGGAGTGTCCCACCTTCTCTATCTCCCTGAGGGGACAGGGATGGCAGCTGTCTTCACACGGCTCGTCCTGGTTGTGCGATACCTTATAGCAGAAGTGTCCCAGAACCTCTTCTTTAGACTTGCGTCCTACGTCCTCTATATACCTTCTATTGGCATACACTATCCTGTAGTTTCTGTCTATTACCACAACCTCGTCGCTGAATTCTTCAAATATGGAAAAGTCAAACCTGTCCATGGAACTTAAATTTACCCCATATTCACCCGCATATCTATGTCATTTATGACACCTATGAATGTCATAAGTGTCATTGCAATTATCAAGGCGTTCAATTAAAGCGTTGTGTACCAAGAATCATAAGTTTGGCAAAGAAATTGCTCATTAGAGAGTAAAAACCTTAAAGGAGGTAGGAGAATGAGAATTAACAGAAGGGAGCTTTTCAAGGTAGCGGGCGTGGGAGCTGCGGCCGTGGGACTATCCGGAGTATCTGGTTCCTCCTTCGCGTTTGCTAAGAAGGTTGAAGAGATAAGCCTTCCCAAACCTTCCGCCAAATCTCAGAGGGTCGTGATAGTAGGCGGCGGGTGGTCCGGAGCTACACTGGCCAAGTATCTTAAGAAAGGGGACAAAAACCTTGATGTTGTCTTGATTGAAAAGAGAGCCAACTTCTTCTCCTGTCCGGCAAGCAACCTGTGGTTGGTGGGACTAATCCCCCTTGAGTTCTTAGTTCATGACCACCTGTACGCTGCAAGCAAATATGGTTATCACTTCGTCAACGCCACGGTTCACGGTATAGACAGAACTAAGAGATACGTATATACGGAGAAAGGTAAGATACACTACGATTACCTCGTTCTGGCTACCGGTATAGATTACGACTACTCCCAGTGGGTAGGGACGGACCCCAAGGACGTGGAGATAGCGAGAACCAAGTATCCGGCCGCCTTCGTTCCCGGTGGCGAACACCTCGCTCTAAAGAGGAAGATTGAAGAATTTGAAGAGGGTAATTTCGTGATAACCGTTCCTCCCGGCTTGGATTACAGATGTCTGCCGGGTCCATACGAAAGGGCCACCCTTATAGCCTGGTATTTCAAAAAGAATGACATTCCCGGAAAGGTTATACTCATAGACCCCCACAACGACCCACCCGTTAAAGCCGAAGGTTTCCACAAGGCCTGGGACGAGTATGTGAAGGGATACGTTGAGTATTACAGCAACGCTACCATAAAGGGTGTTGACTTTGGCAAGAAGGTGGTCTCTACCGAGGAGTACGGTGATGTGGAGTTTGAGGACCTCAACCTCTACCCGAGGTGTAAATCTACCGAACTGGTTTACAATGCCGGCCTGGTTCCCAAGGGGGACAGATGGCCTAAGCTCAAGTGGCCTTACAACGTAGCGGCCGATGACCATAGAATCCTTTGCACGGGCGATGCGAGAAACCACCCCTTCTCCAAGAGCGGCAACACAGCCAACACGGAAGCTCACCACGTGGCCAAGCAAATTCTCGCGATGGTAAAGGGTAAGAGTGCGGAGTATATGGCACCGAGGACGCTGTGCTATTCGGCGGTAGATTCGGACAAGGCGGTGTGGGTTGACCTAACTTACAAGTACGACCCCAAGAAGAACAGCTTCGCCTTCCACAACGTCAAGATGGATAACACACCCTCCGGTAAGAACTACAAGGCCTATATAGAGTGGGCTAAGGCGATGTATAGGGACATGTTCGGTTAATCTCCCTTCTTCCAGTTCATACCTTTCGGGGGCCTGTGCCCCCGGTTTTGCAAACTTGGTAAGAGGTTTGTGGTTATGGACAGAAGAAACTTTTTAAAGCTTTGCTCAAGCATGGCGGTAGCTTCTATGTTAGACACTGGTGTGATAGGTAGAGCTCTCGCCTCTCAGGGAGGGGACTTTAAGAAGTACGAGAAAGCTCTGCTGGTGAAGGAAGACGGCACTCCCCTGAAGGTGGAAGACATAAAGCCGCACACGACCTATATCTTCTTCTATCCCTTCGTGTCAACTCCCGCATTCCTGCTGAATCTGGACAAGGAGGTCGGTCCTGTAGATTTGGAGCTTTCCGATGGCTCAAAGTATAAATGGCCCGGAGGAGTGGGACCGAAAAAGAGCTTGGTGGCCTACTCGGCTATATGCTCGCACCAGCTCAGCTATCCAACGAAAGACTACTCCTTCATAGATTATTACTCTCCAGAAAACCCCTCAAAGACTACAAAAAGGTCCGGGGTTATACAATGCTGTGCACACCTCTCCATATTTGACCCCTCTCAGGGAGGTAAAGTGTTAGATGGCCCTGCGGAGTTTCCCATATCCACGGTAGTCCTCAGCTACGAGGAAGGTAAGCTTTACGCCGTAGGGACCTTGGGAGTGGAGGTGTATCAGGACTTCTTTGACGTTTACAAAAGGGATTTGAGAAAGCAGTACGGCTCCTCCAGAAAGGCGAAAAAGAAATCTAAAGAGTGCAAAGTTATAGAGGTGAGCAAGTATGCAAAGGAAAGTATCAAGTGTTAACAGAAGGCAGTTTCTATTGGGTAGCGGTGGTTTAGCGGTAGCTTCCGTCTCGGCTTCAAGCTTTCCCGTGGTTGCCAAACCGGTTTCCAAAAGCTCCCTCATGCCTTCTCCCAAAGGCAACAGGGTGGTAATAGTGGGAGGAGGATGGGGAGGCATTACGGCGGCCAAGTATGTCAAAAAGGATAATCCCAACGCGGAGGTGATTCTTATAGAGAAGAACCATATGTTCATATCTTGTCCCATGAGCAACCACTTTCTCTTCGGACTGCTGGACTACGAGAGCCTGTGCTACCCCTACAACACGCTGCGGGTAAAGCACGATGTAAAGGTGATAAACGACAGGGTTCTGGATATAGACCTGAGGAGTAAGAAGGTCGTTCTGCCCGAGGGCTTTATTGAGTGGGACTACCTCATACTCTCTTTGGGAATAGAGTACGACATAGACGATAAACCCTTTTACAAGGACTCCTTGGAATTCTTTCCCCCAGGATTTACACCGGGTTCCGAGCACCTATACCTGAAGAGATTCATAGAAGAGTTTGAGGGCAAAGACATAGTCCTGACGGTTCCCAAGATGCCCTACAGATGTCCTCCCGCACCCTACGAGAGAGCGGCCATGCTCCTTAGCTACATAAGGTCCGAGGGGCTCAAGGCGCACCTGTACTTCATAGATGCCAATCCCAACCCTCCGGTGCTTAAGGACGGCTTCTTGGAAGCTTACAAAGACTTTTACAAAAGTGAGGCCGATTACCTGACCTCTACACAGGTAAAAGATATAGACGTGGCCAAGAAGGTTGTGAAGACAGATAAAGGGGATATAAAGTTTGATTTTGCCTCAATAATACCGCCCATGAGAGCGCCAAAGCTCTTGGAAAGGATAGGACTCTTAAAGAGAGGCCAGAAGTGGGTTAAGGTCAATCCTCTTACCTTTGAAAGCGAGGTAAAAAACGTGTTCGTTATAGGCGACTCCGCCTCAACTTACCTGCCCAAGAGCGGATACGCCGCCCACTCCGAGGCAAAGGTGGTAGCCAAGATAGTTGCCGGGAGGATAGCCAACAGAAAGATAAAGGGGAGGATAATCCAGCATGGTATATGCTACGCCATGGTCAACCTCAAGGCCGCCATGATGCTGGAGATAGAGTTTATATACGATGCCAACCTCAAAAAGGTCAAACCCGTAAAGAGGGAAGATAACACGTGGAAGGTGTCCACCGCTAAGAGATATTACGAGTGGGCCAAGGGTGTGTGGAGAGACATGTTCAATTGATAAACCTGCCCTGCTCCTGCCCCTTTCCTTCTTTTCCTTTTTCCTTTTTTGTTATAATCTAAGCCCAGGGGAGTGAAGAATGAGAAAAAAATTACTTTTGCTCACGATAGCGAGTTTATTTGTCTCTTTCAGCTGTACTCCATTAAAGGTCAAGGATAGAACACATGGCCTCAGGGTCACCCAAGGCATAGATGAAGCTCACAGAGCGGTCGTTAAGGCTTACGACAGCGGGGCTAAGGAGAGGGCTCCCTATCTCTACTCAAAGGCGAGAGCTTACAAAGAGGTGTCTTACATCTTAGCCTCCGAGATGGACGATGTAGGCGCCAACGTGTTCTCCATAAGGTCCATAAACTACGCGTCAATGTCTATAACATCGGCCTTTTTGGGTGGTGAGAAGCCCACACAGCTAAATCAATTGAATACCGAAAAGCTGGCCGGTAAAGAAGACATACTTAGCATGATAAACGTGGACGAACTTCGCAAGGACATAATGTTTCTTAGAGCCAACAAAGGACTCAAGTGCGCTCCGGTTCAGACGGGCAAGGCGGAAGCCTTCTACGACGCTCTGGTCTATGAACTTAATAAAGACGAACCCAACCCCTCCATCGTCTTGAGGTTCTATAACGAGGCCAACACCGAGAGCAAGGTGGCCAAAAACAAGGTTCTAATAGCCAAGAAGAACAAGCTCAAGTGCTACGTGGGCGAGCAGGTGGTTAAAAAGGCTCCTCAGAAAAGAAAGGTTATGGCTACGGGCTTGGCGGTTCAGAAAAGTAAACCCGAAAGCTCTAAAAGACCCGAACTACATAAAGAGCCTTTAAAAATAGTGGCACGTATACACTTTGACTTTGACAAGTACAACATAAAGAAGGAGTACAAGCCTATACTCAACGAGGTGGTGAAGACCCTAAAGCAGAACCCCTACGTTGAGCTGGTGATAGAGGGCTATACCGACAACATAGGACCCAAGAAGTATAACGACAAGCTCGCTCTAAAGAGAGCGAGGTCTGTTAAGAACTATCTGGTAAAGCACGGAATACCCGCCGAGAAGATAAAGATAGTAGGTATAGGAAAAGACAGGTACATAGCCACCAACAGAACTTCCGTAGGCAGGCTAACCAACAGGAGGGTGGAGTTTATACTCATAAAGAAGGCGGAAAAGCCCTGATATGTCTTATTTCAAGGCCACCTTATTAGCTCTCTTAGCCTTCATAATCTCCTGCGCCAGCACCACGGACCCTCTGACCGGCAAAAAGGTATATACCCTCTTGCCTACCGAAGAGGAGATAAAGCTTGGCAGAGAGTACATACCCCAATCTATAGCCCAAGGGGAGGGCCTCTATCCCGATGGGGAGCTTCAGAGCTATATATCCCGGCTGGGTCATAAGATAGCCGCAAACACCCCCAGAAAGCTGCCTTACAGGTTCTACCTTCTGAACTCGTCCGCTTACAACGCCTTTGCTATCCCCGGAGGGGGCGTCTTCATAACCAGGGGGCTTCTATCCCTGATGGAAAACGAGTCGGAACTGGTGGGCGTGCTCGCCCACGAGCTTGGGCATCTGAACGCCCGCCACCACGCGAGGTATCTTGAGAAGGTCTTGGGCATATCCCTTCTCCTTCAGGTGGCGGCTCTGCTGGTCTCCGACGATGATAACCTCACCGGTCAGCTGATTCTTCAGGCCGCCGCCGTAGGTGCGGGACTCTTAACACTGAAGTTCAGCAGAGACCAGGAGAGGGAATCGGACAGGTTAGCCGTGAGGTTTGCCGTAGCGAGCGGATACGACCCCAAGGGGCTTTTAAGCGTCTTTAGAAAGCTCAAGAAAGCCTACAGAGAAGCTCCCCCGGAGTGGCTCTCTACCCACCCCTTGCCCTCCTCAAGGATTAAGGAGGTAAGCGAACTTATATCTTCCATGAAGCTGCCCCAGGGTTTGGTACGCAATACCGCCGCCTTTGAGAGGGTAAAGGGAAGGCTAAAATCCAAAGAGAGAGCCTTCTCCTTCTACGAGGAGGGCAAGAAGCTCCTGAAGGAAGGCAGAAGGGAGGAGGCTCTGAGAAAGTTTCGGGCCGCCATAGCCGAATACAGGGAGTTTCAGATGCCTTACGTATTTTGTGCCGTTATCCTCTCGGACTTAGGCAGGCTCGGCGAAGCTCTCAGCTACGCCGATAAGGCAGCCGAACTGGATCCGGAACTCTTCTGGACGAGGTTCACCAAAGGGGTAGTCCTCTTTAAGCTGAGCAGGTTTCAAGAGAGTCTGAGGGAGCTTGAGTATGCCAAGAGGCTGGTGAAAGGCTACGCCGATACCTACTACTACTTGGGTAGAGATTACGAGGCCTTGGGGAATTACCCGAAGGCAAAGGAAAACTTCGGGTTGGCGATTCAATTGGCCAGCGGAAAGGAGGAGTGGCTGCAAGATGCAAAGAGAAGATACAGAGCGTACGGAGGTAGATAGGAACTCGGGAAAACCCTTGATGGGTGTGGGAAAGGCGGGCCTGAAGGACTCGGGAAAGCCAGACCTGCTAATCGTGGTTTTGCCCTACCCCTGCACCTGCTCCATGCTCTTTACCCAGAACCACTTCAAGGCCGGCTCTGTGATATACACTCAAAGTTTGGCCAAGAGAAGCAAGAAGCTGAGCGCCTTCGTGGTTAACAGCGGAAACGCCAACTGCGGCACCGGCAGAGAGGGTGTGGAGCATGCAAAGATGATGGCCCAAGAGGTAGCAAAGCACTTGGATTTAGACCACCAGGAGGTAGCCGTGTTCTCCACAGGCATCATAGGGGAGCCTTTACCCATAGAAAGGGTTCTCTCGGCAATAGGTGAAGCAGCAAAGTCCTTAAGGAGCCTTGACCTCAGGGAGGCCTCCGAGGCCATCTCCACCACGGACAGCTTTCCCAAGTACTCTATCAGGGAGAAAACTTTCGGCTTCGCCAAGGGAGCGGGAATGATACACCCCTCTATGGCCACGATGCTCTCCTTCGTGTTTACCGAGTATGAGTCCGATTACGATACCCTTCACTCTCTACACAGGGAGTTGGTGGAGGAGAGCTTTAACTCCATAAGCGTTGACGGCTGCCAGAGCACCAACGACAGCTCCCTGTTTGTGTCTTTGGCCAAAGAGGAGACCCAGAAAGAGAGGCTCAGAGATGAAGCGAGGGAAGTGTTCTTGGAATTAGCTAAAAAGATAGTTGAGGACGGCGAGGGCGCTACAAAGCTCATAAAGGTGATTGTGAAGGGGGCGGCCTTAAAAATGAAGGCGAGGAAGGTAGCCCAAAGCGTGGCCACCTCTCTGCTGGTTAAGACGGCCGTTTATGGTAGAGACCCCAACTGGGGTAGAATCCTTGCGGCCGCGGGCAGCACCGAGTTTCCCATAGACCCCTTCTCGGCCAAGGTATATATGGGAGGACACCTGCTCTACGATGGCAAGCCCAACCCGAAGGCGCTGGCTCCCGCACAGGACTACCTTGAGAAGGTGAAGGAGGTAGAAATCCTCATAGACCTGCAGGAGGGAAAGGAAAGCTGGACTTACTACTCCTCCGACATAGGATACGAGTACATAAGGATAAACGCGGAATACCACACCTAAGATGGTAAAGGTAGCTCTCACGGGGAACATCGGTTGCGGCAAATCAACAGTGGCGGCCATATTCAAGGAGCTGGGCGCCTTCGTGGTGGACGCGGACGAGGTAATAAGAGGATTCTACAGAAAGGGGCACAGAGTTTACGACTCCGTGGTGAAGGAGTTCGGGGAGCGAATCCTTGACTCCCAAGGCAACATAGACAGGAAGAAGCTGGCCGAGATCGTTTTCCGCAACAGAGAGAAACTTAGACTCTTGGAGAACATAACTCACAGAGAGCTTTATAAAGAACTTGAAGAGTTTTATAAGAGGCTACCGCCTTCGGCGGTGGTGGTGGTAGAGGCGAGCCTGCTGATAGAAAAGGGAACCTATAGGAATTACGATCGCGTCGTGGTGGTTTACGCACCAAAACGGGTGTGCAAGGAGAGAGCAGTAAAGAGGGGTATGAGCGAAGGGGACTTTGAGAGGAGATGGAGCCTGCAGATGCCGCCCGAGGAGAAGGTAAAGTACGCCGACTTCGTGATAGACAACTCTGACGGCTTAGAGGAAACGAGAAGGCAGGTGCGGGAGGTCTTTGCAAAGATTACTGAAGGCTCAAGCTCTTAGCACCCTTCTCCTCTTGGATTTTCTCAAGGGTGGGATCCGGTCTTTTGCCCGTCAGCATCTCCAACAGCTCTTTCACAGATACTATCCCCTGATACTTCAATAGGTGTCCGTTGGCCCCCGATATGAAGACGCCCTCCTCGTAGTCGCCCAGCCACGCGGCTCCCAACCTGTCCGCTATGCAGAAGCCCACCTTTTTCGCCTCTTCACCCTTGTTGCAGGGGGTTATGCAGTGAGAGACGCAACCCTTCCAGCCGTTGTATCCGCTAAGAAGCCTCTCTATGAATGGGGTCTTGATTACCCTCAGGGGATAACCTACGGGGGACTTGAAGAGCATTATGTCCTCTTCCTCAAGGCTGGTTATCAGCTCCTTGTATATCTGGGGTGCATCGCACTCGTGGGTGGCGACGAACCTGGTGGCCATCTGCACTCCTGCCGCACCCCACTCTATATACCTCTTTATATCGGGATAGCCCCACACTCCGCCGGCCACAACCACCGGAATGTTTCCCCACTTCTGAGCCTCCTCATACACCTCTCCGAAGAGGTTCTCAAGCTGGTTTTCCGGCTTATAGCAATCCTCGTACTTAAAGCCCTGATGTCCCCCGGATTTGGGCCCCTCCAGCACCACCGCATCGGGTAGTCTGCCGTACCTCTTCTCCCAAGTTCTGCATATCAGGTTCATGGCTCTGGCAGAGGACACTATGGGCACCAGAGCCACGTCAAAGCCTTCCACGTACTTGGGTAGCTTCAGGGGAAGCCCCGCACCCGATATTATCAAGTCCGCCCCGGCCTCGGCGGCATCTCTCGCCACCCGGTCGTAATCGGTGATGGCGGCCAGAATGTTGACACCTATGGCGCCCTTGCCCTGAGAAATCCTTTTAGCCTCCTGTATTATCCTCGTCAAGGCCTCCTTTGAGTGGGCGTTTATGGAACCCACCGGCCTGCCGAACTTATCCCTTTTGACAAGCTCGGGGTATCTGTAGCCCGTTCCAACGGCGGATACCACGCCGACGGCACCCTCCTTGGCCACGCTCCCGGCGAGGTTCTCCCACGATATTCCTACTCCCATACCCCCTTGAATTATGGGTATATCGGCTTCAACTCTCTTTCCTATCTTAAGTTTGGGTAGCTGCATCTTAACCTCCAGTGGAAACTCAGAAGGTTCCGCATCTGAATGCGAAACCTGAGCTTTTTAAGTAGTTCATTGGACTATCTACCAATTTACTTCATGGCAACCTAAGGGTCAACCCTATCAAAACAGCTCATCGTCGGGAGTATATACGGGTTGGGAAGCTCCTGCCTTGGTCTCCTTTTTAAAAATTGGTTTTAGCTCCCTCGCCACCTTTTCTGCGCTTCTTCCTATAACGTATCCGCCCAGTCCTATCTGGATTATGTCAAAGAGCTTACCCTTTAGCTCATCGTTGAGATTTGGAGCGGAGAAGCCGAGCCAGTCCGCAACTATCAGAGTCACAAAGGTGAGCATGGTTATGGGTCTCCAATTTCTCGTCAGCCAGCTCTCGGACTTGGCCTCGGTGGTTATAATCTGCGTCTGAGACTGGAGCATCTGCCTTTGGAGCGAGAGCACCTCCTTCTCTATCTGGGTTTTGAGTTCAAGGGCTTTGTCCCTGTCCTGAACGTACTGGTCTATTATGTCGGATATCTTCCCTATGAGACTGCCTACAACCGCTTGCCACATACCTCACCCCTCCAAGAACTTCATGAGGTCAAAAACTCGGCTCACCCATCCCCGCTTGTATATGTTGAACCTTTCGCAGCTGAGCTTTGAATAGTATATCACCCTTCTCTTGAGAAACTCCCTAACCAGTTCCTCCTCCGGAGTCCTCTTCACCGCGGCTATAGTTTTGGGTCCTATTATCCCGTCGGCAACCACGCCCAGGGTCTTCTGGAGTCCCCTTGCGCACCTCCTAACACCCAAGTTTACGCCCGTATCAAACACGGCTGTAGCCACCTTAGGGGGCATGTGGTCGCATTTAAGTCTCTTCCAGAAGTTGACCCTGTAAAACTCCTTAACCAGCTCCTTGGCCTTTTCCTCTTCACCGCTGAAGATGTACTTCCAGCCCTCCCAACGGGGGTAGGCCCTTTGATAGATTCCTGCATAGGTGTAGTGGGTCTCGGTGGGGTTGCGGTGGAGTCTGTATCCACCCTCCCACCTGAGCACGAAGCTTAACGCCCTCTCAAAGGTATCCATATCTCAATGCTTGAAGTGCCTCATGCCCGTTATCACCATGGCGATTCCGTGCTCGTCCGCCGCCTGAAACACCTCCGAGTCCCTTATGGAGCCGGCCGGGTGAATCACGGCCGATATACCCTCCCGTGCCGCCATGTCTATGGAATCCCTGAAGGGAAAGAAGGCCTCGGAGGCCAGCACGGCTCCCTTCAGGTCCAGGCCGTACCTTTTAGCCTTCTCTATGGCACACCTGAGGCTGTCCACCCGGGACACCTGTCCGGTACCTACCGCCAAGGTTCTCCTGTCCTTACTTATAACAACGGCGTTGGATTTGGCATGCTTGCATACCTTCCAGGCAAAGAGAAGCTCCTCCATCTCCTCTGGGGTAGGTTCTCTTCGGCTAACTACCTTCAGCTCCCTGAAAAGTTCAGAGTCCTCGTCCTGAATTAGAAAGCCTCCGCTGAGCTTCTTCACCTCAAAGCTCCTCTGGATACCCAACACCCTGAGCACCCTCAAATTCTTTTTTTTGGATAGCACCTCTAAGGCCTCGGGTGTATAGTCGGGCGCTATCACCACCTCTAAGAACATAGAGGTCAGTTCCATTGCCGTTCTCTCGTCAACCGTATCGTTAAAGGCCACTATTCCCCCGAACGCGGCCTCGGGGTCCGTCTCCTTAGCCCTTAGGAAGGCTTCTCTCGTGTCGTTCCCCAGCGCAACGCCGCAGGGATTGTTGTGTTTCACTATCACGCAAACCCCGTCGTTGGGAAACTCTAAGGTCAGCTTGGCCGCCGAGTCCGCATCAAGGTAGTTATTGAAGGACATCTCCTTGCCCTGAAGCACCTGCGTCTTGGAAACCCCCACATCTTCAAAGGGACTGTGGTAGAGGAAGCCCTTCTGGTGAGGGTTCTCACCGTAGCGGAGTTCCTTCCCGAGTTTCATGGGAATACTCAGCTCCTTTGCAGGCTCTTCTATGTCCAACATGTTCTTAAGGGCGTTGGATATAACGCCGTCGTAGTAGGCCGTATGGGAGAAAGCCTTCCAAGCCAAGTAAGCTCTATCCTCTTCGCTCAAAGAGCCTTCTCTCATCTTCTCCAGAACCCAGCCGTAATCCTGAGGGTCAACCAGCACCACCACCCTGAAGTAGTTCTTGGCGGCGGCTCTTATGAGGGTAGGTCCCCCTATGTCTATGAACTCCATCAGCTCTTTCATGCTCAGGTTTTCCTTCATCATCTCCTCAAAGGGGTAAAGGTTGACCGCCACGAGGTCTATGGGTATGATTTCCAGGCTCCTGAGGTCCTCTCTGTCGGATTCCACCCAATCTCTGTAAAGAATTCCGCCGTGTATGGCTGGATGAAGGGTCTTCACCCTTCCTCCCAGTATCTCCGGATAGCCGGTAAGGTTGGAGACCTCCTCTACCTCTATACCCTTCTCCTTCAGAAATTTCGCCGTCCCGCCGGTTGAAAGAAGCTCGTATCCAAGCTCCCGGAGCGCCCGGGCTAACTCTTCTATACCTTCCTTCTTGTAAACGGATACAAGAGCACGCATTCTTTTATCTTAATATAGTAATTGCAGTAAATCGCCCGTAAAGACCTCCCTTCCCATAATCTCTCAGCAATTACAAAATCATAGAAGCTTTCACCTTTATTTTACGTTCAACCCTGTCAACTTGCAACACTATATCCCCGACAAAGGGAATCATGGTTCTCTCGTCTTCCAGAATCAGCATGTCGTAAACGCCTAAGTCCTCAACCCTTTTTACCCTGCCCAGCCTCTCGCCTTTATCGGTCCACACCTCCATGCCCACAAGCTCGTAAACGTAAAACTCGTCTTCTCCCCTGGGTGGAAGCTCACTTTCCGGCAAGAACAGGTGAGCACCCTTGAATTGCTCAACCTCGCCGAGGGAGTCATAACCTTTCAGCTTGATGATAAAAGCTCCTCTGTGCTCCCTTAAACCCTCCACCTTAAAGGGAACGTATCCTCCACCAACGCGCTTGAGGTAAACCCTCTTTAAATTATCAAAGACCTCCGCGGGAGCGAAGAGTTTTACTTTCAGCTCTCCCTTTACACCAAAGGTGTCTATAACCCTGGCTATGATAACGAACTCCATTGCTTAATTAGGATAAAATAACCAACTGCGGCGGTTCCGCAGACTGCATATTCGGAGAGGATTGCCCATGCACATACTCCTTATAGGCCTCGGGAATATGGGGTCTAAATACCTAAGGAAGCTTGAAGAGCTTTCGCTCAAACCGTTGCTGTGCGACATAGACCAAAGCAAGGCTAAGGAAGCGAATCACCCTTTCTACTGCCATTACGGGGACGTCAAGGAGGAGCTCAGCGGCGTAATAGTGGCGGTAAACCCGCAGCAGCACGTCAGCATAGCCGAGGAGTTCCTCGGTAGGGGGGTGCCCGTCCTTCTTGAGAAGCCGCCGGCCCTAAGAAGCGAGGAGTTCAAGAGGGTGTTGGACAACCCCCTGCTTGAGATATCCGAGGTAGAGCTGTATTCCGAAGCGGTAAAGAGGTTTCCCCTTGATGTGGAGCCCGAAAGCATACAGATAGAGAGGCTCAACAAGGGGCGTGGATATATAAATCCCGTCTGGGACCTGGCCTGGCACGACATGTACCTGCTCCAATACCTGTTCGGAGAGATTCAGCTCAAGGACATAAAGGAAGGAGAGGTTTGGACTCTAACAGGAGTGGTAAGAGGCGAGGTTCCATTCACTATAAGACTCGCATGGGAGTACGAGGGTGAGGTATCAAGGAAGTGGGTCGTAAAGACGACCTCCGGTGATGAGGTGATAATGGATTTTTACAGGGAAGAGCTAAGATACGATGACAAGGTTATAACCCGCGAGTGGGGGGACAAGCTCAGGGAGATGGTAGAGGACTTCGTCAGGGGAGTGCGCAGGGAGGGCAGCAGGCAGAGGGCTTACAACAATCTGTTGATGATAGAGAAGCTTCAGGGCGTAAGGGGTGAGCCGTGAGCCTAAAGAGGCGGGTTGAGAGGTTAAAGCTTCTTCTTTTGGACGTGGACGGAGTTCTTACAAGCGGAGACCTCTTCTACCTGGAAAGGGGAGAAGGTATAAAGGTGTTCAGCGTCCACGACGGCCTCGGCATAAAGATTCTCCAGAGTGTAGGCGTTGAGGTGGGTGTGGTGTCGGGTAGAAGCTCGCAGGCTCTGGAAAACAGGCTGGAAGAGCTGGGGATAAATAAGGTCCACATGGGTCGGCTACACAAAAGACAGGCCCTTGAGGAAATATGCAGAGAAGAGGGATTGGACTACCAAGAGGTGGGTTTCATAGGGGACGATTACGTGGATATACCCATACTAAGATTGGTAGGGTTTCCTGTGGCAGTGAGCAACGCCTACCGTGAGGTCAAGAAGCATGCCTGCTACATAACCTCCTCCGAAGGAGGAGAGGGTGCGGTAAGGGAGGTCGCCGAACTGATAATCGCTCTCAGGGGACTAAAAGGGAAACTCTTAGATGGCTACAGGTAAGAGTTTGAGCTTTCACATCGGATACGTGGCCTTTTTACTTCTATCACTTTTGAGCTTTAAAGACCTGAAGGTAAAGGCTCAGGCTTCCCGAGAACCCGAAAGTGTAGGTTATTTAGAAAAAGTTCGGATAAGGGTTTACGGCAAGGAAGGTGTGGAGTGGCTCGTGAAGGGAGAGAGGCTATACTCGGCGGGCGTGGAGGTGGTACTGGACAAGGTACATCTTAGCTCTCAGGAGTACGAGATAAAGGCCATGCGTGGAAATATAAACAGGATAAACGGAAAGGGACTGCTCTTGGGAGGCGTGGAGGTAAGGGGCAGCGGTCTCTTCATAAAGACAAGCTCCGCCAACATAGACCTAAAGACCAAGAAGATATGGGGCAGCGGAGACATAGAGGTTTGGCGGTATGGGAACTACATAAGCGGCAGCGGCTACGAGATATACCTATCCCCCCTCAAGGTTATAATAGAGAAGGTGAAGACGAGACACGATGCGTAGCTTCTTTACTCTTTTACTTCTTATACCTTCAATAATTCTGTCTCAGGTTATAGTGGGTGAGTCGGACAGCCTGGAGTACAGGAAAGGCAAGATTATCTACAAGGGCAACGTCAAGCTTACAAAGGACGGAGGAATCCTGCTGGCAGACGAGGTTGAAGTGTTCGTTGATGAAGCGGGAAAGCCCAAAAAACTCGTTGCCAAGGGAAAGGTCAGATATCTGCAAGAGGGAAAGAGAGCTCAGGCCGACTATGCCCAGTACGACCTGGAACAGGAAACCCTCCTTCTCAAGGGGAACGCAAAGATTGAGGACGGAGGCAACCTGCTTGAGGCAGATATAATAATCTACAATAGAAAGACGGACACCTTAGAGGCTAAATCCGTTAGCAGACAGGTCAGAACTTTATACATAGAGGAGGAAAGGTCCGGTGAATAAGTCCGAGCTGGTAAAAAGGATAGCCAAGGAAAGAGGTTTGCCTGAGAGGAGGGTTAAAGAGGTGGTGGACATGGTATTCCAAATTATGGCACAGACGCTTGCAGAAGGGGGACGCGTGGAGATAAGGGGCTTGGGAAGCTTCAGGCTCAAGAAAAGACCCTCAAGGTTCGTTAAGGACCCCAAGACCGGCATAGAGATTTTCGTAAAAGAAAGGTACGTTCCCCACTTCAAGATGGGCAGATACATGAAGCTAAAACTAAACTCTAAAGAATGAAGTATGACGTTCTGGTGGTAGGCGCCGGACCCGGCGGTGCAACGGCCTCTTACCTTTTGGCCAAAGCCGGCGCGAAGGTTCTAACGGTTGATTTCAAGAGGGAGGTAGGCTCTCCGGTTCAGTGCGCCGAGTTCCTTCCGGTTCAGATAAGCTACAGCTTCCCCGAATACTTCCCCGAGGATAGCGTGGCCCAGAGGGTAGTTGATATGGTTCACTTTACGCCTTGGGGTGAGGTGGTTAGCATACCCTCCGAGGGCTTCATACTCAACAGGCGGGTCTTTGATAAAAACATCATGGAGCTGGCATGTAGGGAGGGTGCTCGGCTCATGCTAAGGACGAGGTTCCTGAGCTTTAACGGAGAGCACATTCTTTTAGAGAAGATAGACACGAGGGAGGTGATAAGGTTAAAGGCTGACATCGTTGTAGGAGCGGACGGCTCAAGGTCAAAGGTGGCAAAGCTCTCAAGGGGCAGCTACACGAGAAACTTCTTGACCACCGCCCAGTACACGGTCAACCTACTGAGGTCCACGCAAGACCTCGTGATTTACTTCAGGGATTACATTCCGGGGGGCTACGGCTGGATATTCCCAAAGGGAGATTGGGCAAACGTGGGTGTAGGCATAGACCCCGATTACGAGCTGAACGTTATGCACATTCTTAAAAGGTTCCTTGAGGAGGTGCGGGCCGAAGGCTGGATAGGAAAGGAGGTCGTGTACAGAACCGGCGGCTGGATACCGGCGGAAGGCATAAGGGAACCTGCGGTCAGAGGCAACGTCCTTCTCGTAGGCGATGCCGGAGGATTCTGCCACCCGATAACCGGAGGGGGTATAGCCAACGCCATAATAACCGGAAAGATGGCGGCTCAGGCTATACTGAGCGGTGAGCTTCAAGATTACGAGGAGGAGAGCTTGGACACCTTTGGCGATTCCCTAAGGAGAGCGGCACAAAAGAGGCTCAAGTATATGAAGCGTTGGGACAACCTGAAGGACATAATTCCCAAGACGTGGATAGCCTTTGACGAATACTGGAAGTAGTTTACGGAGCTACACGCCACCCCGAAGGGGTTGATTTTTCCGCAAGGGCTCTGTAAACTAATCTTTGGTAGTTGATAAACAAGGCTATTGGGTTCACCCACCTAACGGGTGGTAGGATTGAGCCGGCTTGGATTTGTGCCTGCGGAGAGGGTTTTTCCCTCTGTGAAGCAGGAAGCTCTCCACTTCGGGTGGAGAGGTGGAACCACGAGGGATATGATGGTGGATGCAGATATACTTTTGATAGCCATGGTGCAGTTGGCAGAGGGAGTAAAGAATCTGATAGGGGAGAGGGGGGCAAACGCGGTTCTGAGGGATGCCGGAAGACACAGCGGAGCCAAACTCTTAGAGAGCCTGATAGGAAAGCTTCCCGAGACCGTAGATAAAGAGGAGGCTTTAAATAGAACCTGCCTAATCATGGAAGAGGAGGGCTTTGCCAAAAGCCTGAAGAAGGAAGACGGGAAGATAGTGGTAGAGGAGGACATATTCAGCGATGCCGTTGAGGGAGACATAACCAAGTCTCCGATAGTTTACTTCTTTATAGGCTTAGTGGAGGGATTTGTCCAATTCATGTCGGAAGAGAAAGCGGTTCTAAAACCTGAGAGCGTAGAAAAGGGCAAATTCGTGTTTTCTTACTCTTAAGGAACCTTCAGGCTCAAAAAGTTTACGCTCTCAACGTGGTAGCTCTGAGGAAATATATCTATCAGATAACTCCTCTCAAGGGTGTAAGCCTTAAGCAGTTTCTTCAGGTCCCTCGCGAAGGTGGTGGGATTGCAGGAGATATAAACTATTCTCTGAGGTTTGTTGCTCAGGAGAACCTCAATCTCTTTATCTATCAAACCCGAACGGGGCGGGTCAAGCACCACCAGGTCTAAAACCTCACCACCCCTTAGCTGAAGGTGTCTGGCCGCCGTACTCTTTATAAATAAAGCGTTCTCCACCCCGTTCAGCTTGGCGCTGTACTGGGCATCGTTGATGGCAACGGAGTTGCTATCGGAACCCTCTATGAAGTTTCCCCTTCTTGCAAGGGGAAGGGTAAAGAAGCCAACACCGCAGTAAAGGTCAAGGGCTTTTCTGAAGCTGGCACCCTCTACCACCAGCTCAACGAACTTGTCCCACAAATAGTGATTGGTCTGAAAGAAGGAGTCGTTGCTGAGTCTATACTTAATCCCACCTACCTCTACGAAGGTGTATTCTCTTCCCACGAAGTACCTCTTGTGAAGACCGTTCCTGAGACGGAAGTAGTTGCCTACACCTACCACAGAAGGGGGAAGGTAGGTACGCTTGAGCTTCTTAAGAAGCTCCTTGTCCAGATAGGTGGGTGTTATCAGCTTTATCAGAAACTCCTCTTCCGTAGGCGAAAAGGTTATGTGCACCTCTTGCAGGTCCTTTATCTGGTTAGTCAGCTCCCTCAGGGAGGGTATCAGCTCGTTTATCCTCTCGTGGGCGACTGGACACCTCTCTACCCCTACTACCTGGGTGCCGTCCCACTTGACGAATCCCAGTGTTCCTCTCTTTGCCTTAAACTGAACCCTGACCCGGTATCCCAGCTCCCGGGGTGATGGCACCACTTCCAGCGGCGGAGGCTCTATACCGGCGATTCTTACCAGGCTCTCCTCGTAGTTTTCCTTCTTCACCATGAGCTGTGCTTCGTAATCTATGTGTTGAAGCTGACAGCCTCCGCAGAACTCGTAGTAAGGGCACAGGGGCTCTCTTCTATCTTTTGAAGGAAGCAAAGGTTTAACAACTACGGCTTCGCCGTAGTCTTTCTTTTCCTTGTAAACCTCCGCCTTTACCAGCTCCCTGGGTGCCGAGTAGCGAACGAGATAGGTCTTACCCTTATGCTTGGCCAGTCCAAAGCCACCATAGACTATCTTTTCTACGCTAAGCTCAAGCAGGTCCTCAGCCATTCTCTTCTCTTAACTGAAGGAGCTTCTCAAAGTCCTCTTCCGACATAACGTCTATGTGCCAGCCTGTAAGCCTGTGGGCAAGCTTGACGTTCACACCCTTCTTGCCTATGGCTAAGGAGAGTTCCTCCTGGGGAACGCCCACCTCGGCTCTCTCCTCCTCGGGTATCAACCTTATGCTGGTGGGGTGCGCCGGAGACAGTGCTCTGAGTATGAACTCCTCGGGCTCCTCGGTCCACCTTATAACGTCTATCCTCTCTCCGGAAAGCTCGTCCGATATGGGCTGTATCCTTGAACCTCTGAGACCTACCACTATGCCCACCGGGTCCATCTTCATATCCCTCGCGAAGACGGCCACCTTAGCCCTTTGGCCGGGCTCTCTGGCGATTGCCTTTATTTCTATGTCCTTCTCGGCAATCTCCGGAATCTCCGATTCAAGTAGCTTTCTCAGGAACAACGGGTGCGTTCTTGAGAGAAGCAGGCGCGGCTCTCCCTTTGTCTTTCTAACATCAAGGAGCAGTGCCTTCACCTTGTCTCCTACCCTGTAGTTCTCACCCCTTATCTGCTCCCTTTTGGGAAGTATGGCCTCAACCTTACCCAAGTCAACCACTATGTCCCCGTTGTCTAAAATCCTTCTCGCTATCCCCGTGACTATCTCACCCTCCAGCTCCTTATACTCCAGAAATCCCCTTTCCCTCTCCGCCCTCTCAAGCTCCTTAAAAAACTCTTCCTTGGCGGCGTAAGCCGCTATCCTGTTCAGGTCTTCCGTAGATATGTCCATAGGTAAGCGTGCCTTGGTGTGCTTCTTCCTTTTAACTATGTAGGTCTTTATACCCTCAT
This sequence comes from Aquificaceae bacterium, assembly GCA_027014155.1. Lineage (GTDB taxonomy): Bacteria > Aquificota > Aquificia > Aquificales > Aquificaceae > WFYI01. The sequence continues at coordinate 79,703 of JALWEG010000023.1, forward strand.
CTGTAAATTCAACGTCTATCTCTTCTTTGATATTCTTGTCCTTTTTTATTGCCAGGGCTATGGCATTTTTGAGAGCGTACTCTACCACCCTTTCGGGTAAGTCCTTTTCTTTGGCCACCTGCTCTATCAGCTTGCGTATACTCTTTACCATTCCTCTATCTCCAACCTTCCCTTTGCTATCTTTGAGAAGGGTATGTGAAAAAGTTCGCCTTTCTCTTTTTCCCGTATGTCTATTATACCTTCACGGACGTCTTCTATATATCCCGTTATCTGTCTCTTGCCCTCAACCGCTTCCCTCAGAACCACCTTTGCCAACCTTCCCTTAAAGAAGTCGTAGTGTTCCTCTTTCTGCAGCTCTCTGTTGAGCCCCGGAGAGCTAACTTCCAACAGGTAGGAGAAAGGTATGGGGTCCTCCACGTCCAGCAGAGCGCTGACCCTTTTACTTACCTTCTCGCAGTCCTTTATGTTCACCCCTTGGGGCTTGTCTATTATTATCCTGAGAACCCAACCCCTCTCAGACTTGAACTCCACATCAAATAGGCGGTAGCCCATCTCCACTATCATAGGCCTCACCAGCTCTTTGACCTTTGAGCTTATGACCTCAGGTTCAACCTGCATAATCAAATATTTTAATACCCACAGACTGATATAATTACTGCACTATGGACCTGTCCGGAGCCGTTCTCTCCATTCCGGCGTTGATGATAGCCGTTATACTCCACGAGGTAGCCCATGGCTGGGTTGCGGACAAGATGGGCGACCCCACCGCTAAGATGGCAGGCCGCCTTACACTGAACCCCGTGCCCCACATAGACCCCTTAGGCACCATAATCCTGCCGGCCATGTTCATAATCTTAGGCTCTCCGGTCATATTCGGCTGGGCAAAGCCCGTCCCAATAAATCCCGTCAACTTCAGAGACCTCAGGAAGGGGACCTTTCTGGTATCAATAGCCGGAGTGGTCATGAATGTAAGCCTCGCGGTAGGCTTCGGGATTCTCTACAGGGTACTTGACACTCTCAGAGATTTGGCAAGTCCCTTCTTGGTAGAGAGCGTAATCGTACCTCTCCTGATATTCTGTGCCAAATCCGTCCTGATAAATCTCGTCTTGGCCCTCTTTAACATAATCCCCATACCTCCCCTTGACGGAAGCAAGGCTCTTATGAGCTTTCTATCCTTCAGGTATTGGGAGCTCTTTTATAAGTACGAGATGTACGGATTTTTGGTTATAACCTTACTCCTCTTTACAGGCGTGCTGGGCAGGATAATATACCCGCCCCTGGTGCTTCTCTACAACCTGATACTCGGCAGAATTTGACCTTACCCGCTTTTGCCTATCACGAGCACGGAAGCGGGCCTCTTTATCCTCAGGGCCACCATCTCAAGGACTCTAAAGAGATGGTTCATGTTGCTTGACTCAACGTACGCCACCGATATATCCTGGGCTATCACCAGGTCAAAGTTCTGAGGACCCGCAGACACCAGGAGAGCCCTGTCTTCGGGCATTATAGGTGTCTGGAAAACATCGCTCACTATCTTCTTAATTTGCTCTATCTCCAACAGTCCGGTGTTGTCGTGCATTCTGTTGAGCTGGAAGTACTGCTTCGGATTAACCACCAAGTAGTAGCTACCGTAAAAGCCCTGCTCAACCAGCTTGGACACGCCCGCCATGACATCGCTGAAGGCGTTTCCCACCTGGGACCAATCGCTCATGGACAGGGTATTTATCCCCTCCGCCGTCAGCAGCCCCTCCAATCCGAGGTTCTTGTTTCCCAAGAGGATTAAACTGTCCTCTGCCACCGCGGTAGCGACGGCCGCGGCCGCGGCGTTAGAGGTGTCTATGGGCAGGTTAAACTGCCTGAAGTATTCCAAGTCTCTCCAAGATATTATGAAGTCCTTGTATATGGTGGGTATAGGTATCTGTTTGCGCACACCGGTCCTTATAGGCTCACAGCTCTCGTACTCCTGACCGGGCTTTATCTCACACACGCCCGGCTCCATGCCGTATATTACGTCGTAATAGACAGCCTGATGTCCGGCACCTATGGGACCCACTACGGGGACGAACTTCCTGCACACTAAGGTGCTCTTGGCTACACCTATGACCGCCTCATCAATCTGCGCCCACTCGTCCGACCTCAGAGGTGATTCATCTCTCCCTAAGAAATCCATCTCTTCCCTCCTGATAAAAGTATTTTAACCCCCAACTGCCGTTGCGGGTAAGGCAAATGTGGGGATAAAATGGTTTCCGAGGGACATAAGTTAAGATGCTCCCCATAAAAGAGAGAGAGAACCTCAGAAGATTTACCACCCTCAGGGTGGGAGGAGTGGCCAGATACTTCGCCACGCCCAAGAGCCGGGAAGAGGTTATCCACTGCTTAAAGTTCTCAAGGGACAGAGATATACCCCTCTTTGTGCTGGGCGGCGGTTCCAACACCGTTCTTGGGGACGTAGAGGGTTTGGTAATAAATACCTCTCTGCTCAGAGGTACGGAGGTCAGAGCCGACGAGGAGTCCGTTTGGGTCAAAGCATTGAGCGGTACACCCATGAAGGAGCTTATAACTCTGGGGGTTAAGATGAACCTTGAGGGCATATACAAACTGCTGGGATTCCCCGCCTCCGTAGGTGGTGCCGTCGCCATGAACGCCGGAGCCTTCGGTGTGGAGATAAGCGACTTCCTTGAGGAGGTAGAGTTCATCTCTTGGGAGGGGGAGCTAAGAAGAGCCAAGGCGTGGGAGCTGAACTTCGGCTACAGAAACTCTCCATTTCCGCAGGAAGGTTTTATTTACGCTGCCACCTTCAGATTTAGCCCCTCTAAAGTGCCCGTGGCGGAAGACTACAAGAGGATAAGACGCAAGAGAAAAAAGAGCCAGCCCATAAACATGCCCACCTCCGGCTCAACCTTTAAAAACCCGGAAGGTGATTTTGCAGGAAGACTCCTTGAGAAGGTGGGTTTAAAAGGCTTTAGGAGGGGGAACTTAGGTTTTTCCGAGCTGCACGCCAACTTTATGGTCAATTACGGAACTGCCCACATAGAAGATGTTAAGCTTTTGATAAAGGAGGCAAAGGAGAGGGTATATCAGGAGACGGGCATTAATCTTGAAGAGGAGGTAAAGCTGGTTGAGAGTAGTAGTTCTGATGGGTGGAAAGTCCTCTGAGAGGGAAATCTCCTTAAAAACCGGGGAGGCAGTATCCAAAGCTCTCAAGGAGCTGGGACACGAAGTAATCCAGCTTGACTTGAGCCGAGATTTGCCCTGCAGGTTGGCAGAGTTAAAGCCCGATAAAGTGTTTATCGCTTTGCACGGAAAGTATGGAGAGGACGGTTGCGTTCAGGGACTTTTGGAAGTTATGGGCATACCCTACACGGGAACGGGCGTTTTAGGAAGTGCGGTTGCCATGGATAAGGACCTAACCAAAAAGGTGCTCCATTACCACGGAATAAATACCCCCAAATGGAGCGTCTTTACATCCACGGACAGTTTAGACTGGCACGTATATCCGGCGGTGGTAAAGCCTGTCTCTCAAGGCTCCAGTGTAGGACTTCACCTGGTAAAGGGAGAGGAAGAGTTGGTAAAGGCGGTTGAAGAGGTCCTCTCTGTGGACGATAGAGCTATGGTTGAAGAGTTCATTCCCGGATATGATATCACCGTAGGTATCCTAAAAGGTGAAGCTCTGCCCCCGATAAAAATATTACCTAAGAGATATTTATACGATTACGATAGCAAATACACCAAAGGAATGACGGAATACGAAATTTACGATGACGCATATTTGGCTCCTAAACTCCAAAAAATAGCTCTGAAAATAGCAGATATTTTTAAACTCAAAGATTTTTCAAGGATAGATTTCAGGCTTGACCCTCAAGGGGTTTATCACTTTTTAGAAATCAACACTATACCTGGAATGACCGAACTCAGCCTCTTGCCTATGGCCTGCAAGGCTAAAGGTATAGACTTTAGAGAATTAATAAATATAATAATAAATAGTTAGGTGTTGGGTGATTAGGGTTTAACTTTTAAGGAGCTGGGTATGGGGGAAGGAAACTCAGGCAAGAGGGGTGGTGGCTTTAGAAAGCTGCTGCTTTACGTAGCCGTGGCGGCGTGGTTTGTCTCCATGGCCTTTGTAGGGTTTTTCTTTCCTTTCTTTGTGGATAGCTCTCCCCTATTCAAGGCTCAACGGGTAGAGATTGAAGGAAATGAACTGGTCCCTGCTCAAGAGGTTAGAGAAGCAGTTAGGCAGTTGGGCGATAACTGGCTTTTGATATCCGAGTCGGTGCTCATGGAAAAGCTCAAAGACAGAACCGGTAATTCGGTTAAAGATGTTGAGCTGAGCCGAAACTTTTCCTCAAAGGGTGTAGAACTTAAGGTCAAGGTCAAAGAGAGGGTTCCGGTAGCACTGCTGAGCATGGAGGGCCAGTCCGTGTTGGTGGACGAAAAGGGTGAGGTCTTTTCGGTCAAGTATCTAAAGAAAGACTTCTTCCCCGTGATATATCTGCACAAAGCTATAGACAAACGTTTCTTTGTAAACCTTTACAATTACGTTATAAGGCCGGTAGAGGAATACGGCTTAGGTGTCAGAGAGATATACGTATCTGAGGACAAGGTGGTTCTTTACTCTAAGGCCAAAGGCAGGGTCAAGGTTATCTTGCCTCCGGTAGAGTTTATAGACTCCGTGGTGGCTCAGAGGCTAAAGCTGGTCGGCACCCTCAAGGGGGGAACCGTTGACCTGAGGTACAATAAATTCTTACTTGTGAACTAAGTTAAACTAATATATGTAGGGGCAATGAAAAATAGAATAATAGCATCAATAGACGTTGGAACGAGTAAGATAGCCGTTCTGGTGGCGGAGAGAGACGATTACGGAGATATTCACATAATAGGTGTCGCAGACCGGGAATCCAAAGGAATACAGCGAGGAGCCATAACAAGACTTGAGGTGGCCGCTAGGTCCATAGCCTTTGCCGTCAGCGAAGCCGAGAACATGGCCGGAAAGAAGATAGAGGCCGTTGTAATCAACATATCGGGAGAAGGACTCAAAAGTCAAAACGAGAAAAATACCCTAAACCTATCGCCCTCTCCCATAGAGGTTGAAGAGGCACACGTACACAAGCTCATAGAAGGGTGCATAAACAAGGCCAAGGAGGAAAACTACGATATAATACATGCCATACCTCGCAAATACACCCTTGATGACTACCTTGAAGTGGAGGACCCCAAGGAGATGTCGGGCTCCAAGCTTGAAGCGCAGGTTCACTTGATAAAGATTCCAGATACCCTCAGTAGGAACGTAAAAAGGGCCATAAGCCGTGCGGGCTTTGAACCGGACATGATAGTGGCCAACGCTTTGGCCTCCGCCAAGGCAGTCCTTAGGGAAGAGGAAAAGGAAGAGGGCGTTTTAATGTTAGACATAGGGGCAGGTCTAACGGACTTCGTCCTCTTTGCAGAGAAGGCTCCCCTGATAACGGGCTGCGTTCCCCTGGGAGGAATGCACATAACCAAAGATATAAGCCACTACATGAAGGTAAACATTGAAGAGGCGGAGAGGATAAAGGAGAAGCACGGAGTTGCCTACGTAGGCCTCGTAAAGGATTCCGAGGCTATAAAGATAAAACCGAGGGGAGAGGACAGAGAGGTCACGGCCAACAAGGCAGAGGTAGCCGAGGTCATACAGATAAGGCTGGAAGAGATAATGGACGGAGTTAAAGCTCAGCTGAGCAAGGCAGGTATAAATTACGAAGAGGTGGCCAAGGCCGGTGTAGTGATTACGGGGGGAACCGCAGAACTTAAAGGCATAAGGGAGTTTGTAGAGAACTACCTTGATATACCGGTAAGGATAGGAACTCCCATGGACGTTAAGGGGCTCAGGGACAGGATAGAGAAACCCATGTATTCCACCGCTTACGGACTCCTTGAGTTTTGGAGAAGTCCAGAAGGCACTCCCAGCGCGAAACCGGAACACAACTCGGTAGGCGGGAGCGGCTTTTCCATATCCGGCCTAATTGATAGGTTCAAAAGATTCCTTGAGGAAATATCTTAATATTTATCAGAGGGGTCTAAAGGAGGTTTGTTATGAGTTTCAGTCCTACCAAGATAAAGGTTATAGGTGTCGGAGGCGGCGGCTGTAACGCAGTCAACAGAATGTATCTTGACGGCATAGATGCCGTTGAGGTTTACGCTGTCAATACGGACATACAACATTTAGAGTCTCTGGAAGTCCCCAACAAGATACAGATAGGAGAGAAGGTAACGAGAGGGCTCGGAGCAGGAGCGAAACCCGAAATGGGTGAGCAAGCGGCACTGGAGGATATAGACAAGATAAAGGAAGTGCTCGGAGATGCAGATATGGTGTTCATAGCCGCCGGCTTAGGTGGCGGAACGGGAACGGGCGCGGCACCCGTCATAGCCAAGACCGCCAAAGAGATGGGCATACTAACGGTGGCGGTGGCCACGCTACCCTTCGGTTTTGAGGGTCCAAAGAGAATGAAGCTGGCCGAAGAGGGTCTTGAGAAGCTGAGAGAGAGCGCAGACACCTACATAGTGATACACAACGAGAGACTGAGGGAACTTCCCAACACAACGATAAGCTTTGCGGACGCCTTCAAAGAGGTGGACAGCGTTCTATCCAAAGCGGTAAGAAGCATAACCAACGTGGTGGTAACCCCTGCCGTTATAAACGTTGACTTCGCAGACGTAAGAACCACCATGGAGAACGGAGGACTGGCGCTGATAGGACTGGGCGAAGGGGAAGGCGACAATAAGGTAGATAGCGCGGTTGAGAGCGCGATAAGAAGTCCCCTCCTTGAGGGCAACGATATCGCGGGTGCCAAAAGGGTTCTTATAACGGCTTGGGTAAGTCCCGGCCTGCCCTTCAGAGATATGGAAGAGGCTGTAAACAGAATCAGAGAAACGGCCCACGAGGAGGTTCATCTCATATTTGGAGCAGTTGACGAGCCTGACAAACAGGACTACCTGAAACTTGCCGTTATAGCCACCGACTTTGATGAGGCCTATAGCAAGAGGTTCAGCGAACCCAAGGAGCCTCCTACGGGCTTTAGGGTTATTCCCGGTTCCAAGACTCAAAAGAGGGTGGTGCCAGACGATATAATCCGGCCCATAGAACCCGAGGACAACAGTGACGTGCCGGCCTATATAAGACGTAAAAGAAAGCTGTAAATGATTAGGCAGCCCATAAACAGAAAGAAGGATAAGGTCTTCTCTTTCTTACTGGGTTTGGTCTATGGATACAGAACCGCCGACATGGAACTCAAGATTCTGGCTCTTGAGGACTTCAAGGAGGAAAATCACGAAGGGGAGCAGATTTTCTACCTAAACAGAAACGAGGGTATAGTCAGCAAGCAGAAAGCCATAGATAACCCCACCCACGTAGTAGCTTTGAAAGAGGACACGGAAGCAAAGAAGGTGAAGCTATACATCTACAAGTGAATCCGGTCGTAGCCGATGAACCTTTCCGTCTTTTAAGGATTTAGGATAAAATTTGCGTCTAATCCTCTCCTTTTTAAAGGGGAAATACAGACGCACTCCGAAGGGGTTGAATTTTCCGGAGGAGCCTTGTAGATTAATTTGTGATAGCCAATAACCAAGGCTATCGGGTTCACCCACCTGACGGGTGGTAGGGGTGGATCGCCCCGAACTGAAGCCCGTGGAGAGGGAATATCTCTCTGTGAAGCGGGAAGCTCTTCACTCCGGGTGGAGAGAGGAGGTCACTTAAAATAATCTGCTATGGCTCAAGAGAAGCTGAAGGTTTACATAAATGGCAGAGAGTACGAGGTAGAACGGGGAACACCCTTAGGTGAGATATTCAAGATTGCCAAGGTAAAAAAGGCGCTGGGCGGCAAGCTAAACGGCAAAATCCTTGACCTGCAGAGTCCAGTAAGGGAATCCGGGGAGATAGTCCCCATAACCAGAAGGGACCCGGAAAGCTTGGAGATACTCAGGCACTCTCTTGCCCACATAATGGCTCAGGCTCTAAAGGAGATTTACGGAGAAAAGAAGGTTCACTTGGGCGTGGGACCTACAACGGAGGAGGGCTTTTACTACGACGTGGAAGTGGAGGACCACAGGATTACCGAAGAGGAGCTACCCCAGATAGAGAAGAAGATGCGGGAGATAATAAAGAGGGACTACCCTATCCTGAGACAGGAGCTATCGCGCCAGGAGGCCGTAAGGCTCTTTGAGGAACTCAAAGAGAAGTATAAGATAGACCTCATAGACCGGATACCGCCGGAGGAGCCCATCTCCGTCTATAAGCAGGGGGATTTTGTGGACCTGTGCAGGGGACCCCATCTGCCCTCTACCGGTAGAGCCGGAGCCTTTAAGCTGACTTCGGTGGCGGGTGCCTACTGGATGGGAGACAGCTCAAAGCCCCAGCTTCAGAGAATTTACGGCATGGCCTTCTGGGAGGACAGAGAGCTTCAAGAGAGGCTTAAGTTCTACGAGGAGGTAAAAAAGAGAGACCACAGGAGGCTGGGCAGAGAGCTGGACTTCTTTACCATAGACGAGGACGTGGGTGCAGGACTTATACTCTGGCTTCCCAAGGGTGCTACCTACAGAAAGATTCTTGAGGATTATCTTAGACAGGAGCATCAAAGGCGCGGTTATCAGTTCGTATACACTCCCCACGTGGGCAAGTCCAAGCTTTGGGAAACCTCCGGCCACTTAGAGTTTTATAGGGAAAACATGTACCCACCCATGGAGATGGACAACGAGACTTACTACGTCAAACCGATGAACTGCCCCTTCCACATAGCCGTTTACAAGAGCAAGGTCAGGAGCTACAGAGACCTGCCCATGAGGCTTTTTGAGCTGGGAACCGTGTACAGATACGAGCTGTCCGGAGTTCTGCACGGACTCCTCAGAGTCAGGGGTTTTACCCAAGACGACGCCCACATAATTTGCACGGAAGAGCAGGTGGGACAAGAGATAAAGGGGGCACTCTCCTTTGCGATGGAGGTTCTAAGGGACTTCGGCTTTGAGGAGTTTAAGGTGTTCGTATCTACACGGCCGGAAAAGTCCGTAGGCAGCGATAGGCAATGGGAGATAACCACCAACGCCCTCATGGACTCGGTTAGGGAGCTGGGACTTGAGTACGAGATAGACGAAGGTGGCGGAGCCTTTTACGGACCCAAGATAGACATGAAGGTAAGAGACGCCTTGGGCAGATACTGGCAGCTCTCCACAATCCAGTTTGATTTCAACCTACCCGAGAGATTCAACATGACCTACGTGGGAGAGGACAATCAAAGACATAGGCCTTACATGGTTCACAGGGCGATGCTGGGTTCCATAGAGAGGTTCACGGGCATACTGCTGGAACACCATGCCGGGCTGTTGCCCCTGTGGCTCTCTCCGGTTCAAGTGGTGATAATACCCATAGCCGACAGGCACGTAGACTTCGGAAGTAAGGTAAGGGATACGCTAAGCTTAGCAGGCATAAGGGTTGAGCTGGACGCCAGAGAGGAGAGAATGAACGCAAAGATAAGAGACGCGGAGCTTAAGAAGATACCCTATCTTCTCATCGTGGGAGACAGGGAGGTGGAATCGGCCTCGGTATCTGTTAGGGGAAAGAGGGAAGGAAACATGGGCAGCATGAAGATAGGAGAGCTTCTGGATTTCCTAAAGGGAAAGATAGAGGCAAAGGAGTGATATGTCCTGTGAACACTCTACCTTCGCTAAGCTCTTTATACTTCCGCTCTGTCCAGCTGCCAAGCTCGGTTTTAGAAAAATCTTCAGAGTCAGCGTAGAGGGCTTAGAGAACGTTCCAAAAGGCTCCTTCATAGTTGCCTCCAACCATAGAAGCTACCTTGACCCACCGGTGCTGAACTCCGTGTTTCCGGAGCCCCTCCACTTCTTAGCCAAAGAGGAGCTATTTAAGAACCCGATTCTCTCTTTCTTCCTAAGACATGCGAGAGCCATACCCCTCAGAAGGGGTGCCGGAGACATAGCGGTGCTGGAGATGGCGGTGGGGTTGCTACGCAGGGGCTGCTCCGTGTGTATATTCCCGGAAGGCACGAGGGCGGCACCCGGGGAGTTCTTAAAGCCGAAGCTGGGCGTGGGACTTTTGGCCGTGAAGAGCGGTGCACAAATCCTGCCCGTCTATGTGGAAGGAACAGACAGGGTATTACCCAGAGGCAGCAAGCTCCCATCGCTGGGTAGCCCCATAAGGGTCGTGATAGGCAAGCCCAAACGCTACAGAGAGCCTCGGGAAGGCGCTAAGGTTTACAGGAAGGTGGCCTTAGAGATTATGGAGTCCATAAAGGAACTGGCTAAGAGATAACCATATCTATGAGCTCCTTAGCTCCCTCTAAGGTACTCCGGGTTCTGGCTCCCATGAGCCTTGCCACCTCTTTGACCTTCTCCTCCTGAGACAGCTCTCTGACCCGCACGAGGGGCATGTCCCCTATGTACTCTTTCTCGGTCATAAAGTTCCTGTGGGCGGCGGCACACACGGAAGAGGAATGGGTTATCACTATGACCTGCATGCTTTCGGCCACCTTCCTCAGGAGCTTTGCCATCTTCAGTGAGGCCTCTCCGCTTATGCCTATGTCTATCTCGTCAAAGATGTACGCACCCGACGTAGGTTGGAGCAGTGTAAGCGCAAGAAAGAGCCTTGAAAGCTCTCCGCCTGAAGCCACCTCCTCAAGGGGTTTTAGCCCTTTACCGTAAGAGGAAAAGAGAAACTCTATCCTGTCCAAGCCGTATCTGGAAGGCTCACCTTCACGAAACTCCACTTTAATCTTGGCCTTCTCAAGGTTCAACTCCTTAAGAATTTCGCGTATCTGAACCTCCAGCCGGCCTGCGGCTCTCTTCCTACCCTCTGATAGGCGCCGTGCCGCCTCGTAAAACTCTCGCTTAGCCTCCTCCACACTCTCCCTCAATCTATCTATCCGCTCTTCGTAGGTATCCAAACTCTTCAGTCTCTTTTTGAGCTGTGCTACATACTCCAAAATCTCCGAAAAGCTCTTTTTGTATTTGTCCTCCAACCTTTGCACCTTATACAGTTTCTCGTTTATCTCGTCTATTTCAGATGCAGACAGCTCATACCTTGTAGGCTCTACTTGGGATTGAACCTCCTCAAGAAGCTCTTTCACCTGTATTAGCTTACCCAAAGGTTCCCTTAGCGAGCTGTCAAGCTCCGATGCCTTTAAAAGCTCCTTCACCGCCTTGCCTACAAGAGATAGAGCCGAATCGTCCCTCCAGAAGATAAGCTCCGCAGCCTTAGATACCGCCTTGGCCAATCTTTCCTTGTGCTTGAAAAGTTCGGCCTTTTTTCTAAGCTCCTCTACTTCCTCCGCAGATACTCCTACCTCTTCTACTTCTTTAACCTGGAACTCCAAGTAATCCTTCTGATTCCTTAACCTTTCCAGCTCCTCAAGACCACGTTTCAACTCTTTACTTCTTCGGCTATACAGCTCGTAAAGGGAACCCACCTCTTCAAGGGAAGCCGTCAGAGAGCCAAAGGTATCTATCACCTCCCTCTGGTAGTCTTCCCTCAAGAGCTTGGTAGCGTCGTTCTGACCCTGGAGTATAACGCTCTTAGAAAGTATCTCCTGCACCACCGCCTTCGTAGTTCCTCTGCCGTTTAAGAAGTATCTGCTTCTGCCGCCCCTGATTTCCCTCCTGAGAACGACCTCCCGCTCTTCTATCTGAAGCTCAATCTCAACGGAAGTCCCTTCCGGATAATCTCCCTGCCTTCCGGCCACGAAGGCCACGGTGGACAAGGTCATGGACTTACCCGTTCCAGTTTCACCAGATATGACGTTCAAACCAGGACAGAAATCTAAGGAAACGTCCTTTATGAGCAAAAAGTCCTCTATATAAAGTCTCTTAATCATGAGGAAGCCACGGCGTATATACCCCTTAGGTTCCTGCCCAGCTCTGCCCAGTCAAGTCCGTAGCCCACTAAGAACATGTCCGGCACCTGAAAACCCACGTAGTCGGCCTCTATATCTACCTTCCTGTTCTCCCTCTTGTCAAGAAGCACACAGGTCTTCAGGGTTCTGGGACTTTTCAAGCTCAGAAACTCCTTTATCTCCTTCAAAGTGAGTCCAGTGTCAAGTATGTCGTCAACCAGAAGGACGTCCCTACCCTCTATCTCGCAATCAAGGTCTTTAACAATCTTTATACTGCCGGAGCTTTCCATGGAGCTTCCGTAGCTGGAGACCCAGAGGAAGTCCACGTGAACGTGGAAATCAAAATGTCTGACCAAATCGGCGGTAAATACGAAAGCACCCTTTAAGAGACCTACCACCACGGGCGGCTCCTTGAGGGAGAAATCGTCGGCTATCTCCCGGGCAAGCTCCTTTACCCGCCTTTTTATGTCCTCTTCCTTAATCAGCAAGGAGAGCTTCCGTCCCTTTATTTCCATGACCACCATCTATTTTATCAACGCTCAAGCTCATTAAAAGAGCGCTTTCTCCATCGGAGTAAAACCTTTCCCTTTCGCACACCACTTCAAAGCCCAGCCTCTTGTAGAGCCTTATGGCTCTTATGTTGCTCTTTCTCACGTCTAAAACCACTTTCCCGGCCTCACCTCTTAGAAGCTTGATGCTTTCCATCAACAACCTCTTACCTATGCCTTTACCTCTCAAGTCCGTCCTGACGGCAAAGGTCATGACGGTAGCCTCTTCCTTTATCACCCAATAAATCACGTAGGCCACAACCTTGCCGTTTCGTTCCATAACGAACCTGCGCGAGTAAGGGAGCCTAAATTCCCTCTTGAAGGCGTCCATGCTCCACGCGTCCGTGGTGAAGGAGCTTGCGTTTATTTTATAAACCTCCTCCAGGTCCTCCTCCCTCATCTGCCTCAGAAGCAACCCTTCCATAGAATTCGGCCTCATCTATTTGAGCTACGCAAGGACGCCAACTCTCTTACCTTCTTCCTTGCCCACTCTATACTCTCCAATATTTCCTCTACACTTCGGGGATCCCTTATGTTCACGCTTCCCAAAACCTCCTCTATTATGTCGGTAATGTCCAGAAATCCTATTCTGCCCTCAAGGAAGAGGGCCACCGCCTCCTCGTCCGCACCTACCAGCACGGCGGGATACACACCTCCCATCTCCCCCGCCCACCTGGCCAAGTACAGACTCCTGAACCTTTCGGTGTCCACCTCCTCAAACTCAAGGGGAGAAAACTCGGTAATCCTCGGTTTGGCAAAGGGATAACTCCTTCTACCGGGGTGAAATAGAGCGTGAAGCACAGGAACCCTCATATCCGTAGGAGACAGATGCATTATAAAGCTTCCGTCTAAAAGCTCTATCGCGCCGTGAACGTAGCTCTGGGGGTGCACCACCACCTTTATGGCGTCCAAAGGAAGTCCGAACAGGTGCTTTGCCTCCAGAATCTCAAAGCCCTTGTTCATCAAGGTGGCGGAATCCACGGTTATCTTTTTGCCCATTGACCAACGGGGGTGTTTCAGCGCCTCCTCAACGGTGGCGTTGCGCATCTCCTCAAGGCTCTTATTTCTGAAGGGACCGCCAGAGGCGGTAAGGTAAACACCCTTTAAATACTCCCTTTTAACGAAACCCAGCAATTGAAAAAGGGCGTTGTGTTCGCTGTCAACGGGTATTATCCTCTCTCTGTTCTCCTCCACAAGGCTCTCAAGGCATATTATTGATTCCTTGTTGGAAGCCAAGAGGGTCTTACCCATTTTCAGAGTCATAAAGGCGGGCTTTATGCCGTGAACTCCAGAGGCGGCGTTCATAACCCTGTCGGCAAGCTCAATAGCTGCCTTCAAACCTTCATCTCCCGGCAGGTATTGGGTTCCATTGGGGAGGCTTCTGAGCCACTCTTTGGTAGGCTCTTGGTAAGAGACCACCACTCGGGGGCGGAACTCCAACGCCTGCTTCAAAAGCGTATCTGAAGCTCTGCGAGCGAGCAGTGCGCAAACCTCCAGCTCTTGGGGAAACTCTTTTACAACGTCAAGGGTCTGCCTACCGACGGAGCCGGTAGAACCTAAAACGGCAACCTTTTCCATGGTGGGAATATTTTAGGAGAAAAAAGGAGGGAAAAAAGAAAAAAGCAGGGAGGGGAAGCCTGTCTGATTGTCTTTACTTCGCAGGCTCCAGCTTTACCTTTAGGGGATTGGGTTTAAAACACTTGGTAGCCCCGGTGGCCACGTCTACGCCGGCACCTATAATTCCGCCTACTATAACGTTCCCGGCCATTCCCGCAGCTCCGGCACCGCACACGGCGGAGACCACCGTAGTTTCAATAGGTTTATAACCCTCTTTCTCTATCTTCACCTTAACGTTGTATTTCCTGGGCAGTTTAACGCTACAGGGTGTAGTACAAAAGCGCGCTCCGCCCTCACCTTCCACCTCAAGGGTAACCTTAGCACCGGAAGGCTCCGTTTCTATCACAAGGGCCTCCTTCGTTCCCCTCGTGACCGTCGCACAGCTTGCCAAAAAAGCTACCGCCGAAAGGCTCAACGCGACCTTTCCCAACTTAAACTTCCCCATACCTAATCCTGTGCCCGAAGCGCAGTTTTCACACCTCAGGGCTGGGGTATTTCTATCCCGCCTTATAAGTATGCCCATCTCCCCAGCTGGCGGCATTTGGGCACTTTGCCGTCCTACTACGACGGGTGCATCTTTGATTGAAAATTTAAAGGAACGGTCAAGGGGAAAAGGGGGGAATTTTTCAAAATAGCGAGAAAATAGCGAGAAAATGGGCCTTACTCAAAGGGACCTATCTTTCTTATATTCTTGAGCCTGTACTTGAAGTATTCCCTGTCTTTCTCGTTGGTTATGTATTTGTAAAGGGTGAAGCTAAAGGAGGCCAAAGCTATCAGACCTAAGATTATACCCACTATAAGTATTGATAAATCTCTTTTTCCTTCCTGTTTTTGCTCTTCCATAACTTTCATATTTTACAGCTTATTTATAGATTAGGGAGCCCCGGAGGGCCCCCCTACCCCTTAAGTCCCGTTAGAAAGCGGGAGGTGCGCCGTACTTGTAGGGGTGGTAGTCAGGCTCCACTTTGGGAGGCTTATCACCGAAGTTGTTTGCGGGAGCTGGGGAGTCTATCCTCCACTCAAGAGAGGGAGACTGCCAAGGGTTGGCGGGAGCCTTCTCGCCCTTCAGACCCTTAATCATGGCTATGGTGAACACCAAAACTCCTATACCGAGTATCACACCACCTACGGTCTGTATCTGGTGGAGCATTATCCACTCGGGTATCGCGGGATAGTCGGGATACCTTCTGGGATTACCCAGCATTCCTACGACCATCTGGAAGAAGAACAGAAGGTTTGCACCTGCAAATATAAGCCAGAAGCTGAGCTTACCCAAGCCCTCGGGGAACATTCTTCCGGTAGCCTTGGGATACCAGAAGGTTATAGCGGCGAGTATTCCGAGGGTAACGGCCATAGCCAGAACGTAGTGGAAGTGTCCCACAATAAAGAGAGAGTCGGATATACCCAAGTCTATGGCGACCATGGCATTGGGTATTCCCGTCAGACCGCCTATCAGGAACATGAATATTCCGCCCAGAGCGTAAAGCATGGGAGTTCTGAGGATTATCGCACCACCGTGCAGAGTTCCAAGCCAGTTGAATATCTTAACCCCCGTGGGAACGGCTATGAGTATGGTGGTGTAGGACATTATCACCCTTGCCCAGTCGGGCACACCGGAAACGAACATGTGGTGTATCCAAACCTCAAAGCTCAGGAAGACTATTCCCCAAACGGCGAAAACCATAGAGGTGTATCCGAACAGAGGTCTCCTCGCAAAGGTGGGCAGAATCTCCGAGAAGAAGCCGAATATGGGAAGCACCTGAACGTAAACGACGGGGTGAGAATAGAACCAGAAGACGTTCTGGTAAAGGAGAGGGTCTCCACCCTTTGCCGGGTTATAGAAGTTGGTGCCTAAATACTTATCCAAGAGGAGCATCGTAACGGCACCTGCGAGGGAGGGAACACCTATCAGCTGTATAACGTTAGCGCCGATGAGACAGTGAACGAACATGTTGGTGTTCCAGAAGCCTATTCCGGGAGCTCTCATCTTGATGTAGGTGGTGATGAAGTTAACCGCACCGGCTATGGAGGATATACCTATGAGGTGAATTATGAAGACGTAAAGAGCGGTAGGTCCGGCATCACCGGTGGCGGAGTAGGGTGGATAACCCGTCCACATCATCTTTATGTGGTTTCCAGGTATCAGCGTCAGAAGAACCAGCAGGCTGGCACCGAAGAAGGACCAAAAGCTGAAGGCGTTTAGCCTCGGGAAAGCGACGTCTCTGGCTCCTATCATCAAGGGCAAGAGGAAGTTCCCGAATCCTCCTATGTGAGCGGCTATAGCCCACCACAGGAGCATGACCGCTCCGTGTCCGGTGAGCAGGTAGTTGTAGAATTCAGGGCTTACAAACTGGAATCCAGGCTGAGTCTGCTCGGCTCTTATCACCAAACCGAACAAGCCGGCAACGAGGAAGAATATGTAAGAGGTTACGAAGTACATAATACCGATCTTTTTATGATCGGTAGTGAAAATCCACTCTCTTAGAGAAGCTAAAAAGTAAGGCTTCTCCGCTGGGATAGCTTCTCTCATGCTACACCACCTCCTTATAAGCTTTCTTTAGTTTCGGCCTTTTTCCTGGCCAATCCGTTGCTGTCTCCCCTGAGCCAAGCGGTGAACTCCTCTTGGGGAACCACCTTAAGCTTGGCAAACATGTGGGAATGTCCCGTGCCACAGAACTCCCTACAGAATATCCAGTATTCGCCGGGTTTGTTAATCTGGAACCAAAGATGGGTTATCCTTCCGGGCACCATGTCCTCGGTAATCCTGGCGGGCATGACGTAGAAGGAGTGGATAACGTCCTTAGAGGTCAGCAGAGCTTTTACGGGCTTTCCTGCAGGAACGACAATTTTCTCATTCTCGGCGGCGTTGTAGTTGTCGGGTTTATAGAAGGAATAGACCGTTTTTATCACCTTGCCGTTCTCATCAAGGTAGTCGGTCTGGAAGCCCCACATGAAGCCGTAAACCTTGATGGTCATGGCGTCCTTGGGTGGGGTCCTCTGGAGCTTGAATACGGTGAAGGAGTAAGTAGCCAAGAAGAGAACGATGATGGTGGGGATTATGGTCCACGCCGCCTCCAATCCCCAGTGACCTTCCCTCTCATGATCTCCTATCTCCCTCTCTCCGGGTTTGTAGCGGTACTTCATGATAAACAGGATTCCCGGTATGGCCGTTACGGCGTATATGACCACCGCAACCGTTAACCATACCTTGACCGCATCAAACCACCATGCGGCAGGTAAAGCGAAAACTTGTTGCTCCATAGTTCTACACCTCCCTTTTGGAGAATTTCTTACTTACGAATTTGCCGAAAAATATGTAGAGCATTAAAGCTCCGAAGGAAGCAAAACCTACACCTCCCAAGAATATGACGGGATTAACCACGTAGGTGCTCCTTGAAGGGTCGTACTTAAAGCACACGAGCAGAGCGGTGTCTATTATAGAGCTGAGGGTGACCTTGTTGGTCTCCGTCTCCGCGAGGGCTATTCTCAGGTCTTGGGTTTTGGGGTTGACTCCGTATATGTACCTGGTGAGTCTGCCGTCCGGGGATACGAATATATAAACGTTGGGGTGAACGAACATGCCGTCGGCTTCCGAGTAAAAGAACCTAAAGCCCACCGCTTCCGTAAACCTCTGTATATCCTCCTTGTCTATGAGGGCGAATATCCAGTTTCCGGGGTAGTTGCCGTACCTCTTCTTATACTCCTTCAGCGTGCTTAAGGTGTCCTTTTCGTCAAAGGAAAGCACGAGCACGTTAAAGTCTCTGTTCTTTAAGGGCTCCAGTGCCTTTATCAGGTTGGTAGTTCTTATGGGACACGAGGCATTGCAGGTAAAGTAGGCCAAAAACACTATGTTTGGCTTTTCCGATATAAGCTGATAGAGCTTTACCTTCCTTCCGTCTTCAAGCACGAGGTTCACGTCGGGGACGAAGGTTCCCAAGTGCTTTGCTTCGTCAATCTTGAGGTAGTCTTGGTCAAAGTAGGTAGCTTTGGGCTTATAAAAGGAAAAAGAGGGAAGGGCAAAGGCCCAAAGCATGGCGCTTATGACCAAGAACCTCAAGAACATCTCTTATACCCCCAAGGTCCCTACCACGTAGGCAGTTCCGGCGACCAGCATCCACATCACATCAACGAAGTGCCAGTAAGCGGATACCGCCTTCATCATGGTGGGCTTATCTTTGGTCATCTTCCCGGAAGCCAAGAGCCAAATGGCGTAAAGCTGAGCCAACAGACCCACGAGAACGTGAGAAGTGTGAAGTCCGGTCAAAGCGTAAAACCCGGTTCCGTACATGTTAGCCATCAAGGTAAAGCCCTCGTTCCAGAGGTGTATCCACTCGCTTACGTGCAGGACCACGAACAGGCCACCGAGGATTAGGGTGATGAAGGTCCAGGTCATGGCTTTGCCGTTGTTGCCTTCCTCCTCAAGGGCCACCTCCGCCTTCCAGATGGTAAAGCTGGAAGCCCAAAGTATGAGGGTGAGTATACCGGCCATTCCGAGGTTTATACCCTCGGGTACCCAGCTCGCCCACTCGTTGGCATGGGTGGTTCTGGCCATCCAGAAGCCCGCAAAGAGGGTTCCGAAGATGACTATTTCGGAGAGTATGAAGGCGAAGATTCCTACCCAGCCAAAACCCTCCTCCTTACCTGCCGTAAAGTGCTCGTTAGCCCAGCCTGCCGCCGATATAAGCAGCAGCACCAAAGAGACACCTCCCAACACCAACCCCGCCATCTGAGCGTTCCACGCAAAGTAGGCCGTGAACGCCAGCGGAGCTAAGAATGTGCCTATACCGGCTATAACCGGCCAGACACTCACCTCCTCGTGATGTGCAACTTCGTGTGCCATCGTTCACCTCCCGGCAAAAGAGTGATAAATCACATTTTGATTGACCTACATCATGATTTTAAGTGTTTACTTCCAGGGGAGTTAGCAAGCCTTATTATGGGTGTATAAGCATAACTTATATTAGAATTAAGCTATATTATTCAATCATCATTTTATTATTTACTTAATCATCATTTACTAAATTAGGCTTTTGTGTTGTATCTGCCTTTTGTGGTATCATGTATGGTTAGAAAGTTAAAACTTACTGGAGGTATGGAGGAATGAGTAAAAGGGTAGTGATAATCGGCGGAGGAGTGGGTGGTTTGGCTACCGCCTACAACCTTAGGAAGCTGGACAAAAGCATTAGAATCACGGTGGTATCTAACAGACCCTACTTTGGCTTCACACCCTCCTTTCCGCATTTAGCCCTGGGCTGGCGGAGCTTTGAGAAGATAAGCGTTCCTCTGGCGCCGCTACTTCCTAAGTTTGATATTGAGTTTATCAACGAAGCCGCGGAAAGCTTAGATCCGGAGGCCAACAAGCTCAAGCTCAAGTCAGGAGAAAGCCTTGACTACGATTACTTAGTTATAGCAACGGGTCCCAAGCTGGTGTTCGGTGCGGAAGGTCAAGAGGAAAACTCAACCTCCGTATGCACGGCGGAGCACGCCATGGAACTCAACAAGAGGTTAGAGAGCTTTTACCAAAACCCCGGTCCCGTGGTGGTAGGTGCCATACCCGGAGTTAGCTGCTTCGGACCGGCTTACGAGTTTGCCTTTATGCTGAACCACGAACTCAACAAGAAGGGTATCAGGCACAAGGTTCCCATAACCTACATAACCTCTGAGCCTTACATAGGACACTTGGGTTTGGGCGGAGTAGGTCCCTCTAAGAGAATGATGGAGGACCTATTTGCTGAAAAGGACATAAAGTACATAACCAACGTCAAGATTACCAAGGTGGAACCCGATAAGGTAGTTTACGAAGATTTGGAAGGCAACAAATCAGAGGCTCCGGCCTCCCTCTCAATGATTATGCCCCGCTTCATGGGGCCCGACGTGGTAGCCTCCGCCGGAGACAAGGTAGCAAACCCCATGAACAAGATGGTCTTAGTCAACAGGTGTTTCCAGAACCCCACCTACAGGAACATATACGGAGTTGGAGTTGTGACGGCTATACCACCGGTGGAGAAGACACCCATACCTACGGGTGCACCCAAGACCGGTCAGATGATAGAGGGAATGGCTCTGGCTGTAGCTCACAATATAGTGGGAGATATAAGAAACTCCGCCGACAGGTTCGCACCTACCCTTGCAGCCATATGCATAGCCGATATGGGCAACGAGGCCGCCGGCTTCATAGCCAACCCCGTCATACCCCCGAGAGCGTGGGTCAAAACTAACAAGTCAAGGTGGATGCACCTGCTAAAGAGCGGCTTTGAGAGATACTTCATGTGGAAAATCAAGAGAGGAGATATATCCCCTGCCTTTGAGGAAAAGGCACTTGAGCTTATGCTTCACCTGCGCCTGATAGAGCCTTGTTCCGACTGCAACGGCTCACCCGGCTCAAGGTGCTGATAAAATTTTTTCTTATAACCTACGGACGGCTTCGCCGTCCGTTAACTTTATAAACTTTCCTATAGGGGTTAATGCAGATGAAAACGAGGGACAAACTCATAGAGGTAGGAGCGCAGGTTATCGCCTTAGAAGGCTTGAGAAACTTCACCGCCAAAAACTTGGGTAGCAAGCTCAGCATATCCGATGCGGCCATATTCAAGCACTTCCCCACCATGGAACAGCTGGCCATAGAGATAATAGACCGCTACACCCTTGAATGCATCTACAGCATAGATAAGGCGATAGAGAGAGGCAAGGACTCCATAGACAAGTTGGGAAAGGTAATAGACGCTCACATAGAGCTGCTGGAAGAGACGAAGGGAGTTATCCCCATACTCTGCTTTGAGTTCTCCAGGAGCAATAACGAAGCTATAAAGGAAAAGATTTTCTCCTTCCTCAGCGAGTATGCTGATAAAATATCCAACATCTTAACAGAGGGTATAAAGGAAGGCCTTGTGCGGGAAGATATAGACATATCCGAGGTATCCCTTTCCTTCATAGGCTTCATGCAATCAAGGGTAGTGATGTGGTTTCTCAGAGGAAGGAAGGGACCCATCATAAGGGACCCGGATACGGTTAAGAAGGTGTTCTTAGAGGGTATCTCAAAAGGGTAAAAAAACCTCTATGAATGAGGCTAAAGTTCAGGATACTCCTGTATAAGGGAGATAAAAGGTTAAGAAAAAAGGACTTGGAAGGCATAAGAGAACCCTTCTGGATAGGTGTAAGATACATCACCGAGTTCAAATACCTTGAGGCTACCAAGTGGCTGCTGGTGGCAGAGGACTCCTACGAGAAGTATCTCCTTCTCTCACTCGTTCACTTATCTCTGGGACAGGAAGAAACGGCCAAAGAGTTTGCCCGTGAAGCCGCAAGCAAACCCAAAAGCGGAGTTCTGAAGGTTAAGGTCTTAAATCCGGAAGGTAAAGAGATGGAGGGAGAGGAATTTTTGAGTTTAAACTCACGTTTATAAGTGAATTAGCTCGGTGCTTGGCCGTCAGAGCTTAAAAGACTTGCAATTTATGAGGTTTTATTAGATGATATTAATATGATTTATTCAGATACGGTAAGATACGCTCTGCTGGCTCTTAGCTACATAGCTCACAAGGAAGGGCAGTTGGTAAAGGCCGAGGAGATAGCCAAATCCCAGAGAATACCCAAGCCGTTCCTTTCCAAGATACTCCACGAGCTTGCCCGTAGGGAAGTCTTGTTGTCTGTGAAGGGTCCCAGAGGCGGCTTTACCTTCAAGGTTGACCCCTCTCAACTGACCATGTGGGACGTGATAAAACTCATGGGTGAAGAGAACAAATTTGATACTTGCGTTATAAAACCCGAAAAGTGTGAAGTGTTCAAAGAACACCCCTGCGCCGTCCACCACAAATGGGAAAAGCTTAAAGCCCAGATAGTTGACTTTTTGAAAAACACCACCATAGCCGAACTGGCTTCCGTGGAGGACAGACACGCCATAACTAAACTCTAATGTAGAGTCTTCTGTAAAGAAGCATAGCCCTTCCCAGATTAAAACCCATGAGCGCCGTAGAGGCCGCGTATATCAACGGCACTGCGAAAGCGGGGAGTAGTTCTAAAACCGACAGCAGCACTCCCACGGACGCCGCAGTGTGCAGGTAGAAGTTAAGCCAAATGTTCTTCACGGGAACAATCTCATACATGGTGGGAGCACCCACGACACCCTGATTGGAAAGATGAAACCACACCAGAAAAGGAACTATCCTGTAGAGCATGGCCGTTATAACGCTCAGTGCAAACACCCCGTAAAGCACCAAAAAGGCCAAGAAGTGATTCACGAGGTATGCAGCCGCAGACAACAGAAGAAAGAGCATACCCTCTATCCACAAATACACTATGGGGTCGGGCAGTTTCCTACGGCGCCTGAGCAGGTTCCTGAGGGTGGCGATGGCAAACAGGGTAAAGAGGAGTGCGAGAGCTACCTTAGAAACGTCTCCCAGCAGGGGCAGGAGTAATGTAAAAACCACCGCCGAAGGCGGTAGGTATTTTGATAAGTATTTAGGATAGGGGGGCGTTATAAAGAACATCTCCACCACTTGGAAGGCGACCGAGGCTATGAGCACACCCACCCAGCCAAAGAGCATGAGGCCTACGTGCAGCTCAAACAGGTTGATGGGCAGATTCATGGGCAGCAAACCGCGAGATACAGAAAGGTGCAAGGCACCCGCTCCGATTGCCAAGATGAAGGAAAAAAGGGCAAAGCGCATGCCTTGAGACGTGGGCGTGTAGCTCTTTATCTTAAGCAGCTTGTATAGCATGAGCACAGATATGGGCAATAGAGCTATAAGGAGAAGACAAAGGGCTATCAGATAAATGTTCCTGTCGCCTAAGTGGAAGGCGAGCATTAGGCTCAGCACTCCCAAGCTCAGCAGTGCGCTGGTGGTATAAGCCTTCGGTCTGGGATTCTCTATCACTGCTCCGGCAACGACGGGGAGCATCTGAAAGAGCGCTCCCAGCATGATGCTTGCCGCAAATCCCAGCGTCAAAGCGTGAACCGCCACCGGGAGGTTAAAGGAGCCAACAATCAGGTAATAAGCGATAAGGGAAAAACCGAGGAAACCGAAGGCCAACCCCGATACGAAAAACACCGCCACCACGGAGAAGGGCGGAGCTTGCAGCAGGGAAAGGCCCTTGGGTATCATATCTCACCCAGCTTGGACATCTCCTCCACCATGCTTTCGGAGTCAAGGTGCTGGTCGGACATGGGGTAAAGAATCTGTTCCTCCTTCATGTTGTGCTGCTGTATGAGTATCATTAAAGATTCTCCTACCGACATAAAGGTGTTCTTGTCCTTAGCGTTTAGAGCCTCTTCAAGCCTACTGAGCAGCTCCTTGGCCTGAGCGTGTTCGTGCCTCATCACCTGCGTAGGGCCCATAGTTATACCCGTAGTTTCCTCAAAGGTGGGAAAGAGCACCTCCTCTTCCTTTCTGAAGTGCAAAAGGGTATCGTCCCTGAACTTTTCAAACAGCTCCTTAGCCTTATCCCACTCCTGGGCAGCAACCGCCTCTTCTACTTTGGCAAACTCCTCATCGCACTTTCTGTGCTCCTCGGTTAAATACTGGGCTATGTGCATCTTGCCGACCTCCTTAGCTCTAATAAGGCTCTCTAAATTATAGTCCACCTGTGAGTAAATGTAGACTTATCCGGTTTGGTTGCCTAAGATTTAGCTCATAATTTCTCTTGAACTTTTCGCCCTTTATCTTTATGATATAAATGTATATATTTAATGAAGGAGGGGTTGCCTAATGTTGTCTATTACGGGTGCTCAAAAGCCGCCTGCCGAGGGTATGAGCATCCGTTTCAAAAGGCGGGATAGAAATACCTCGGCTCCAGGTCCGATAGGGACTTGGATAAAAGGAGGGTGCCATGTGGAGCACCGAAAAGGCTTTTGAAGAGAGCCGCAGGCTCAACAAGGGTTTCACACTGATTGAACTGTTGGTGGTTATGGCAATCATAGCCATACTCGCCGCCATAGCGATACCCCAGTACAACAAGTACAGGGCGAACGCCATGCTCTCCAACGTCCAGCAGGCCGCAAAGCAGGCCGCAACCTTAGCCATGTCCGGAGCCACCGGAGCATCTCAACACCCCGAATGCAGGTTTGACCAAAGGTTCATAGCATCATACTCCAACAACAAGATAACGATAACAAATACCGCCGGCACAATTTGCGATGTAGTTGAGATGTGGACAGATACTCCGGGATGGGTGGCTTCACTTACCGCCAGCAACCTGACACTTGAAACCCTCGGAACCGGTGTGGCTATCACCGGAAACGGATACATAGAGGTAGTCAGCAACTTTAGCTTCGGCGGAACTCCCTTGGGA
Organism: Aquificaceae bacterium; assembly: GCA_027014155.1. Taxonomy (GTDB): domain Bacteria; phylum Aquificota; class Aquificia; order Aquificales; family Aquificaceae; genus WFYI01. The sequence continues at coordinate 104,019 of JALWEG010000023.1, forward strand.
TGCAGATACTATCCTACCAACGACAGCCTTGCTGACGCTACCAGCGCAAGGTGTAGCTTGCCTTAATGAGAGCGAAAGGTTTCTCGCTGATAGAGCTTCTGGTGGTTATGGCTATCATCGCCATCTTGGCGGTGATAGCCGTTCCTATGTATAACAAATACAGAGCAAACGCCATGTATTCCGTTCTGGAAGACAACCTAAAGAGAGCGGTAGCCTGGGCGGAGGCGGTGGCAGTAGACTACGATAAGTTCCCTACGGGCACCTGCGACGCCAGTACTGTCGGTGGTACAGGTTCCCTGAGCTGCTCCATAGGAGATGAAAACAGCGTTAACGTGGTTAACTCCGCGAGCGGTGTGAAAGACCTGGTGATAGATTATCCCATAACCATAAATTTCACCAGGGATTCCTCCACTCCCACCTGTGGAACGGTCAGTGCGCTCTGCGACAGCGATAAGTGTTCAGGTCTAACGAGCAACGACGGAACTTCCGGGCCAGAGCTTTGCATGATAACCTGCGAGAACCCTACCAGACTTAGAGAGGATACAAACCTACACGGGGTAGTCAACGGAGGGTGCCCTTAAACTTAATGCATAACTTTCTCATTCTTTCAATTTTTACCTTCATAAGCTCCGTCTACGTGGCATTCCAGTTTCCCGTATTCTCTACCGGAGACGGAGGAGAGCTGGCGGTAGCCTCTTACACCCTGGGTATAGCTCACCCGCCGGGTTATCCCCTTTACCTGCAGGCAATTAAGCTCTTCTCTTACATACCCATAGGCAATATCCCCGAGAGAATGATTCTCGCCTCTGTGCTTTTCTCGGTGCTAAGCCTTGCCTTGCTCTACCGGATTGTCCTCCTGATGGTCAAGGATAGAATGGCGGCCCTGTTCTCAGTTCTGTTTCTTGCCTTCGCCTACTCCTATCTGGGTCAATCGGTAGTCCTGAAATTCTATCCTCTGAACCTTCTCATAGTGGCTTCAGTGCTGTATCTGTCGCTCTTGATTATCTACAGGGGCCTTGATTCCAGATACGTGTATGCGGGAGCCTTCTTGCTGGGGCTTAGCTTTGCAAACCATCATACGGGTCCCTTCATGCTTGTGCCCTTCTACATATTAGTCTTAACTTACGGACTTAAGGGTTTCAGGCATTCACTTCTTTCAATACCCTTTCTGATACTGGGCTTCTCCGCTCACCTCTACCTCTTTATACGAAGCATGAAGGAAAACGTTTTCGTCTTCACAGACAAGATAAAAAGCTTAAGCGACTTCGTTTTCCTCTTCTTCCGGCGTGGATACGAAGCCTCCTCCTTAGGTGCCGTAAAGGTAGGTATAGCTCCGGGTGAGGGTTTTATATATGCTCTCAAGAACTTGGCTATCCTTCTTGAGAAAAACTTCACCTGGGCGTGGCTCGTATTTCTGATTTTAGGCTTTGGGCTTTTGCTACGGTGGAAATCCTATAGAGTTATCCTTCTCTTCATCACTTATATATTTATGTATGGTATATTCTTGGCCAATATCACCTTGGGGAAGCCACAACCCACTTTCAAAGACTGGTACGTTATAGGCCACCAATACTACCTTCCCCTCTTCTTAATTGTAGCCGTGTTTCCAGGCTTGGTTTTAGGCACGCTGTATCACAAGCTAAGGGAGCTAAACACGCAGATGCTCCAATACGTTCTTCCCTTTATAGCCATAATCTTCCCGGTCGTGCCGTTGATGGAGAGGGTTTACCAGCAGAACTTTTCAAAAAACTACGTTCCCTATTCCCACGTAAAGGCCACCCTGATGGGTATGCCCTACACCGGCCTTTACTTCGCTCAGGGGGACAACGTCAACTTCCAGATATGGTATCTGAGAACCACCTTCGGATTCAGAAGAGACGTGTGTTCAATAGAATACATATACCAGAAGAACGCCAAAAGGATAGGAATATACTTTAGGGGTTGCAAGCCAGTAAAGGCGTATAAGGATATAGAGGAGAACTTTGTCAAAGGCAACTTCACAGCTATGGCCAAAGAGGACAAGCTATACGTTACCTTTACCATAGACGAGATCTTATTCCTTCAGAAGGATAGATTTGAAACGATGCCTTATCTGCTCTATAGCAAAATCTTTCCAAAGCCTTTGCAAACCAAAAACTTAGAGAACTGGAAGGTGAATCAGGTCTATAATCAGAAGTACATGTCTCTTCCGGAGGAGGACTGCACCTATCACAATAGCGATGATTTCTACACCCTGGAACTGTGCAACTTCGTCGCTTACAATTATCGGATACTTGCGGACATATACGCGAGCTATCGGGGACTCATGAGCACCTACACGGAGGATAAAAGCTCCCCCCTTCTGAACTACTCGGGAGCCCAAATAGGCAACCTAAAGGTTCAAGAAGCCTTAAAGAAGTTTTTCCTGGTAGGGCTGCTAAACGACAGAGCTAAAGCCTTTTACTATCCTAAATACGATGATTAAAAAGCTTTTAATCTACATAGGGCTTTTGGTAGGGTTGCTATTTCTGTTTGCACTGAAAAATTTTATGCTGCAAACCCACTACATACAGAAGGCCAAGGATGCAATTCAGAAAAGAGAGTACATCAAGGCCATAGACTACTACGAGCGCGTGGTGCTGGCGTACCTTCCCTTAGTGGGGTATTCGGACGAGGCAATCGGTGCGATAAGAGATATGTGTCCAAAACTCTCAATTCCCGACGAGAAGTTATACTGCTACGAAACTTTAAGGGTCGCCGCAAGGCAAGTGGAGAGTTTCTATAAACCCTACCAAAAGGAAGTGGAACTTGCCACGCGCGAGATAATTGAGATAAAGAGCCGGGAGTTTGGAAAAAACTCTAAAACTCTGAAAGCCATAAAGACCCAGGAAACGCACACTTGGAACACACACACCCTTTGGGGCTTTATGGTTCCTTTATCTTTGCTCACTTGGGTGGGCAGCACCTTGGCGTGGATATGGAGGAGGGAGAAGAAGTTCATACTTGTGAGCGTTGCCGGATACGCCCTCTGGCTGGTGTCCCTCTATCTGGCATGAGCGCGAAGGTAATAATAACCCCCCTCTTCGGTATAGGGGACACCCTCATGACTACCCCCGCCCTCAGGGTGCTAAAAGAGAGCAGGCCGGATTTGGAAGTGCATTATTTTGTGATGAAAAAGAGCATCTACGAGCTTCTAAGGACCAATCCATATATAGACAGGCTCGTTTACTTTCCTATGATGGAGGCGGGTAGGCTGAGGTCTCTTATTTTTCTGCTCAAAAACGTTGCATTCAGATACGACTATTCCCTGACCTTCTACCCTTCAAACAGGAAAGACTACAACCTCTTTGCCTTTCTGACCTTTGCAAAGGAGAGGATAGGACACAGGTATCGTGTCTGCGACCTGCGGGAGCTAAATTGGCTAAAGAACAGAACCCTGATGGAAGAGGAGCTTCACAACGTAGAGGAGAACATCAGACTATTGAGGTTTTTAGGGATTGATGAGGTGAAAGAAATCCCCGCCATGGACGTGTTTCTTACTCCGGAGGAAGTCATGCAAGGGAAAGAAGAGGTAAAAAGGCTCGGGGGAAGAGTAAAGGTTGGCATGCATTTGGGTTCCGACCCCTTTAAGAACCACGCAAACAAGAGGCTACCCAAGGAGAAGTTCTTAGAGGCGGTAAACTCCTTCCCCGACTTTAGCTTTATACTCTTCGGAACGCAGTTGGAGAAAGAAGAGAACGAGTTCCTTCTGAAGAACGCAAGGCACGGAAATGTTATCTTGATGGAAGGCAGAGGAATCCGGCAGGTGGCTTCCGTGATAAAGGCCTTAGACCTCTTTATTTCCAACGACAGCGGCCTCATGCACTTGGCGGCCGCGGTAGGCACACCTGTGGTCGCCGTGTTCGGCCCTACAAATCCCAAACACACCTACCCTTGGAAGGTAAAGCACAGGATAGTATCTCTCAACCTTTCCTGCTCTCCCTGCTTCAGGTACTCGCCGCGTCCCTTGAGCTGTAAAGAGGGGATAAACTTCAGATGCGTCAAGGACATACCGGCGAGCGCAGTATGCAGAGCCGTAGAGGAGCTTTTGCAGGAGATAAAATAATACAAACCCTGAGCAAGGAGGGCGAAAAGATGGGCAAATACATAGAGTTTGAAGGAATCAGAGCTTACCTTGCGGAGCCGGAAGGCAGCGCACCCGCGGTGATAGTGCTGCACGAGTGGTGGGGCTTGGACTCTCCCATGTCAAATATCGTTGAGATAGCCGACAACCTGGCCGGTGCCGGACTGGTAGCCCTCGCACCTGACCTTTACAAAGGTAAGACGGCGGACAATCCCGACGATGCGGGCAAGCTGATGATGGACATGTTTCAGAACCGCATGCAAGAGGTGGACTCAATAATAACCAAGAGCGTCCAGTATCTTAAATCCCTTAACTCTGTAAATCCAAAGAATGTGGGTATAACCGGCTTTTGCTGCGGCGGAACCCTCTCCATGTATGCGGCCACCAAGTTCGGAGGAGAAATATCCGCGTCGGTGCCCTTTTACGGACTGCCCCAGCTCTTAGAGATGGACTTTTCCGAGGTCAGCATGCCCGTGTTCTTTATCCTCTCCCAGAACGACGAGTTCGTTGATAACGACCAGGTTATAGAGCTGTCCAAGCAGGTATGGAAAAATGGCGTTGAGATGCAACTTAAAGTCTATCCGGGAGTAAACCACGCCTTCTTGAACACAAAGAGGCCCGAGGTTTACAACGAAGAGATGGCTAAGGACGCCTTTGAGATGTGCGTCTCCTTCTTCAAAAGGCACTTATCATGAAGAGAAGACCCATACTGGTAGTTAACTTCGGCTCCCAATACGTTCAGCTCATAGCCAGGAGGATAAGGGAGATAGGAATTTACAGCGAGATAGTCCACTGGGAGGAGCTTACGCAGGCGGTTGAGGAAAAAGAGCCCTTCGGGATTATACTCTCCGGCGGTCCCGCTTCCGTGTATTCGCCGGACGCACCCCTGCCCGACCCGGCTATCTACGAAATGGACATTCCCATACTGGGTATATGCTACGGCTTGCAGGTTCTAACCCACCAGCTGGGAGGCAAGGTGGAGAAGTCCCTCAGACAAGAGTACGGGAGAGCAAGGCTGAAGGTAGTAAAGGACAGCCCCCTCTTTGAGGGACTGCCACGCGAGTTTGACGTATGGATGAGCCACGCCGACAGGGTAGTGAAGCTGCCCGAAGGCTTTGAGACCTTAGCCGTATCCGATAACTCCCCCCATGCGGCGGTGGGCAACCGGGAGAGGAAAATTTACGGTCTTCAATTCCATCCGGAGGTGGTGCACACCCAGCACGGAAAGGAGATTCTCTCCAACTTTGCCTATAAGGTCTGCAACGCTCAAAGGAACTGGGAGATGGGAGACTTTCTCAAAGAGGAGATTGAGGAGATACGCTCTAAGGTGGGAGATGCAAAGGTTATCGCCGCTCTGTCGGGGGGTGTGGACTCCACCGTAGCTTCCCTCTTAGTGCACAGAGCCGTAGGAGACCAACTTCACTGCCTCTTTATAGACCACGGACTTCTGAGAAAGGGAGAGAGGCAGGAAGTGGAGATGAAGCTCAGAGCCTTGGGCCTGCCCCTGAAGGTCATAGACGCCGGAAAGCTATTCTTGAGCCGTCTAAGGGGTGTGGAAGACCCCGAAGAGAAGAGGAAGATAATAGGGAATACCTTCATAGAGGTGTTTGAAGAAGAGGCGAGGAAGATAGAGGGCGCACGATTCCTCCTGCAGGGAACCCTGTACCCGGACGTGGTGGAGAGCGCCGGCATAAAGGGCAGCGCCAAGATAAAGACCCACCACAACGTAGGAGGACTGCCCGAAGACATGAACCTTGAGCTGCTGGAACCCCTAAGGGAGCTGTTCAAGGACGAGGTAAGACAGTTGGGCAGAGAGCTGGGAATCCCGGAGGAGGTTCTTATGAGGCACCCTTTCCCGGGACCCGGCCTTGCCATAAGGATTCTGGGAGAGGTGAACGAGGAAGACCTAAACACCCTCAGGGAGGCAGACTCTATATACATAGAGGAGCTAAGGAAGGCAGGACTCTACAAGGAAATTTGGCAAGCCTTTGCGGTTCTTTTACCCATAAAGACCGTGGGAGTGATGGGCGACGTTAGAACCTACGAGAAGGTGATAGCCCTGAGAGCGGTGGACAGCAAGGACGGCATGACGGCGGACTGGTACAGGCTTCCCTACGAGCTTCTTGACCGCGTTATGAGGAGGATAATAAACGAGGTGAAGGGAGTCAACAGGGTCGTCTACGACGTGTCTTCCAAACCGCCATCAACTATAGAGTGGGAGTGATGCATGCCCTACAGCTACCCGGAGCAGATAAGCACGATTCTCAGAGCCATACTTGATGTAAACCCCGATTCCCTGCTTGACGTAGGTTGCGGACTGGGCGTTTACGGATTTTTATCAAGGGTGCACCTTGAGCAGGACAACCTCTTTGATGAGAACTTTGACGTAGCCCGGAACCCCAACTGGAAAAGGAGAATAGACTGCATAGAGGGCTTTCCCAGATACATAAAGTGCTGGCACGAGTGGGCTTACGACAATATATACATCGGAGATATAAGAGAGGTCATTGACAAGCTAACCGCCATCGGCAGAACCTACGATATGTCTATATGTATAGACGTAATAGAGCACTTCACAAAGGAAGAGGGCTACGAGCTGTTGGACAGGCTTGAGGAAATCTCCAAAAGCGTCTTAGTCAGCACACCCAGGGATTTCTTTGAGCAGCACATAGAACAAAACCCCCTTGAGGAGCACAAATCCCACTGGACGGAGGAGGACTTTACCAACCGTGGCTACAGAATAATCCAACATCCCCTATCCCTGATAGCCCTGCGGACAGGAGAACCTTAGGTTGGTGCAAACGGCTTGACAGCCGCTTAAGTAAAAGGTAGCTTTATAGAGTATAGTGTCTGTAGAGGGAGCTGAGAATTGGTCTTTGAGAAAGCCAAGGGCATAGTCAAGAAGGTAACCCTTGAGGTAATCTACGAGGTAGTTGAGGAAAAGAGCAAAGAGATTCTGGAGCGGGTTGACGAGCTGGAAAGGAAGCAGGAGGAGAACTTCAGATTCATAAACCAAAAGCTGGAGGAGTTTAAACACGTGAGCAGAGAGGAACTCAGCGCCGTCAATCATAGGATTGACCAAACGAACCACAGGATTGACCTCTTAAGAAGCGATTTAGACCAAAAGCTGGAACAGGCTAAACAAGAAACCAGAGAAGAGATAAACACTGTGAATCAAAGGTTAGACCAGTTTAGGCAAGAGACCAAGGAAGAGATAAACGCTGTAAACCAGAGAATTGACCTGCTCAGACAGGAGACCAAGGAAGAAATAAACGCTGTAAACCAGAGGTTAGACCAATTTAGGCAGGAAACTAAAGAGGAGATAAACGCTGTAAATCAAAGAATTGACCTGCTCAGACAGGAAACGGAGCAAAAGCTGGAGCAAATGAAACAGTATATAGACAAAAGATTTGAGCAGTCCAAGCAGGAGACGGAGCAAAAGCTGGAACAGCTAAGACAAGAGATAAAGGAGGAAATGAGCGCGCTAAGGGAAGAAGTAAAGAGAGCCAACGACAGGATAGACTTTGTCAGCCAAGGCTTAAATCAAAGGATGGACACGATTATACAGATGCTATCGGAAATACTGAGGAAGTAAAATGCTTTCCATAGAAACGAGCACGGCAAAAAACGCTAAAAAAAACTTGACACGCACACGCTGCTCTGTTAATATTGTTATTGACAAAAATTACTTTTAGGAGGGTAGAAGATATGAAGAAGTATGCGATTGGCTTGGCAACGGCAGCAATATTTGGTGCTGGCGCACTCCAGCATGCGAAAGCAAACGATGTCGTGATTCCTTACATCAAGACGGGCGGAAACTGGGTATCTCTGGTAGGCTTTGTAGCCATTGATGCCGCATACGCAGGGCCGGGAGCTGACGCCAACGGAGACCTTCACTTCATCTTTTGGCATAAGCAAGAGAGTGGTGAAGGTTTGGCGGCCGGTACTTACAATGCAGTTGCAGACAACAACGCTGTTTTCGGTGGAGCCGATAGGAGTTATGACGATGCTCCTTGCGTAGAGTATAACAGGGTGGTTCGTGCCACCGACCTTGACTTTACCACGGTTGATGTTTCAGAATCAAATATGCTGGGTCTAACAAGAAACGTCCTCGGCTTGGCCGATGGAGATGATGGCGGTGTAACCGGAACTGTTCCTGCTGATGCTGCAGATGTAGCTCCTCCTATCGGGCACATCACGGACGCATACCTATATATAGAGAACGACCAAAACGGTGCTACCGAAAACTTGGCTGCGGAGGCCGTTGTATTTGATATGGCCACCGGTATGTTCTACTACCAGTATGGTATAGACGTTCAGGATTCCGTAGTGGCTTTTGCCGGAACCGCTACCAAGGTGGTAATGTTCCAGGGAACGGATTATGCCAGCACCGGTATATACCACATAGCTCCTGCCACTGCGAACGCTTTACGTGCAGCTCCCAACATAGCTGCAACGCTTACCGTAAGCAACGGAACCGCCTACGACAGGGAAGAGCACGTCAAGAGCGGAACGAGGCCGGTGCAGCTCGTATGCTTAGCACTTGTACCCGTAGAAAGCCTGTTTACACCAGGAAACTGGAACGACCTCAGGCAGACGGGTGGTTGGTTCTGGCTAACGGACACCCAGGGTCTTTCCTTCAAGGGAGAAGTTTACAGCATAGGAACTAGGCCCAACATATTTGCACCTCTCAAGACCTACGACAACTCCTTGGATGGAAACTGATTTTTGCTAATTTGGCTTTTTTCAAAAAGGGGCTTTTTGCCCCTTTTTTTTATGCTTTCTGCTGAAAAGGAGGTGGTATTACCGTGTTTAGGTTTTTGCTTATCCTTCTTGTGGGGTTGTTTACAAGCACCTCCTACGCCGTTAAAACATACGCTTTTGAAGACGCAAGCACAACTGTAAGCTACGGAATCTCTTCTCCTAAGCTGTTTAAATATAAAGACCATGTATTTATAATCTACAGGACAAAAGATGACAATATAGTAATGAAAAAATTAGGTGAAGATGGAAAAACAGATACACTTACGGTATCTACGAAAGATTTTTATAACAAAGGCTTTAATCTTTACCTAAAAGATAAATACGCCTATATACCTTATTGGGAAAAAAGCTCAACCCAGAAAAGGGTTAGCGTAGCCAAAGTGGATTTAGATTCGTTTAAGTTAATTTCCCGTTCAACCGTTAGCGGTAAAAACGAAGAACCCCTTGGTAAGCCGGAAATTATAAACTTTGAAGGTAAATGGTTTGTTTTTTGGCTTGACGAAAGTAAAGATAAAGAGATTAGCAACTTCTACAAGATTTACGGTCGTTCTTCTTCGGACATAAAGAAATGGAACGATAAACCGGATTACAAATTTAAAACTGTAAGTTTGGACCCAAAACCGATTATTTTTAAAGGAGAGTTATATCTTTTCGGATACGGATGCAAAGGTCAAAAGTGTGGTATCTTTGTATCTAAATACGACAAAGTTAGAGATAAATTTTCAGAAGAAAAGCTCGTACTGGCCTTTGTAGAAAACGGAAAAAGGAAGATAACTTACGAAAAGTATTATATTGACCTTGTAGGCGACTACATCTCGCTCAGAACTTACAACCCGGAGGGTAAAGAAATTTACAACTGCCTATCTTCAAACGGCTTAGATTTTGAATGCAAAGTCGTGGACATTTCTAAATATGTACCTAAAAAGGAAGAACTCAAGCATATCAGGATTGATTACATGGACTCCCATGTAGCGAGCAGACGTATATACTATGTGCTATCCATAACTCCCCTGTCTGCTTTCAAAGTAAAGGGTGTTTATTTCCCAAGGAAGGGGAATACATTTATACTTTACTCGGATAACTACGGTAAGGACTGGAAGTTTTTGAGATTGGCCGAAAATCGGGAATTCGTGCACACCCAATATATTCCTTCCGTTTACGCCGACGATAAAGGATTTGTAGTCGTCGCCTGGAGCGATTTCAGGTATATAAAACCTCAACCCTTCTTAAGCGTATCTAAGGATTTTGGAAACAGTTGGGTTAAGGACGTGGCTTTGCATAAACCTTACTCATTACGTGCAGATATTCCACAAGTGAAGGTTATAGACGGAGATATATACGTATGGTATATAGTAAAAACCAAGCTAATTGGGTCAGAAGGATACTTAGAGCTAAAAAAGTTAACCTACGAAGACCTCTTGAGTTTGAAAAATAAGTACGAAGAGACTCCTTCAGAAAAAAAGGAGCAGCTGTTGCAAAAGAGGGTTAAGGAATATAT
>JALWEG010000023.1:114392-139533 GCA_027014155.1 Aquificaceae bacterium
AAATATATAGAAGCTTTGAAATCTGGAAGTGAAGATAGGATATACGAATTCTTTGACCCTTATTTTAAGGAACTAAATCCGTTGGAGGTTTGGAAGGCTATAAGAATAAAAACGAGATTCTTAGACGCTAAGCTGATTAACGTCGCATATCTTAAAGGCTCAAACGTGGCATTGGTTACTATAAAAGCTAAGGTAAAGATACCTAAAAAGGTTTTAGGCAAATTTGATGTTGAGCGCAATATAAAGGAAAGATATATGTCCTTCCATTGGGTATTTATAGACGGAAAGTGGTACCAGGGAGTTAGGAATCTGACAGGTTATTTCTTCGGAGACTGGTGAATCATGCGCATGGCAAACTTTACAATCTTTTCGTAAACCTTTCTTACACTTGAATCGGTAGGTAGGAGTTTATCTCTAAAGCGGTAATACCTCTGAGCAGCTCTGTAGAAATTGGAGCTTTTTATCTGTTCAAGCTCGTAGTAGGCCCACTCATAACCTCTTAATTTCTCCTTAAGCTCCGCAAGCTCTTCGTTTAGGAGCGATACTTGAGCCTTTAGGTGTGCTATCTCTCCCTGCATCTTTCCCGATTCCTTCTCAAGGTAATCGGTATATCCGATTAAGGATTCACAGAACTCTATCTCGGCCTTAAGCTCATCCTTCAGTGTTGGGTAAAACTGTGTTCCCAATAGGTGGTTCACAAGCTCGGAAGGAGTTGCCATGGCCGGAGCGAGGTAGAAGCTCTCGGAGTAAGCAAAGTTCAAGTCCCTCAATCTTGAGTTCAGGAGTCTTTTGTGTAAGAACTCGGGGGGCAGGCCTTCGGGTAAGTGCTTTGGGGAGAGTTCAACGTTCAGGTTGGCGTTGCAGGTGGCAAGGTGTTCGTAAAATAGGTATGCTCTTGCGGGGAAATCCTTAACGAGCTTCGTGTAGAGTCTAAGATAGTGGTCTTTGCTCAAAAAGGGCAGGGGAAGGAACATAACCTCCGCTACGGTGTCCCTTACAAGTTCAACAACGGCGTCCTCAAAGTCCCTTCCCTTTGAAATTACCTTCAGCTGAGCATTCTCCGGTAGCAGGCTCAAACCTTCACCGCCTTGAGACAGGATTAAGAAGACCTCCTTTCCCTCCTCTATCAGCTTGTTCGCCGTTCCCACACAGCCCAGCAGTATGTCCCGCGGGTCGTCCGCTACAAATAGGTATCTCTCTTTACCCTCTATCAAAGTCCCAGCACCTCCGTAAGCTTTTTCTTCCACCTCTTTAGGTTGAATCTTCTGAGAACTTGCTCCCTTCCCCACCTTCCCAGAAACCCGCAGAGGTTGGGGTTTTCCGAAAGTAGCCTTATCTTGCGCAGGGAACCCAGCACAGCCTTCTCAAAATCCGCCGTGTCTATCTTTAGGTCTTCCCACGCTCCGCTCATCTCTCTGTAGATTCCCGTATAGCTCGCTATTGTGGGTATGCCGCAGGCTAAGGCTTCCAAGACCACGAGTCCAAAACCCTCGTATCTGGAAGGAAAGAAGAGAAAGTCCGCAAGGTTGTAAACTTTTGGCATCTCTTCGTATTCTACACCCTTGAAGGTCTTAATGGGTATAGGTTCATACTGCTGCAGGCCTCCGCTGGAGAGAATCTGTATCCAGAAAACTCTGTCCCTCGTGAGCCGGTAAACCTCCTTGAATATGTCGTAGCCCTTGGTATAGTCGTTTCTACCTATGTAAAGTCCAACTACAGCCTCCGGCGGTATGGAATACTCCCCCCTTAGCTTTGCTCTGTCCATAGGCCTGAAGGTTTTGGTATCTATAAAGTGGTTCAGAACCCTCACTCCCTTGAGCTGGTAGTGTTTCTGAAGGGAAGTCTTCACGAAGGAGCTTACCGCCAGGTTCCTCCCTATAAGCCCCGAGACGTGTTCAAGAGAGGAAACTATGTGCCTCCAGCTCAGATACGTTGTGGTGGGGATTCCGCCTTTGCAGCTTTGAGCCATCTCCCTAAAGCACATGTGATAGACGTTAACGAGGTTTATGTCCTCACCCAGAAGGTAGTGGGAGATTATGGGGTTGGATATGAAGAGGTCATAGTCCTTCTTTACCTTTATCACCTCCACCGCGAAGCGGTAGGAGTATTTATCCTCCGATATACCGAAAAGCTCCGGATAGAGCAAGTCCACCCGCGCGCCAATTTCCGTGAGGGTATCCTTTATGGCGAGGCTAAAGGTCTCCGCACCTCCGCGAAAGCTGTAGGGGTCGTAAGCGTTCAGGAGTGCTACTCTCATGATATATCCTCAAACACCTGTGAGACCTTTTCTATCAGCTCCCTCTCGTATCCGAAGGCGGGACAGCTCATAAACTCCGAGAGTATCTGCCTTACCTCCGCAGCGGTATCGTGAATCGGTCTAAAGCCTCTGACCTCGTTTATGAAGCTTAGGAGTCCGTATATGAATCTCTCCATGCTGTGGTGCTCGTAAACGTATTTTTTCGCTCTCTCCCCTACCTGCTTGAGCCTGTCCGGGTTTTCCATGAGATTGTAAATAAGCTCGGGTAGCATGTCCAGCCTCCGGGGGTCTATCTTAAAGACCGCATCGTCGGGAAGCTCGGCGTAGAATCCCACGTTTGCCACCACAACGGGCTTGGCCATCTGAAGGGAGCGTATCAAGACTCCGGAGCTTTCCCCGAAGGTGGGGTATCTGAGGTTCACACAAAGGTCTGCCTTGCTTATGTAGTAGTTCAGCTCTTTCTCGGGTTTTCTTCCTTCAAGAATAACGAAGTCTCCTAATCCTTTGGTGGCTATGAGCTTCCTTACCCTCTCCGCGTCGGGTCCCCCTCCCACTACGATTAACCTTGTCAGCTTTCTCATGTAGTTCAGGTGTCTGCTTTGGCCAATCTCTTTTATTACATCGTAAACCTTTTTGTTCTTGGTTATCTCACCCGCTATAAGCACCTTGAACCTGCCGTCTTTAAGGTATGGCTTGTCCACCTCTTCAATGTCGGTGCTCAGAACTGGGTGATAGAGCGTCTTCACCGGGCAGGTGGCTACCCTCTGAACCAAACCCTTCACGAAGTTGGAGTGAACTACCACACCCGCAGACCTGTAGATTATAGGCTCCGAGAGAGGGTGCCTGAGCTTCTCCTCGTCGCTGAGAACTCTGTTTAAAAGCTTTTTCCAGCTTTCAGGATAGTAAGCCTTCAGGAAAGAGCCATACTCCCGCAGGGAGTTTTTATACTCAAGAAAGTATCCCGCAAAGAAGTCCCACATGACATAGTCGTGCAGAATGGTTATACCGGGTGCCGTGGACATCAGCTCATACATCTGAGAGTGAAAGAGGTAGGTGTTGCCGGGATTGTAAACTACCGCGTCGTAGTTCTCCCTCAGCCTTCGGGCGGAGCTTCCATCGGTTCTGTAGGGAACTACCTTTATTCCCTCCAGATACTTAGGAGGCTTCTCCATATCCGTCCAGAGTTCCACATCGGCGTAATTGGAAAGCTCCCTCACTATGGAGAGCGAATACTCGCTTATGCCGCTGGGCTGGGGCGGAATGGGCGAGAGCCACGCGATTTTCATTTTGTTAGCTCCTCCACGACCTTCTGCCAAGTTATGTCCATGGAGATTATCTTTTCGTAGGCGCTCCGTCCCATCTTTATAGCCTTCTCCCTGTTTTGGGCAAGCTCGTCTATCCTTTGGGCTATCTTCCGAGGCTCGGGTTCTACCACAAAGCCGTTTACTCCGTCCTCCACGAACTCGGTGGGTCCTCCAGAGTCGGTGCAGGTTATCACCGCCTTTTGGGAATACATCGCCTCAAGGGTTATGTATCCGTAGTCCTCCTGGTAGGTGGGGAAGAGAACCGCAAGGCACTTAGAATAAAGCTCTATCACCTCCTCGTGAGTGGGCAGCTCCCCTCTGAGTATCACCTTGCTCTGCAAGTCGTTCTTCTGTATGGTCTCTTCCACCTTCCTCTGGTAGTGGGGGTCGTCCGCCTTTCCCACGAGGACGAGCTTTACATCGCTCTTTACGAACTTCATCGCTTCCACCGCAAGGTGCTGTCTCTTGTAGAGGGTCATACGGCTGGGGTAGTAAATGAAGTTCTCATAGCCTTCACACCTGTATTTGCCTATTCCCGGCGGTGGGTGGTACAGGGGCTTTGAGTCTATGTCTAAGAACTTCTTGAACCTTGAGCTTACGGTCCTTGATATGGAAAAGAGCCTTTTGGCTTCTTTGAGATATTTCTTATCCGCATTTATTATGCTCTCCCTTATCTTTTCCCCCTCGGGAATGGGGGGAATGTCCGAGAACTCCGTTTTCCACAGCTCGTAAGCCGCCTTGTAGGGGTGCATGAGCCATAGAACCTTGTTGGGGTGGGGTATGAAGTAGGAAGGGAAGCGAAAGCCCACCAGAAGGTCTATGCTTTCACCCGCGGACTCGGTCAGGTCTACTAGGCGGGATATGAGTATGTACTTGGGTATTATGGTGTAGGGGTACCACTTGAAGGGCACTCTGACCACCTCCGATTGGTAGCCGGCCTCTTTGAAGGCTCTGTTTAGGTTCTGTATGTGGTACTCCGCACCGCCCCATATAAAGGGAACGTGATTGTCCACTATGACTATTTTCTTAATCATTTCAAAAGCTTCAGAACCACCTTTCTGTAAACCTTCTTAGAAAGGGCACCCACCACGGGGATACGTTTGAGAGCCTCCTTTCTGCTCAGTCCAAAATACACGAGCTTCTCCAATAGGGATTCCTTGCTTTCCCCGGACTCCCTTCGGGTGCAGCTCTCGCTCAGGAGAGCTACATACTGCCTCGTTAATCTTTCTCTGTCCATAACTCCGAGTATTATATCAGTCTACAGGTCAAACTCGGAAAATCTGAGTATCTTGTCCTCAAGGAGAAAGGCACAGTTGGAGACCGCACCGGTAGGCATAATCTCACACTTGCCGGCAATCAGTCCCTCTATATTTATTCCCCTGTCCCAGGGCAGTATTAGAACTCCCTCCCGAGCTTGCAGCAAGCATTTATTCTCTCCTTTGGCCATACAGGTGGCTCTCGCGTCCTGAACCACGAACCTGAGATGCTCTCGCGGAGACATGTGCATTTTCTTGGCCGTAGGGATTACCAAAGCGGTGGTCAGGGCGGCTATGGTTAGAACCACGACAAGCTCCATAAGGCTGAAACCTTTAGCCATAGGATAATATCTTACAGTGTGAGGGTGGAAGAGGCTCTCTACGAGGAAGCACTAAAGGCATGCGAAAAGGGGGAAGTGCCCGTCGGATGCGTAATCGTAAAGGGGGGTAAGATTTTAGCCAAAGCTCACAACCTCGTGGAAAGCCTCAAGGACGCCACGGCCCATGCGGAAGTTTTAGCATTGCGTAAGGCCTCCGAGGTTTTAGGTGATTGGCGGCTGACCGGCTGCGAGGTTCACGTATCTCTGGAACCGTGTATTATGTGCTCTTACGCCCTCGTCCTCTCAAGGGTGGATAAGGTCGTATTTTACGCTTTAGACAAGAGGCACGGAGGCGTTATGAGCCTCTATAACCTCCTGGACGACGATAGGATAAACCACAGGGTAAGGTGGGAATACAGACCGGACGACAGATACGCCGAGCTGCTGAGGAGGTTTTTCAGGGAGAGAAGAAGTAAGAGCTAATCAAGGGTCTCCGAAAGCTTTTACGAGCCTTGCTCTTAGCTCGGAGGTTATCTGGAAAAACCTTTTCGCCTTCTGAGCAAGCTCTTGTGCCTTACTCTCCGATATGTCTTTATGAGACACGAAGACGTCATAATCCACCTTTTGCCTGTATTCCATAAGCTCGTCAAATATACTTAGAAGCTCCCTTTCGTTGGAAAAGTGCAGGTGTAGCAGCTGCCTTACGCCTTTATGAGAAACGGGGTCTTTTCCGTAAAGGATTAGGAGACTCTTACTTGCGTTGAAGACCAAATAGTAAGCTCTGTTGGCAAGAGTGAGGAAAAGCCTTTCACGACTTAGCACCTCAAGCTCTTTAAGTATCTCCTTAGCCTTCTCGTAATGTAGCTCGGAGAGCTTTAATTTCTCCTCGGGAGAGAACCTGTCTTCCTCACTCAACCTCTACTCCCTCCTCCTTCAGTCTCAGATATAACGGGAGCCTACGCTCAAAATCGCTCTGCCTCAAAATTATCGGTGCCAAGAAAGCGTTATGTTTTTGCGCAAACTCCTTAAGGACTTCTCTTAACTTATCCTCGCGTTCCGCCGCAAGGCCGTCCGGAACTAAGATCAGTATGTCTATGTCGCTCTCCGAGGTGAAATCGCCTCTCGCATAGGAGCCAAAAACTATCATCCTCAGATTACCGGCCACCTTTTCAAGCTCGGTTTTCAACCTACTTAAAGGCACACCCGAAAGCTCTTCTATCGCCTCCGACTTTAGCGGCATAGGTTTTAATCGTATATACTTTCTCCACCCGCGTCAAGGAAAGCCTTAGAGCATCAACCCCACCTGAGCTTACCTCTGAGGATATCAAAGAAGGTTAAACGGGGGTTGGGATACACCTTGCAGTAAACCCGTGCTCTGCGCACCTCTATTACGTCTCCCCTTTTGAGATACATACCCTCTTGGCCGTCCATGGTGAGGTATGCAGCCTTGTCTTCCGAAGAGACTCTGAGCCTTACGGAGAAGTCCGAGGGTATCACCATGGGACGGTTTGAGAGGGTGTGGGGACATATGGGGACGAAGAGTAAACTCTCCGAGGTAGGATAGACGATAGGGCCTCCCGCGGACAGAGCGTAGGCGGTTGAACCCGTCGGCGTTGCCACTATTATGCCGTCTCCAAAGAGCTTCATCATGAAGGTGGCGCCGCTGAAGCACTCTATCTCCATTATTCGGGCTATGGCGCTCTTGGATACCACCACATCGTTCAGATAGTTACCTAAGAACTTCCTCCTGCCATTCCTATGGAGGTACGTGGCAAGCATCATTCTCCTTTGGGGCTTTATCCTGCCGGCGATTATGCTCTCCAGAACGGAGACGGCTTCCGGGGGTTCCACCTCCGTTAGGAAGCCAAAGCGTCCCTCGTTGACACCCAGCAGGGGAACGTTCCACCTGGAAGCGAGCCTCGCTCCCGCCAGAAAGGTTCCGTCCCCGCCTACCACCACCATCAAGGAAACCTTTTTGAACCTCTTGGGATTAGGAGCCGACTTTCTATTTACCCAAAGCTCCGCCTCAATTCCTTTTCTCTCTAAGAATTTTCTTATTTCTCTGGCGGTGCTTATAGCCTTTTCCGAATCCTTAACGAAGATTAGAACGGGCATAAGAAGGGATTTTACTACAAGCCTCTGTTAAGATAATACCCATGAACCTCGCTAAGAAGTATCTACCCAGATACACTTACGAGGACTATAAGCTCTGGGAAGGGGATTGGGAACTGATAGAGGGCTTTCCCTACGCCATGGCTCCATCTCCTTTCGGAGAACACCAAAGGGTAACCTTTGAGCTTGCTCACCAGATAAGGAACCAGTTGGAAGACTGTCCTCAGAAGTGTTTCGTTTACCCCGAGCTTGACTGGGTGGTGAAGGAGGACACGGTTGTCAGGCCGGACATAATGGTGCTGTGCAAAAGGGTCAAGGAGCACCTCAGAGAGCCTCCCGAGGTGGTGGTTGAGGTGGTATCCCCAAGCACGGCTCAGAAGGACGAGAATCTTAAGTTTGAGCTGTATCAGAGGGAGGGTGTCAGGCTCTACCTTCTCGTCTATCCCGATATACCCAAGGTCAGAGCCTTCAGGCTCGTCAGGAGCAGGTATAGGAAGTTCTTTGACTCGGACGAGGGTGAGCTTGAGTTTGAGGTGGGGGGCTGCTCCCTTAAGGTTAGGGTTGATAGGCTCTGGTGATTTTCCAAGATTTGATTCTGTAATTTAGCTGAAATTTCGTTGAAAAAGTTTCAAATCGCCTTATATTAAGGAACTATATGGGTATAAAGACTCTTATAGAGGCCATTTATTATCCTGCTCTCGTAATTGACAAAGATGATTTGAGCATATCGCATACAAATAGAGCCGCTACCGACTTATTGGGCACAGATGTATTAGATAAAAAGCTTTCCAGCATAGTATCCACCAATATTTTATCCCAGATATTGCACATGATATCGGTATGTTCAGATTATAAAAATAGTTGTTCTGAATTTATTTATGTAAGTAAATCGGATTCTAAGAGTTTAATCCCCGTTGAAATTTCCGTAGGAAGTTTTAAGAGGGATAAAGAATACCTACTCGTATTGCTAAGAACCTTACAAGATTATGCCGAAAGGGAGCTGAAACACTCTATGGACGCCTACACCGTGTTGAGAAGGATAAACGGCCTGATAATCTCTTCCCAATCTCCATCTGAAATGCTAAAAGCCTCCGTAGAAATACTTCACGAAAGCGGATTTTTCTCCTTTGTTTCCATTACAGCAAAATACGGTAATGAAATTGTAGCTCAGAAGGGGGAATTTAATAAAAATTCAATTACCTTATGTTTTCCCATAAGGAGAGACGGAAGCGTGGAGTATATCCTCACCGTATCCAAAGGGGAGCAGTTTACCTTAAGAGAGCTTGATTTACTAAATGAGGTGGCCTACGACCTGTCCTTTGGTCTCAAGAGGATAGGTATGGATACCGAGATTAAGAGGAGGCAGTTTACGGACTCCTTCACCGGGCTACCGAACAGGTATTACTTTTTAACCTACCTAAAGAACGCCATTGAAGAGGCTAAGGTGAAAAGGAAAAGGTTGACCTTAGCGTTGCTTGACATAGACAGGTTTGGAGAGATAAATCAGGCCTTCGGCTATGAGGCCGGCGATAAACTGCTGAGCTTGATATCCCAACAGTTAAGGACTTCCCTGAAAAACTCCATTTTCGTAAGCAGGGTGGGAGCAGATGAGTTCGCGATAGCTTTTATCTCGGACGGGGAAGATGAAGCCTACGGGGATGTGTTAAAAACTATTGTGGGAACCCTATCTGAACCCGTGATGTTTGAAGACTACAGGGTTAAAGTGAGCTTCTCGGTGGGGGTAGCCTCTTACCCTCAAGATGCATCGGACTTTCAAGAGCTTTACTCCAACGCAGAGGTGGCACTCCAAAGGGCTAAGTCTTCTGGCGGGGGGACTATCTTGAGCTATTCCAAAAGTTTCAAAACCGCTTCCAAGACAGACGTAGAGATGAGGTTTGATATAAAGGAGGCTTTAGATAGAGAGGAGTTCTTGCTCTACCTGCAACCGAAGATAGAAATTAGCTCGGGAAAGATAGTGGGAGCGGAGGCACTCGCGAGGTGGAAAAAGGGAGACAAGATAATCCCCCCTATGAAGTTTATACCCTTGGTGGAATCGAGTGAACTAATACACGAACTTGGCAGATTCGTTCTAAGAAAGGCTACCCAACACTTAATTGAGTTTGAAAAAGAAGGGGTAAACATTCCCATAGCCATTAACGTATCCCCCAAGCAGCTCCAAAAGCCGGAGCTGGCAGAGTACTTCTCTCACGAGTTTGAAAAGCTTAAGGACCCGCAGCTTATAGAAGTGGAAATAACCGAATCCACCATAATGGAAGATACGGGAAAGTCCACCACTTTTATAGACTTTTTATCTTCCTACGGAGTAAAAACTTACATAGACGATTTCGGAACCGGATACTCCTCTCTTGCCTACTTGAAAAGGTTGCCCGTTTATGCCTTGAAGATAGACAGGGAATTTATAAAGGATTTACCCCAAGATAAGGACAGCCTTGAGCTGGTTAAAACCATGCTCTCCATAGCTAAAACCTTCGGTATGAAAACGGTTGCCGAGGGTGTGGAAACCGAGCAGCAATTAAATGTGCTGCGGGAGCTGGGATGCGAATACGCTCAAGGGTATCTGTTTTCTCCACCTGTTGAAGTTGAAAAATTCAAAGAGCTGTATAGGAAATGGACTTAAATGAAATCTACGGACTGCTAAAACCGGACAGGGAATTCTTTAGTGGATATAAAGAAAAGTTCGTTCAGGATTTTACTCTGAACCTAAAGGGCGCCAATCCTATGATAAATACTCTCGTCAGCAAGCTGTATCTGCTTATGTTTTCCTTCTCCAAGGACCCTCTTAAGGAGCTTTTCTCTCTGTCCTACGCCACAGCCAAGAGCAAGTTCAAGCTCAGCAAGCCTTTGCTAAGAGCCTCAATGGGTCTGATAAGAAGCTACATAGATTTCCTTGCCAAGTCAGAAAACCCCATACCCAAAAGCAAGGCCTTGATAGAGCTGGTTGATAAATACATTCAGGTGGTTGAGGACGCTTACGTCAAGTATGTCTCGGAGCTGGAAGATGAGCTGGAGCAGAGCCGTCAACCCGAGAGCGAAGGACGTAAGGCCGCATACGAGCTTCTCAGGACCCTCTTTAAAGATAAGAAGAGGGAGTTTATTACCAAATCTAAATTCAAGGGACTTTGGGTGGATTCTAAGTCCGAACTCGTTGATATGGTAGAGGAAAGGTTAAGGGTCAAAACCTCTCATGGAGGAATCTACACGGCCGGGGATACGGTTCTTTTGGTCTCTCCCTTTGTCCCTAAACCTCTGGAGGCTCGGGTGTTGGAAGCTCAAGGGGAGCTAATTGAGCTTGAGATATTGGGGTTTTCAAAGATTATGAAGGAAAGGAGGAAACACATAAGGGTGGTACCCCAGGAAGACATAAGTGTGAAAGTTCTTTCAGACCGTTCTTTGTTTGAAGGAAAGATAGCGGACATATCCATCAGGGGACTGGGAATCCTCCTTGAAGACGCCTCCGGTCTGATTAAGGGGAGGCAGGTGAGA
Source organism: Aquificaceae bacterium (assembly GCA_027014155.1). Lineage (GTDB taxonomy): Bacteria > Aquificota > Aquificia > Aquificales > Aquificaceae > WFYI01. The sequence continues at coordinate 125,146 of JALWEG010000023.1, forward strand.
GCCAACTTCAGATTGCCTACGGGCGAATTGGAGCTTACCGCAGAGGTGATATACACACTGAACTATCCCAAGCTCCACCGCGTAGGTTTGGAACTCTTTACCGACATGAAGACGGAAGACCTGCTGAGCGATTACGTAGTTAAACGCCAGTTGGAAATCCTGAGGTTGATGAGAGACGCTGGATTATGACGGCGGTGCTAAGATAATACCTATGGAGCTTGCTAAAAGGTATCTACCCAGATACACTTACGAGGACTATAAGCTCTGGGAAGGGGATTGGGAACTGATAGAGGGCTTTCCCTACGCCATGGCTCCATCTCCTTTCGGAGAACACCAAAGGGTAGCGGGTGAGATTATCTATCAACTCAGGAGCCAGTTGGAGGACTGTCCTCGGAAGTGCTTCGTTTACCCCGAGCTTGATTGGGTGGTGAAGGAGGACACGGTTATCAGGCCGGACATAATGGTGCTGTGCAAAAGGGTCAAAGAGCACCTGAGGGAGCCTCCCGAGGTGGTGGTTGAGGTGGTATCCCCCAGCACGGCTCAGAAGGACGAAAACCTCAAGTTTGAGCTGTATCAGAGGGAGGGTGTCAGGCTCTACCTTCTCGTCTATCCCGATATACCCAAGGTCAGAGCCTTCAGGCTCGTCAGGAGCAGATATAAGAAGTTCTTTGACTCGGACGAGGGTGAGCTTGAGTTTGAGGTGGGGGGCTGCTCCCTTAAGGTTAGGGTTGATAGGCTCTGGTAAGAGGCTGAGATATAATACTTAAGACCACCATGGAGAGGAGGGACTTCTTAAAGCTGGTAAGTTTGAGCGCTCTCGGTATTCCCCTGTCAGTGGGCTTTGCCAAGAGTAGCGGAAGGAGGGTGTTCCTGACCATAGACGACTCTCCCAAGGAGAGGACTACCTACGAGATGATGAAGGTTCTGGAAAACTTCGGCATAAAGGCCACCTTCTTCTGCATAGGTTGGAGGCTGGTGAAGTTCAAAGGCATAGCTAAAGACCTGCTCAAGGAAGGGCACACCTTAGGCAACCACTCCTATACCCACCTGAGCTTCAGTAGCTTAGAGTTTCCCAGAAGGGTAAAAGAGATATCTTACACGGATAGGGTGCTCAGGAGGATAAACTTAGAGTGCGGCAGACCCCACAAGAGGATATGGAGGTTCCCCTACGGGGATACCGGCGGAGACCCGAGGATATTCGGGTTCTTAAAGAGGGAAAAATACAAGGTTATCGGGTGGAACGTGGACTCCCAGGACTGGAGGTATTACTCAAACCATCACCCCCTACCCCTCAAAGAGATAATGAGGCGCTCCATCGCACACGGTAGGGACGTGGTTATACTGCTGCACGACATACCCATCACCGCAAAGAAGGTAATACCTTACATAGTTAGCTATTACTTGGACATGGGCTATAGGTTTGAAAGGTTATAATTTGTATTTCCATGAAGAAGGACCTTAGCCACCTTATCAGGAAGGAAGAGAGGGTTTGGGGTTTTGAGGACTTAGAGAGTGCTAAGGAATACGTAGCCAAGTATCTGCTCAACTACATAAGCATGGAACTGGAGAACCTGCCTACCTCCGAGTGGGATAAGACCTTGTCAACCTGGGCGAGGATATGTATGTTTGCCAAGGGTTTGATTAATAAGGGGGATATGGAGAGGAAGGAACTTTACAAGAGGTTCAAGTTTGACATAATGATGGAGGGCATAGCTGAGGACGTAAGGCATACTCTGATAGGAATGAGTTCGCTTGGGTTTCTCAAACCCGACGAGCCGGCCTACAAACTGATTCCCAGGGCGGTGGAACTCGTGAGGGAGAACGAGGAGCTTCTAAAGAGTCATCAGCTCAGAGGAGAGGTGCTTGACTACATACGGCGGTTCTTTAGCGACTTCTCTCCCAAACCTTGATTCTCTCTATAACCCCGGTGCCCACCACTTGATTGCCTACGCAGGAATAGCTTATCTCCCTCGTTATGAACTTCTTTATCTTTCCGGTTCTGAGGTTTATCTGTCTGACGAATATAAAGAGCTTATTTTCCGAGATGCTGTAGGTTCCCACCACGGCCTCCGTATAAGGAATCTCCTTAAGCCTTATCTCCTTCGGGTTTCTGGTCAGAGCTATCAGTCCGCTCTTTGAGAGCTTAAAGTGCTTAGAAAACTCCCCCTGAACTATTTGGTAGCAGCACACTTCACTCAAGCTCCCCCTCATTATCTCGCTCATGAGTATGCCTTCCCTCTCGGGCACGTAAGTCTCTATATCAAGGAAGTCGCTGACGAAGACGGTCTTAGGAACGCACCTGTTTTGGCATATGTCTTTGGCCACGCTGTCAAATACGGCTCTGAGGTTGAGTTTGGGCAGTATGTCTTGAGTGCCCAGGTAGCAGTTTACGGAAGCACAACCACCGGTAAGAAAAGCTACAAGAAGCAGAAGCAGCTTACTCACCACCGGTTATCCTAACCGCCGGAGCGGACTCTCTATCAAAGAGCAATTCCTCTATTCCGTAAGTGGGCACACATACCTGTCCGCTGGACAGAACCACGCCGGTTCGGACATCTATCAGCCTCGCGTTGATAAAGACGCACTCCTCGGTTATGGAGTAGGTTCCCGTTATAACGGCCGCTATCCTGTAGCGCTTGTAGAGCTTCTCCACGTCCCTGTTGAGTATGAACTCTCCCTTTTGGTTCACCTGTATGTTCTTGGATAGCCTTATGTCCAAAACCTTCCACTTGCGTATCTGAAACTCGTGCATAAGGCTCTCCGCAATCAGCCTGCCCAAGCTGCTGGTCTCGTTGAGGTCGTCAAGGTTTGCAAAGGTGGTTATGACCACGGGTTCCGAGATAAACTTCCTGTCTTTATTCTTCTCTATCTGGTCCGCGAGGAATATGAGCATAGAGTTCAGGTAGCCCACCGGTGAGGAGCTCTTTATGATGTGCAGCTCGCTGTCGGGCTTTCTATCTATGGTTATCTGGGTATTATCTTTCCCTTCCACCGCGTAAGCGGTAGCCGTTATCAACAAGGCAACGATAGCTAAGCTACGCATATCTTCTACCTGCTGCGCAGGTCGTTTCTCTCAATTATAATCCGCGTGGGAACGTCTTCTATACACCTCTTCTTGGCCGTTCTGTAAGCTACGGGAAAGTCGTTGGTGTGGGTCTTTATCACCTTGTAGGTTCCATCGTCGTAGTAGAAGCAGGTTCTTTCCCTCTTACCTTCCTGAATTACCACCTTTTCGGTTTTGAGTGTGCACGAGGTCAAAAGCGCAAAGGCCAGCAAGCTCAGCCAAATCATACTTAGATTTTAGCATTCAATATCCTCGGTGGGCTTGGATATATAAAAACCTTGGACGTAGGGTATCTTCAGCTCTTTAACCTCCCTGTATATCTCCTCTCTGGATACGAACTCCGCTATCGCCGGTATGTTTAGCTTCCTGCAAAACTCGGCTATGGTGGAGACTATAGCCCGGTTTGCCGGACTGCGCCTTAGGCCCTCTATTAGAGAACCGTCTATCTTTATAAAGTCCGGACGCAGCTGAGCCACGTGGGAGAAGTTGGAGTATCCGCTACCAAAATCGTCTATTGCGACCTTAACACCGAGACTCCTTACACGTCTGAAGAAGTCCCTTATCTTTTCGTAGTTCTCTATACTTTCACTCTCCAGTATCTCAAGCACGAGCCTCTTTGTGGTTTCCCTATCGGACTCTAAGAGTTTGAAGAGGAAGTTCTCCATGTGGCCGTCCGTTATGTCGTCCGCCGATATGTTTACCGAGAAAAGGCACCCCTTATCTTTAAAGCTCTCAAAGGCTTGGTGAAGAACTCTCTTGGTTATCTGCCTGTAGTATCTGGTTTCCTTTGCGATGCTCAGAAAGTCCCGGGGACCGAGGAGCTTTTTATCCCCCAAATCTATTCTTATTAGGCACTCGTAGTACAGAAGCTCCCCGTTCTCTGTATCCACCACCCTTTGATAATGGAGTCTTATCCCGTCTTCCCTCAAAGCTCTCTTGAGTGTGAGTGCCATCGCCAGGTTTTTCCTGAAGGTCTCTTCCATATCCGTAGAGTAGAAGGCTACCTTCTCTCTACCTCTCTTGACGTTCTTCACGGCTATATCCGCCTTTTCAAGGAAGGGGGACTCGCAGGATATACCCGCCGATGCGTTCACGCTTATACTCAGGCCGTCAATGGTAAAGGTGTGGTTTTCCATATCCTTCAGTAATTGGGTGGCTATACTGAAGGCATCTTTCTTACTCGTTCGTCCGAGAAAGAGACCAAAATCGTCGGCTCCGAGTCGGAAAATGTCGGCCTTTAAGTTCTTACCTTTAGTCCATCTCTTTATGAACTTGCCAACGCCCTTTAACAGACGGTCTCCTATCTCCGAGCCGTAAACGTCGTTTATCCTCTTAAAGCCGTCAAGGTTCACCAGTATGAGACAGCCTTTACTTCTGCCTTCAAGGAAGCTGTAAAAGGCCATGCGGTTGGGCAACTTGGTGAGTTCGTCTGTGGTTATAGCCCTTCTTAGCTCGGAGTTGAGCTGGGAAAGCTCCTTTCTGTGCCTTTCCAGCTTGGTAAGCAGATAGATTACGTAGAACATCACCCCTATAAAGAGAGATGAAAAGCCCACAGAGGCGAAGGTTATCACCTTGCCCTTCTCTTCCCTCTCCTTAAGGAAAAGCTTCCTCAGCTTCTCAAGTTTGTTGGGTATGGGGTTGTATGTGGTTATATACATGAAGGTCTCAAGATACTGAGGGAAGACCTTGCTCAATGTGGTGAGGTGCTTTATCAGCAGGCTATTGAGTCTGGAAAGCTTCTCATCACTGAATCTTTTTTCTTTGAGCTCCCTTATTAGACCTTCAACCTTCCTTAAGAAGGATATATCAAAACTCTTTTTGGACAGAATAAGGTAAGACTCGGTAGCCTGCAGGATTTTGAGATAGTTCGTGTCTATGCTATCGCTCAAACTGAGATAGTCCAAAGAGAGAGAGGATACGTAGGTGAAGGAGTTCTTTAGGGAAGAGTTAAGCGTTTCAAAGTCCTCCACCCGCAATCTCTTGAGTTTAAAGTCTTCCTTTATAGCTTCTATCAGCATGAGAATATCGGGTGTACCATCGGAAAGTCTTGAGGATAACTCTTCTATCAAAACCTCTTCCTTATCAAGGGTATCGTATATACCGTCGTAGGAGTAGTAGAAGAAGTGAGCACTTTTAAGTATCTCGCTGCTTACTTTATGTTCATAAGTTTCTATATTTTGCAGTATACTTAAGACATAGGAGGTTTCGGCCATTAAGTTCTTAGCGTACCTATCGAGTAAAAACGAGGTTAAGCTCACTATAACCGCAAATATCACTACGGCATAAACCCTTTTCATAGGCACCAGTTTCACTTCTTCAGTATCTCGGGCACTTCGCCCGTCAGGGTTTTCAGAAAGGCAACTATCTTTTTAACCTCCTCCCTTTTCAACTTGAATCCTAAATTATGATACGACATCTTGGAGATGGCTTCCTCAAGCGTGTCCGCGCTACCGTCATGGAAGTAGGGATAGGTGCACTCTATATTCCTGAGCGTGGGCACCTTATACCTGTTTTTATCAAACTCTCTGTGGGTAATCTTGTACCTGTCCGGGTTGTCCGGATTCCACCTCACGGGAACTACCGCACCGAAGTACTGGTAAGAGTTTCCTCCAACGTTGACCCCGTTGTGGCAGGTTATACAGCCCAGTCTCTTGAAAAGCTCATACCCCTCCATCTCCTCCTTTGAAAGCTTTAGCTCTCCCCTAAGATATCTATCAAACTTACTGTTGGGGGTGATGAGTGCCTTTTCAAACTCCACGATAGCGTCAATTACATGCTCAAACTTTATTTCCCTTACACCGTAGGCTTCCCAAAAGAGTCTCTTATACATGGGTGATGAATTTAACCTTCTCTCTACCTCCTCCTCGGTCATGGCCATCTCTATTGGGTTGTGTATAGGTCCCAACGCCTGTTCCTTCAGGTTCTTAGCTCTACCGTTCCAGAACTGTCTGAAGTTGAACACGGCGTTGAGCACGGTGGGAGCGTTGACCTTCCCCTTCTTACCCTCAACGCCTACCGATACCCTTCTGTGGTCGGTTCCACACTTTCTCTTCACGTCGTGGCAGGTGGCGCAGGAGACCTTTCTATCCTTGGAGAGGATAGGGTCGTGGAAGAGGAGTTTTCCAAGCTCCGCCTTCTTTCTGTCGTAATCTATCTTCTTAGGTATGGGCTTTATAGGCTCGTTCTGAGCGTAGAGTAGAGCAGAAAGCGTCAGAAACGCTAAAATCGCAAACCTCATCTCCCTCTAATCACTCGGATTGTGCTCCGCAACCGAGAGCAGCCGTGAGAACTCTCTTGCCACTTCCTCGGGCAACCGAGCATTGTGCTCACGCTCGTAAAACTTCCCGTAAAGCTCCGTCAGGTTAAGCCGCCTGCCCGTTATCTTCTCTCCGTGCACGTCTCTTCTGTCCGGGATAAGGTACTCCACCTTTATTAATTTATCTCCCAAGGCCTCCCTAAGCCTCTGGGAAAAGATGTTGAGTCCGGCCTTGTCCCTTACCTCAACCACCAGCTTGAGCAAGCCCTGCAGGCCCTCCATACGGGCTACGATTGCCTCCACCTCTCCCTGCTCAACCACACGCAGGTGCAGGGGGTTCCTCAGAGACAGTTCCACAGGTTCCACCTTTGCAGGTTCACCTTCCCGCAGCTCTATCAGGTTGACGAACTTCTTCTGTCCCTCCTCCGAGAAGTCCAGCTGGAAGAGGGAACCCGTATAGTAGGCCTGCGTGGCCGCACCCTCAATCCTCTGGTGCCTGTGAACGTGGCCCAAGGCGATATAGTTAAAGTCCATAGGGAGCTGAGCCGGCTCTACCGCATAGTGGCTGCTTACGCTGGCCTCCCGCTCCGTTCTTGTGTAGGCGGAGCCGGCCACGAAGAGGTGAGAGAGCAGGACTTTGAACTTCGCTCCCCCACTCCTTTGGGCGAGGTAGTTAAGAAAGTCTCCCACCTTCTCGGCGTAGCTCTTCTTGGACTCCTCGTCCGCGGAAGATATTATCCTCTCCGAGGGATAAGGCAGGCAGGCAACGCTCAGCTCTCCCAAGGAGAAGAGGAAGTTGTGTTTATCGGGCCTGTCGTATATGTACACTTTAGCCAGCTTGGCCAAGGGCTTTATGCTCTTCATAAAGTCGTAGCTGTCGTGGTTTCCCGATACGGCCACGGTGGCGTGGGTCAGCTCTTTGAGCTGCAGGAAGAACTCAAATATTATTTCTTTGGATTCGTTGTCCGGGTTTGCCTTATCAAAGATGTCTCCGGCTATGAGAACCACGTGGGGCTTTTCCTCTTTACAAAGCTCTACTATCTGGTTGAGAGCGTAAAGCAGGTCTTGATTTCTGGATACCTTGAAGAGGGTTCTTCCCGCATGAAGGTCAGATATGTGCAGAAGCCTCATGGCGCCTTATTATCTCCTCCAGCTCCTTCATGAAGGGCGTGGCCTCCTTGTAAACCTTCCTCAAGAACTCAAGCTTTTCTTGACTCCTCCTGTAGATTAGCCTTACGGCCTCTTCCGGCTCGTCCACCAGACGCACCAACTTTATGTCCTTCGCGTCTATGGTGCCCTGAGGCACCATCTTCTTCTCCATGAACTCTATGAGGGATTCCCAGTAATCCCTACCGAAGAGCACTATGGGGAACTTGTGGCTCTTTCCCGTCTGCACCAAAGTGAGGGCTTCAAAGAGTTCGTCAAGGGTTCCGAACCCTCCGGGGAATATTATGTAGGCCATGGAATACTTCAGGAGCATCACCTTCCTGACGAAGAAGTAGGTGAACTCAAGGGATAGGTTCTGATACCTGTTGGGCACCTGCTCGTGGGGAATTTTGATGTTCAGACCCACGGACATGGTTCCGCTGTCGTGGGCTCCCCTGTTGGCCGCCTCCATTATCCCGGGTCCGCCACCGGTTATCACCGCGTAGCCCAGCTTACCCAGCATGTAGGCGGTCTCGTAGGCCAACCTGTAGTATCTGTCCTCCTCCTTGCTCCTTGCGCTTCCGAAGAAGGTTATAGAGGGTCCCACCTTCGCCAGTTCGTCAAAGCCGTGGACGAACTCGCTCATTATTTTGAGAACACGCCAGGTGTCGCCCTGGCGAAGCTTCAACTCTTCTATGATTTTAAGACCTTCGGGAAGTTCACTCATTCAGGTCTCTAACCATCTGTCTGAGCTTTAAAAAGTCCCCGCTCACGGCTCTGTTCACGTCCCTGGCTCCTATGTACCTGAACCTCGTTCTCTTTCTCTTGTAAACCTTCTTGTGCCTCTTGTCTGCCTTTGCCAAGTACTTGCCCCTCACTTCCTTGGCTTCGGAGCTGAGCCAAGGTGCCGTCAAGAAGATAAGGAGTATGGCGGATATGATTTTCATAGCGCTTCTCCTCCCTGTTTATTAGACCCGCATGGGCATAATTATACACCTGTAGGGGTCCTGCTCGTAATCGTCCGCCTCAAGAAGGGTGGCGGTATCGGGCGTGGTGAACTTAAGCCACACCTTTTCCGAATCAAAGGCGTTTAGAGCCTCTATAAGATAACCTCCGTTGAAGCCTATCTCAAAGGGCTCGCCTATGTAGTCTATATCTATCTCGTCCCTTCCTTCCCCTACCTCCGGGTCGGAGATCTCTATAACCGCCACGTTGTCCGCAAGGGTGAACTTGACGGGCAGAATCCTACCTTCGCTTATGCTCGCAAGCCTTCGCAAGGAGCTTCTAAGCTCGTTTTTGTCAAAGAGAATCTCCGCGGAGAACTGGGCGGGCATCACCGCTCCGTAATCGGGGAACTCTCCCTCTAAGAGTCTGATAACCAAGCTCCAATCCTCCGTCTTGAAGGTAGAAAAGCTGCCGTCCTCGCTTTTGGTTATCTCCACGTCCTCTATACCCGCAATCAGGCGTTGGAGCACCTTAAGGCTCTTACGGGGCAGAAGTAGCTCTCCCGAAAACTCCCCTTCCGGCTCGTAAAGGGCGAGCCGGTGGCCGTCGGAACCTACGAAGTGAATTCTACCCTGGACTCCCCTGATATACATGCCTTGCAGGGATATGCGGGCGTCGTCCTTGGCTATGGCATACTCGGTCTTCTCTACGGCTTTGAGCAGCAGGTTTCCCGGTATTACCTGTGGCTCGCCGTCGGACACCGGAAACTCCGGAAAGTCCTCCGGACTGGTGATGGGGAGCTTGAACCTACTCCTACCCCCGGTTATGAGGAGCTTATCCTGGTCGGATACCATGCTTACCACGGCAGAGGCGAGGGTTCTCACTATGTCGCTGAGTCTTTTGGAGTTGACACAGCAGCTACCTTCCTCCTCCACCTCGGCGTTCAGGCGCACCGTAAGGTAGTTCTCAAGGTCGGTGGCTCTGATTACGAGACTTTGACCGTCTGCCTCAAGGAGGAAGTTGGTAAGTATGGGCAGAGCCGACTTCTTCTCGGTGGCCTCCTTTGCCCTCTTTAGAGCTTCTTCAAGCTCTTCTCTATCAACCTGAAGCTTCATACTCTTCCCTCCGGGCGGCTTCGCTAAACTCCTATTTTACGAAAAAATGTCAGAATGCACCTATTTTTAAACAGATGATGAATGGCAAAGAGTTTAGCTAAAAAACTCTCAAAATCTCCTAATTGTTAATCCGGTATAATATTATAGAGGCTTTCAGAATGGCACCAAATCTGGATAAAAAACAAAAAATAAAAGAGAGCCTTAAAAACACCAAAGAAAAACGAAAAAACCAGGCGCCTAAAGTCTATCAACTTAAAATCTCATACTCCAACCTAAACAATCAGCAAAAACAATGGCTTGAAAGAGTATTCTTAGAAGCAAAATGGCTTTATAACTATTGCTTGGCAGACATAGAAAACAGGCTAAATCCACAAACAGAAAAACTAAAACAAGTAGAAGTGAAAACACCACAAGGAATTGAAACAAGGGAACTAACCTGTCTATCATCCCAAATGAAACAGGGAATACTGGACAGGATAAAGAAAAACCTAACAGACCTATCAAAAGCAAAACGAAAAGGAATAAAAGTAGGGAAACTAAAATTCAAATCAGATTACAGAAACATTCCCCTGAAACAAAACGGAATAACATTCAAGGTTTTAAAAGATAAAAACAGAATAAAGCTACAAGGACTAAAAAAGCCATTAAGAGTATTAGGACTTCACCAACTACCAGAAAACTGCGACATAGCAAAAGCAGAGCTAATAAAGAAACCAGATGGATACTACATACACCTAACTTGCTATACAGACAAAGACCGGATAAAACACGAAAAAATAAACAAACCGATAGGAATAGATTTTGGGATAAAACATCAATTAACTCTATCAAACGGAGTAAAGATAAACTACCGTATAGGAGAGACACAGAGATTAAAGAAACTACAAAAGAAACTATCAAGGCAACAGAAGGGAAGCAGAAACTATCAAAAGACAAAACACAAGATACAGAGGGAACATCAAAAAATCTATAACAGAAGGAAAGACATCAAGAACAAGATACTATCCCTGCTAAAGAGATACGAATATGTGTTAATCCAAGAGGAACAAGTAAAGAACTGGCACAGTGGATTATTTGGAAAGCAGATACAAGACACAGGTATAGGGGGGATAATTTCTATGTTAAAGCAAAACATAGAGACCCTTATACCTGTGGATAGATACGAAGCGACAACAAAGATATGTAGCAGATGTGGAAGCAGGAAAGAAGATATAACCTTGTCAGACAGAACCTACAAATGCGAGAGCTGTGGATTAGTGATTGATAGGGACTTCAACAGTGCAGTGAACATACTGAAGATAGGATTATCAAGAGTGGAGACAACCACTGTAAAAAACCTACCTACGGACTGTGGGGAAGTAACGCCTGTGGAGAGGGAAGCCACTGCACGGGTATTTAAGGGAAGTCCCTATATCCGTGTAAGCTATACCTCTGTGAAGCAGGAAGCTCGGCTTTTTTAAAGCCGAGAGGATGTCACTACCTATGTGATACTATAAAAAAGGAGATGAAGAGGTATCGGGTGGTAATCCTGCCGAAGGAAGGGCTGCTTGACCCTCAAGGTAGAGCCGTTGCAGAGATGCTCCAAGATAACGGCTACAGCGTAGGCTCGGTTAAAGTGGGTAAGGTGGTTGAGCTTGAGCTTCCGGAAGGTGTGGACATAGACAGCTTAGCCCGCAAGTTTCTAATAAACCCCCTCATAGAAGATTACTCTGTGGAGGATATTGCAGAATAGACCATGAGATTCGGCGTCTGTGTGTTTCCCGGTTCCAACTGCGACTACGATACCTACTACGTTCTCAAAGAGGTGCTCGGTCAGGAGGTTCGCTTCGTTTACCACACCGAGACATCTATAAAAGACCTTGACGCCTTGATACTGCCGGGGGGGTTTTCCTTCGGCGATTATCTCAGGCCGGGAGCTTTAGCCTCAAAGAGTCCTTTGGCCGAGGAGATAGTGAACTTTGCAGAGAGAGGTAAACTGGTTCTGGGTATATGCAACGGCTTTCAGATTTTAACGGAATTGCACCTTTTGCCCGGAGCACTGCTTCCCAACGATAGCATGCGTTTTATATGTAAGGACGTGTATCTCAGGGTAGAGAACGCATCTACGAGACTGACTCATAGATTAGAAAAGGGAGACGTTCTTAAGATTCCCATAGCGCACCACGACGGCAGGTATTACGTTCCCGAAGATGAGTTAAAGAGCATGGAAGAAAACGGGCAGATACTCTTTAGATACAGCTCAAGGGAAGGAGAGCCTTCTTCCGACAGCAACCCCAACGGCTCGGTATCAAACATAGCCGGCGTTATGAACAGAAATGGGAACGTATTTGGAATGATGCCCCACCCGGAGAGGGCTTCCGAGGACATACTGGGAGGGCACGACGGTCTGCTCCTGTGGCACTCCTTGATAAGCGAGGGGCGTGTTCGCCAGAGCTAACCCCCTATGGGACTGCTCGCCACGGCTCTGTTTATAAACCTGACCCTCGCTCTTGCGAGGGTTATTTACATACTTAAGACCCCCCTTGACCTATCTCCAGAAGAGGCTCAATACTGGGATTGGTCAAGACACTTAGACCTCAGCTACTACTCAAAGCCGCCCATGGTGGCCTACCTCAACTTTATAACCACTCACCTCCTTGGCAACACGGAGCTTGCGGTCAGGATAACGCCCGTTCTTCTATCTTTTTTGCTTTCCGTAATTACCTTCTTCTTCGTAAAGAGGCTCTTTGACAATAAAACCGCCTTTCTTGCTGCCGTGCTTCCCAACATGTTTGTAGGCTACAGCATCAACTCTCTGCTGATGACTACGGACGCACCGTTTATATTCTTCTGGGCTCTAAGCGTGATATTCGTATACTTCGCTTCCCAGAGGGACTCCTTAAGGCTCTGGCTTGCGGTGGGACTCTTTTCGGGGCTCGCCTTTTTGAGCAAGTATCCCGCGGTCTTCCTCCTTCCTTTAGCCCTTACTTACATGGCGATATACGAAAGGAAGAGGCTGATGTCTCCAAAGCCTTACGTATCTATACCGATAGCGTTTCTACTGTCTCTGCCAGTCCTGGTGTGGAACGTCCAGAGGGACTTTGTGTCCTTCAAACACGTGTCCACATTGGGTACCAAGTCCGGCGGCTTTAAGGCAGAGCACATTCTCAATTACATAGGCGGACAGGTGCTTTTGCTGTCGGGAGTGTTCTTTTTGCTCCTCGTATGGGCGTGGTATTTATCCCTCAGGTCAAAGGATAGAAAGCTCGTGTTCCTTACGCTCTTTTCTCTACCCGTATTCGCGTTTTTCCTAATCCTTTCGGTGAGGAAGGAAGTTTATGCCAACTGGGCGGGCTTTGGATACTTTACCGGTGGGATATTGGTGGCCTACGTCTTTAGAAAATTCTTAGATAGATTTCCCAGGCTCGCTTTAAGTTCTCTCTTTTTGCCGTTAACTTTGATTGTACTGGTTCACTACACACCCCTACTTGACGAGATTGGTCTGGGAAGGATTCTACCCCCCAAGAGAGACCCCCTCAAATTTCTGGTAGGTTGGAAAGAGCTGGGTGCAGATGTGAACAAAGTTTACACGGGCAGGGAGCTGGTGTTATCCAACAAGTATCAGATAGCCGCCGAGATGGCCTTTTACGTCAGGGGAAATCCCAGAACCTTTGTACTGCATTCGGGAGAGAGGAGAAATCAATACGACCTTTGGAAGCACATGCTCAGAGACTACGTGGGGAGAGACGCCATATTCGTTTCCTACGAGACCATACCGGCAAATATCCTTGCCTCCTTTGAGGGTATAAAGTCGCACCGCCTTTTGCGAATTTATTGGCGGGGACAAGAGATTCGCCGCTTCCACATATACACTCTAAGTAAGTTTTCCGGCAGGGTGAAGGAGTTGATAAAAGGCTACTGAGGGGTTCCAATAAGCTTCACGGCTCCAAAGCCCATGGTGGTCTTTCTTCCTACGCCGGCGAACTCCCCAAAATCGGCAAGCGCGTTCAACCATTTGAGGGCTTCCTCGCTTCGCTCTTCCACGCTAAGAGCTACTCTGCCGGTAAACCCTCCTATCCACCCAAGGCTTGAGAGAGATACCCTCCGCGTACCTATCCAAACCCCAGCGACGGCTATCTTTTCTTTAATAATCTCTCTGAGGTCAACCCCTATTTTTAAATCGGAAAACCTCTGCCACTTCCTTATCAGCCCTTTGAATATCAGCTCGGGTTCTGGCAAAGGATGGTCAAGAGAACCCCTCCTAAAGGTGGTAGGAGACATGAATTTGAGCTCTATCCTCCTTGATGGGAGAGCCTCTTCAAACAGCTTGGTGTATGAGATGAGTTCCCTCTCCCTTATGTGAGGCTTTTTCAACTTCCGTAGCTTTACCTTTCCGAGCCGCAGCTCCTTATCAACAAGAAGGTAAGAGGACAGAAACTTGGGGAATAGAGCCTCATCTAAAAAGGAAATCTCAAGAATTATTTTGTCCGCCTTCTGGAACTCGGTGGTGAAGAGAGGCTGCAGCCTTCCTTCATACTCTACAAGGAAGTTTAGAGAGAAAGGCTTAACCTTGCCCTGGGAGTGTATTTCCTCACCAAGTTCGTCTGTAAGAAGAGAGAAAAAGAGTCCGTGCAGTCTGTCGGCAAGCAGTTCTGAAGTGGGCACGGCCTGTGCCGGGATAAGCGATACTCTGAACTTTACGGGCATAGAAAAAAGATAACATTACCAACGCCTCTCGGAGTCTTTTTTGCGATAAGAGTGAACCTCTCCGCCCTCACGGACGGAGCTTCGTGTGGGTTTGGACACTCGTAGTGTCCCTTACCACAACAGGCGGGTTCACTCCGCCTCTACTCCTGCCTACCTACCCGAAGATAGATAGCGGA
>JALWEG010000024.1 GCA_027014155.1 Aquificaceae bacterium
CCGCCCAGAACGAGCTGTTTGTGGGATACATGATACTGGACGCCCTCAGATTCAAACCGCCCTTGGGATTTTTCAGAAACTTCCTGCTGGAAAAGGAGGGGGAGCACAGGGGGGAGCTTGACATAACGAAGGGGGGGATATTTCCCATAACTCAGGGAGTAAGAGCCTTAGCCCTCAAAGGCCAGGTAGAGGAAACGGGAACTCTGACGAGGATAGAAAAACTTACCGAAAAGGCACTACTGCCACCGGACATATCCCAAAACCTCAAAGAAGCCTTTGAGTTCCTGCAGCAGGTAAGACTCAAAAGCCAGGTCAAGAAGCTCCGCGAAGGCAAGAGACCGGACAACTACGTAAACCCGGAGGAGATGAGCAAGTTAGAGAGAGACCTCCTAAAAGACTCCTTCAAAATAGTTGAGGAGTTCCAGGCATTCCTTGACAGAAGATACGCCACATACATACCCAGATGAACCCGTTTCTGAACATAAAGAGGAAACTTTTATTAAGAAAGTATAAGAACTCACCTGCCTTCGGCAGGTATTTTAAAGATGTTGACCTAAATACAAAGGTCAAGGATGCGGAATTCGTAGTCTTTGACACAGAAACCTCCGGACTGAGCCCCAAAAGAGCGCAGCTCCTATCCATAGGAGCCATAAAGATAAAGAGCCTCTCGCTAAATCTTTCGGAGAGCCTTCACCTGTTTCTCAAACCCGAAGGCGAGATAGAACCTTCATCGGTTGAGGTTCACGGCATAAGACCCGTGGAGCTGATGAGACGGGGAGAGCCTGCCAAGGACGTTCTTGAGAGGTTTCTAAGCTTCATAAAAGGCACCGTTCTCGTGGGATTCTACACCAAGTTTGACGTGAGCGTGGTCAGCAGATACACCCTAAAAAACTTCGGAATCCCCCTGCTCAACTACTACTTGGACACCTTTGAGATGTACTACAGACTCCACGCAAAGAGAGCGAGCCTTGAGGAAATAGCGAAGGAGCTGGAACTGCCCTCTGCGGCACGCCACAGCGCCTTAGACGACGCCTACACCACAGCACTCCTCTTTCTGAGGCTAATCCACAACTCCAAAAACAGCCCCCTGAAGCATCTGCCCCTGAGGTTGTGAATACCGAAATGGCGCACCCAAACGGATAGGAAGATGAACAATCTTTTAGTATAATTTTGGGTGGAAACAAAAGGGGGACAAGAATATGGAAGATACAAGGGGCAAGCTGTTATACGACGACGGTGAGCACAAGTTTATATGGCTGGGTTGGGATGAGCACGAGGAGAAGGGGCTCGTTCAAACCAATCAGTACCTTATCATAGACAGGGGCAAGGGCGTTCTCTTGGACCCCGGCGGGGTATCCGTTTTGCCGAGGGTGATGGCCGCAGTATCAACCTACATATCCCCGGAGGATATAGAAATCCTCTTCTACACCCATCAGGACCCGGACGTTAGCTCGGGTATATCCCTCTGGGTTAAAAACACTCCCGCCAAGGCTTACATAAGCAAGCTCTGGATAAGGTTCATGCCCCACTTCGGAAGCCTGGATTTGGACAGGATAGTCCCCATAGAGGACCATGGAGGAAGCGTAAGCCTGCCTTCGGGAGCCAAGATACATTTTATCCCCGCTCACTTCTTACACTCAACGGGAAACTTCACCCTCTTTGACGAGAGGTCTGGAATCCTATTTTCCGGGGATATAGGGGCGGCGGTGTTTCCCGAAGGGGAGAGATACGTATTCGTTGAAGACTTTGATAAGCACCTGCCCTACATGGAGGGCTTCCATAAGAGATATATGGCCTCAAGGCAGGCCTGCTCCCTGTGGGTGAGCTTGGTGGAGAGGTATGAACCCAAGATGATAGCTCCCCAGCACGGCGCTATATTTAGGGGTGAGAGTGTGAAGAGGTTCCTTGAGTGGTTCAGGAACCTTGAGAGCGGAGTGGACATAATAAGGAAAATCTACGGAGTGAGTTAATATGTTTGGAAAGAGCGAACCCAAAAGGGAATATCCTATAAATACTCGGCAAGATGAGGAAATTCTGGCTAAAGACAAAACTATAAGGCAGCTGGCCGGCAAGCTGTGGAACTTTACAAATCTGGAGAACATAACCCGCTTCATTTTCGGCTTTTTCAATAAAAGCTTATCTTCCTTCAGGCTGAAGGGACACAATATAAGCTCCGCGGTAGAAGAGTTCTCGCAAACGATAGTATCTATAGATAGAAACGTTCGTTCTATAAAGGAGAACATGGACAAGGTCATACAGGAGGCCAGAGAGGCGGAAGAGCAGGCGGTAGCCAACACCGAGAGGCTGCGGAATGCAGAAAGCTGTATGAGCGGCTTTATCATGAAGGCGGAAAGGGTAAACGAGTCCTTCGGGAAGATAAGGCGCTCAATAAGGGAGATAAACGAGATAGTTGACCAGACCACCATGCTGGCGCTGAACGCTTCAATAGAGGCGGCAAGGGTGGGCGAAGCCGGGAGGGGATTCGCCGTGGTCGCAGACGAGGTTAGAAAGCTGGCAGCAAAGACGGAGAACTTTGCCGGCTACATATCCGAGAGCGTGATTGAAGCAGAAAAGAGCATCAAGGAGTTCTCAGACGAGATGAAGAACGTTTGCCAGAACATGCAGAGAACCATAGAGGACATAAACAAGATAGTGGAGTTTACCCAAACCAACAGGGCGGCCGCACAGCAGGTAGGAGAGCTTCTGAGTGAGGTCGTAAACTCCCTGAGGGAACAATCGGTAGCCGCACAGGAGATATCTAAGAACCTCTCGGAGTTCGTAAAGGAGATAGACACCTTGGAGAAACAGCTCAAGATTCTTTTAAGGTTTACCGAGAACTGAGCACCTGTGCACACCTTGAGCACACATCTCCCGAGAACTCCTCCTCCCTGAAGAAAATCCAGCACCTGGGACACTTCTTACCCTCGGCGTGGGATACCCCAACCCTAAGTCCCTTAAGCTCTTCAGAGTCGTAGAGCTCATCTCCGCCGCTTCCGAGTTCCACCTGACTGACCGTAAGGAAATAGTTCAGGTAATCCTTATACTTTTCCACCACAGGCTCAAAGCCGGCTATGTAAACCTTTGCCTGATAGGGGTGCTTAACCACTCCATTAGCCTTTGCTATCTCCAAGGCCACCATGACCTCGTCCCTAAGCCTCACAAGGTAGCCGTAATCCTTCTCCAATTCCTCGTCCGTTAGACTTTCATTCGGAGAGGGTATCTCGCTCAAAAATACGGAGTCCGGCAGTGAGCCGTCTATCTTAACCAAATGCTGCCACACCTCCTCCGCCGTGAAGCTCAGGTAGGGTGCCACGGCAGTGACTAAAGAGGTGGCAAGTATGTACAGGGCCGTCTGCGCAGAGCGCCTTTCCCAAGACTTGGGTGCGTAAACGTATAGCCTGTCCTTTAGAACGTCCAGATAGAGAGCGGACAGCTCCGTTATGCAGAAGTTCCTAACCTCCTGATTTACCCTGTGGAAGTGATAATCTCTGTAGTGTTTATGAATCTGTTCCAAAACCCTCTGGAGGCGTGAGAGAATCCACCTATCAAAGTGGTGCATATCCTTGAACTCAACCCGGTCCTCCGACGGCTTAAAGTCGTAAAGGTTCCCCAAGAAGTACCTGAAGGTGTTCCTTATCTTCTTGTAGTCCTCCACCACCCTTCTGAGAATCCCCTCACCCAGCTTGATGTCTTCGGTGTAATCTTCCGATACCACCCAGAGCCTTACTATGTCAGCGCCGAACCGGTTAACCACCTCTTGGGGCGCAACCACGTTGCCCACAGACTTGGACATCTTCCGCCCCTTCTCGTCAACGGTAAAGCCGTGGGTCAGAACCTCTCTGTAAGGTGCGTATCCGTAAGAGCTCACGGACTCAAGCAGGGAGGACTGGAACCAACCCCTGTGCTGGTCTGAACCCTCAAGGTACATATCGGCTCTATCGTAGCCCAGGGGTCTTATCACGCAGGCGTGGGAGACACCCGAATCAAACCACACGTCAAGTATGTCCTCTTCCTTCTCAAACTCTCTTCCGCCGCACTTAGGACAGGCCACACCTTCGGGCAGAAGCTCCTCGGCGGATTTCTCAAACCAAAGATCCGCACCGAAGGGGTTCTCCTCTATGAGCTTTGCCACGTGCTCAAATATCGCTTCATCTGAGACTACGCTCTGGCAGTTTTTGCAGTAAAAGACCGCTATGGGAACACCCCAATACCTCTGCCTGGAAATGCACCAATCGGGTCGGTTCTCCACCATGCTGCGTATCCTGTTCTTGCCGTAAGAGGGTATCCACTTAACTCCATCTATCTCCTTGAGGGACTTTTCCCTCAGAGTTTCGGAGTTGACCTTCCTCTCCATTCCTATAAACCACTGGGTGGTAGCCCTGAATATAACGGGATTCTTACACCTCCAGCAGTGGGGATAAGAGTGAGTTATAGTGTCCTCGTGAAGGAGGAAGCCTCCCTCTTTGAGCTTCTCAATTATCTTGCCGTTGGCCTCAAACACCCTAAGGCCTATCAGAAAGTCCGGCGCTGGCTCTACGAACCTCCCTCCGTCGTCCAGCGGAGAGTAGGGCTCTATACCGAACCTCTTGCCTACGGTGTAGTCCTCCTGTCCGTGTCCGGGTGCCATGTGAACCAGGCCGGTTCCGGACTCCAGCTCAACGAACTCCGATGGGTAAACCTTCCATATCCTTTCAAGGGTGTCGCCTTCCAGATGGCCTCTGAGCCTCTCTTTATCAACGAAGGGGTGGGAGTACTCAAGTCCCAAAAGCTCCTTTCCCTTAACCACCTTAACGACCTCTCCCTCCAAACCGGTCTCACGCTTGAAGCTACCGAGGAGCTTTTCGGCAACGACCAGAGTTCCCTCCGGGGTTTTAAAGAAGGCGTAATCGTAATCCTCCCCCACCATTATCCCTAAGTTGGCGGGCAGAGTCCAGGGGGTCGTGGTCCATATAACCAGGTAGGTATCTTCCGAATCCACCAAAGGAAACTTAACGTATATGCTCGGGTCTTGCCTTTGGGCGTACTCCACCTCGGCCTCGGCTTCGGCGGTTCTGTCGTAAATACACCAGTAAACGGGCTTTTTACTCCTGAAGGCGAGGCCTCTGCTGAATACCCTCCCCAGCTCTCTAACCTCGGTAGCCTGATAGGAAGGGTTCATGGTAAGGTAAGGGTTCTCCCAATCCCCTAAGACACCTAACCTGATAAACTCCTCCTTTTGAATGCCTACGAACCTCTCTGCGTACTGTCTGCACATTCTTCTGAATTCCACCTTGGATATGTCTTCTTTGCGGAGCTTTCTCTTACGCAGTTCCTTCTCTACTTTTCTCTCTATCGGAAGTCCGTGGCAGTCCCAACCGGGTATGTAGAGAATCTTTTTACCGGTCAGGAGGTTGTACTTGTTTATTATGTCTTTCAAAATCTTATTTAGGGCGTGTCCTATGTGTATGTTGCCGTTTGCGTACGGAGGACCGTCGTGTAGGATAAACGCCTCCTTACCATCTTTTTCCTTAAGCACCCTTTTATATAAATCTTTCCACTTTTTCAAGATGTCCAACTCCCTGCTGGGAAGGTTGGCTTTCATAGGAAAGTCCGTTTTGGGCAGATTGAGGGTTTCTTTGTAGTCCATCAACGCTTCCTCCGTATTAGATTCCGTAGAAAAATTATAAGTTAAAGAAAGGGCTTGCAAAGCTTATAAAAATTATGTATTATCAATTATCAGTTAAACTTTTTGGAGGGGTTAACCATGACTAAAGCAGAGCTTGTTTCAGCTATTGCGCAAGCCGCAGACATTTCCAAGAAGGAGGCAGACGCTGCCCTTAAGGCGGCAGTTCAGGCTGTCTCTGAGGCGCTGCAGAGGGGCGAAAGGGTGGCCATTCCGGGATTCGGAATCTTCTCCGTAAAGGAAAGGGCTCCTAGGAAGGGTAGAAACCCCAGAACGGGAGAGGTAATAAATATACCCGCAAGGAAGGTGGTCGTCTTCAAGCCCGCAAAGGACTTAAGAGAGTCCGTAAAGTAAGCTTCCCGGCTTCCAAAGGAGGGGGAACCTCTCCCCCTCTTAAACATGCATACCTTCTTCTCCGAAGAAAGGAGAGGGGATTACCTATTTTTAAGGGATAAAGAGCTAAAGCATCTAAAGGTAAGAAGGATAGAGCAAAAGGAAAAGTTCAAGGTAATTTACGAAGACAGAACTTTCCTGTGCGAGCTGGAAAGGCTACACAAAGATAAGGCTCAATGCAGAATACTTGAAGAGCTTCCTCAGGAGAGTTTTCAGGTTAATATAACCCTGTATCAGGCAGTTCCGGAAAACCTAAAGACCTTTGAGGAGATAATCAGGGGCTCGGTTCAGGTGGGTGTAAAGCGTATAGTACCCGTTATATCGGACAGGAGCTTCAAGAAGAGGGAGGTCTTAGAGAGGAAACTTCAAAGGTGGGAAAAGATAGCAAAGGAGGAGATGAAGCTGTCTGGAAGGAGCCTACCCTTCAGAATTGAGAAGGTGGAAAGTCTGAGGGTCTTAAAGGCGGAGGCTCAGGTTAATCTGCTCCTTGATAACTTCAACGGCAAAGGGTCTATAAGAGACCTGAACTTTAAGGCTCAAAGCTACTCCGTGGTGGTGGGCCCCGAGGGGGGTTTTACAGCTAAGGAGGTCTCTTCTCTCAGGGAAAGGGGGTTTGAGCCGGTTCTGCTACGACCTTACGTTATGAGAACCCAAACTGCGGCACTCCTGATGTGCGGTATGATAGCCAACCTGAGCGCTACTTGAGCCTAATTCCGAACTCCCTTATCTTCCTATAAAGGCTTGATACGTCTATTCCTATATCCTGAGCCGTCTTTTTAACATCGTAGCCGTGAATCTTGAGCCTGTTTTCAATAAACTTGCGTTCAAATTCCCTCTTTGCGCTCTTTAGCTCCTTTATCCCAAATAGATACTCAATGCTCTGAGCACTTCTGTAGGAGTCCATCTCGCAGACGTCTATATTTATCTCTCCGCTCTCCGAGAGTATAACCAACCTCTCCATGAGGTTCTTAAGCTCTCTAACGTTTCCACGCCACTCGTGGTTCATAAGTATCTCTTTGGCCTCCTCTGAAAGGTGGAGCTTAGGCTTCTTGTACTCCTTTGAAAACCTATCAAGAAAGTATTCGGCCAAAGGTACTATGTCCTCCCTTCTCTCCCTTAAAGGCGGTATCTCTATGGTGAACACGGAAATCCTGTAAAAGAGGTCCTCTCTGAACCTGCCTTCCTCAACCTCCCTTCTTATATCCCTGTTTGATGCAGACAGGATTCTCACATCCACCTCTATCTTTTGGGTTCCTCCCAAACGGGTAAAGCTGCCGGTCTCAAGAACTCTCAAAAGCTTGGCCTGGGAAGATGTGCTCATCTCTCCTATCTCGTCTAAGAAAAGGGTGCCTCCGTCCGCAAGCTCAAACTTTCCCTTCTTCCTGGACACGGCTCCGGTAAACGCTCCCTTTTCGTATCCGAACAGCTCCATCTCCACCAGGTTTTCCGGTAAAGACGCACAGTTAACGTCAACGAACTGACCCTTTCTCTCGGATAGCCTGTGGATTATACGTGCAACCAACTCCTTGCCGGTTCCGCTTTCGCCCAAAATCAGGACGGGAGCCTTGCTCTTTGCCACCTTGTTTATCAGTTCCTTAACCCTAAGTATCGCTTCAGAAACCCCTACAAGCTCTAAATCCTCCTGTCCGAAGCTCGTTATGCGGCTCTCAGCCTCCTTAAAGGCGTGTTCCACTGACAGGAGCAGCTTCTCAGAAGAGAAGGGCTTTTCTAAAAAGTCGTAAGCTCCCAACTTTATAGCTCTAACGGCACTCTCTATGTTTCCGTGTCCCGTCATAACTATCACCACCGAATCGGGCGACTCTTTCTTTATACGGGATATAAACTCTATACCGTCCCCGTCGGGCATCCAAACGTCAAGAAGTATTACCGGATAAAGCTCCTTACTTATAGCTTCCCGAGCACAGGAAAGTGTGGGACATTCGTACACACCGTAGCCCTCATCTTCCAACATGCCCCTCAGCAAGAACCTTATGTTCTCCTCGTCGTCAACCACCAGCACCTTCTTTTTCATCTTACATAGCTCCGACTGCAGACCATAGTATTCACCAAAGTAAAATCTCGTCGTAGGTTATCTTAGCTCCTTCTCCGAGGGAGTTTATCTTTTCGAGCACTATATCGTGTATATGTTTCAAGTAATCTTCTTTAAAGATTACAAAACCGTTATCGAGCTTCGAAAAATTTGCATTAAAGACCTTTAAGGTGCTCCTATATTTAGCCTTCGTGTGTTCCTTCACCCTCGGATTCTTTAGCTTACCCTCCAATTCTGTTGTATTCACAACCAAATAAGGCACTTCAACTACTACATCTACATACTTTCGCTGTCTTTTTGTAAATCTTCTGCTGGAGGCTTCCCTTCTGTAGGATACCTTCTTTATCTGAATGCCTACCTTTATACCGCCGAGTTCCAAGATAGCGTCTATACCCATCGCATCCAGTTCTGCATAGGAAACGAGCTTTTCCACAAACAAGGAGTTCCAAAGATACTGAAAGTGAAACTGGGTAAGCACAGACATCCATATCCTATACAACCTCGCTTTGAAACCCTCCTCTACAAACTGAAGCGAACAACCGTAGAAGAACTTCTTTATGAATTTATATATATGCGGATTCAGCTTTTGGGACCAGTATATTTCAAAAATTTCATCGTAATCTCTAAAGTCTGTGGTATTCCAATAGTAGTGGTAAAACAGCTCTAAGGGTAGAAGCTCTTTAGGCAAATCTTGCTCTACGGTCTTTATGCGTTTTAATTGTGAATACTTCTGTATATCTATCTCAGCAAGGAACTTTTCAAACTTGCCAAGGTCTTCACTCCAATTTCTCATTGCGTAGGAACCTATTTAGCTCACATAACTCTTCCTTTGTAGGCAACGGAAGTATCTTAAGTTGGGTAATACTGAGGTGATACGTTATATCCTTAAACACGCTTTTTATATACCTACTTACTATTTCTGAGTTCAGAAATTCAACCACCTCTTTATCCGTCAGGTTAAATTGCATATTCGTTAGAGTGTATTCTCTCAATAAGTGATATACATCTCCCATCCAAGGGTAAGCTTTATAATCGTATGCCGCTCCTAACCGTCTGTTTCCTCTGAACCCTAAACCCACAACTATATGGGGTTTATCAAAGAAACTCCTCAAAGAGGTCTTTTTCTTATCTTCAATCCAATAACCCGTTATAGGTTCGTAAATAACCGTTCCTATCTTTAAATTTCGGCCGTTCAGAATGGGCAACAAGCCTCTTCCTTCTGGAATGCCGTCCATCTTTATGACATCTTCGTTATTTCTTATCTCCGGCGTCCTCGGCGATATCCTGATAGTGTAAACATCTCCTAATCTGAAACCGCAAACATCTTCCACAACTTTGCTAAGCTTGTCTGAGAACAAAATTATCTCACCTAACCACCTGTCGTATTTCCTTATTAGCTTCAGTTTTCCACCGGTGTAATCGTACAACTCCGCTTTATTGGCTTCTGATTTAGCTTTGGTAAACCTTAAAATCACAGTGCTTACATCTGCTTCCGGCTTGAATACACCGCTCCCCATGTATATGATTTCGGTTCTTCCTCGCATAGAAAGGAACTTCCGGAGTTTCTTAAACTCATCTAATATCATGAAGGTGGCCGGTACTATAAATATTAACTGGCCGTTATCTTTTAAGAGCTTAACAGATTTCTCTATAAACGCCCCGTAAACGTTATATTTGCCGAACCAAGTTTCATAAAGCTGTTTGTAAATCTTCTTTGTTTCATCGTCGACCCGTATTGTGTAATGTTGAGATAGGCTGGGTATTCCGTAAGGCGGATTGCCTATTATGATATCGAAGCGCTCTGAGGTATTCCAAAGCAGGTAATCACAGTTAATTACATCTATACTTTCATATAAGCCTTGCTTGTAGACGTATTCTACTATGTCTTTATTTATTTCTATGCCTGCTTTGGTCGTAGCTTTATCGAATATATCTCTTCTACGATTTTTAATGCCAATCAAAAACTGGCAAACTCCACAAGCGGGTTCAAGAATCTTAATGTTTCCGGTATTTAGTTTCTTTTCATCTATCAGCTCAACCATAAAGTCAACCATCCACTCAGGTGTAAAGAATATGCCTAAATCCCTCTTAATGTCCTTTATTCTTTCATACGCAGCTGCCACATGAGCTTTAATGTCCAACTCTTCCATTACACTGTTCCCATCACACCTGTTTAGAACTTAGCCACTATCAAATCTTGAAACTTACCCTAAGTCAAATCAAATATTACCGTCTTTATCTCTGTGTAATCTTCTACGGCGAACTTGGGTCCCTCCCTGCCTATTCCGGAGTTTTTAAAGCCTCCGTAGGGCTGGTGGTCAACCCTGAAGGTGGGACCCTCGTTTATCAGGACTCCACCCACCTCCGCTCTCTTTATGAATTCCCAAGCCACCTTTATGTCGTTGGTGAAGACTCCCAGCTGGAGTCCGTATTCGGAGTCATTCACCATCTTTATGGCTTCCTCCACCTCCCTGTAGGGGTCAACTATCACCACCGGCGCGAAGGCTTCCTCTTTAAATAGCTTCGTCTCCGGAGAGACCAAGGACACGACGGTGGGTTCAAAGAGTGCTGTGTGCTCTGCACACGCAACACCTCCTATCTCCAGCCTTGCACCCTTCTGAACCGCCTCCTCTATCCACTCCCTCACCCTAAGGACGTCTCCTTGCGTTATCATGGGACCCACGTCCGTGCTCTCGTCCATGGGGTCTCCTACGCGAAGCGTCTTTACATGTTCTTTTAATCTTTTAGTGAACTCTTCAAAGACCTCTTCGTGGACGAAGACCCTCTGGACGGATATGCAGACCTGCCCCGCTATGGCGTATCCTCCCATAACGGCTCTCTGGACAGCCTTGTCTAAGTCTCCGTCCTTGTGAACCACTATGGCGGAGTTGGATCCCAGCTCAAGGACAACCTTTTTTATGCCAACCTGCCTCGTTATTATTTCTCCCACCTTTTTGCTGCCCGTGAAAGAGACCACTCTAACGTCTGGATGGGTGGTCATAGCCTTGCCCACATCTCCGTAGCCTGGTATGACCGATAGAGCCTTTGGGGGAAGCCCGGCCTCAAGGAGAACCTCCGCAAGCATTATGGGGGTAAGGGGTGTTCTTTCGGAAGGCTTTAGTATAACCGCGTTCCCGCAGGCTATAGCAGGGGCTACCTTGTGCATGGAGAGGTTGAGGGGGAAGTTAAAGGGCGTTATGGCGGACACTATCCCGACAGGAACTCTTATGTAGAAGCCCACCTTACCCACACCGTTGGGGTGTGCGTCTATGGGAAAAGTCTCTCCGTGTATCCTCTTCGCCTCTTCCGCCGAGAATATTAGTGTTTGGATAGCCCGTGCTACCTCCGTTCTCGCCTCCTTTATGGTCTTGCCCACCTCATAGACCAGCGTCTTGGCAAACTCCTCTGCTCTCTCTTCTAAAAGCTCGGCGGACCTCATAAGCACTTGATACCTCCGGTGGGCGGTCATGCTTGAGAGTTCTCTAAAGCCCTCCTTGGCTCTCTCTATTGCGGTATAGACGTCTTCCTCAGTCCCTTGGGGAACCTTGCCTATCACCTCTCCCGTGTAGGGATAAACCACCTCTATTTTCTGGGCGCTGTCCTTCCACTCTCCGCCTACGAGCATCTTTTTCTCAATCATAAGAGACCCACCTCCGCAATATAATTTTACCGAACGGGAAGAATGGCCAAGCTGTTTGTAGTCCCTACACCCATAGGCAACCTAAAGGATATAACCCTAAGGGCGTTGGAGGTCTTGAGGGAGGTTCGGTATTTAGCCTGCGAGGATACGAGGAGAACCCGGATGCTGCTGAGCCATTACGGAATAAGCGGCAAGAAGTTTCTGCCTTACTATCAACCCAAGGAAGACTTCCAGATTCCAAAGATACTGGAAGTCCTTGAAAAGGAGGACGTGGCGCTGGTGTCCGACGCCGGCACCCCCGGTATATCCGACCCGGGCTTCAGGCTAATTAGGGAATGTATAAGGGAAGGTGTTGAGGTGGAAGCTCTGCCGGGAGCGTCTGCACCGATTACGGCTCTCGTGGCTTCCGGACTGCCCACCGACAGGTTTCTCTTCCTCGGATTCCCTCCCAAGAAGGGAACCAAGGGTTTCTTTGAGAGGCTGAAGGTGTGCGAGGATACCACCTTTATACTTTACGAGTCCCCCAAGCGCTTGCTCAGGACGCTGATAATCCTCCAAGAGGTCTTTGGCAACCCTCAGGTATGTGTAACGCGGGAGCTTACCAAGCTCCACGAGGAGTACATAAGGGGGAGTTTAAAAGAGGTTATGCAGGAGCTAAAGGAGAGAAGTCAAATCAAGGGGGAAATCACGCTGCTCTTTAGAGTGTGATGTTAAGATTTTTATAAGCATGCTCATCTGTGTAATAGGAAGCGGTGTAGTAGGTCTCACCTGTGCGCTGGACTTGGCTTTGGCAGGACACAAGGTAAAGGTGATAACGAGGAACTACGAAGAGGGTGCCTCTTGGGTGGCGGGCGGAATGCTGGCTCCCTTCTCCGAGGGGCTTGAGGGAGATATACTCAGGCTCTCTATAGAGAGCCTTAGGCTTTACGACGAGTACGTAAGCAGGGTTGAAGAGGTATCCGGGCACAGCATCTTTTATAGAAGGAACGGGATACTCAGAATCTTGGATTCGGGAGAGGTAGAAGCCTACAAAGCTCTTGCGGATAGCTACAGAGCCTTGGGTTTTGATAGCCAGCCCTTGGAAGGCTCTTCCCTTAGAGAGGCCTTTGGGCTCCTGTCTGAGGAGATTTCCTCGGCCATACTTTTCAAAGATGAGGGCAACGTTGACTCGCAGCAGCTTATGGACGCTCTGATATTCGCCATGCACCGCTTGGGGGTTGAGATAGTCCTTGACGAGGTTCACAAGATAAAAATAGAGGATGGCAGGGTGGAGGAGGTTATAGGCTTCAAGAACGGCTACGGGGCGGACTTCTACGTCTTTAGTCCCGGAGCGTGGGGGAGCGCCCTTTTGGGAATACCCGTCTATCCCCTGAAGGGACAGATACTCAAGGTAAGGGGCCTTGACATAGACAGGGTTCTCTATTCTCCTTACGCCTATATAATACCCAAGGAGAACTACACTCTGATAGGTGCCACGTCGGAAGATGTAAGCTTTGACCACAGGAGAACCTTGGGAGGGGTAAGGAGTTTGGGCAACAACGCCGCAAGGGTAGTTCCCTCCATAGACGAGTGCGAGTTTGTTGAGGTAAACGTGGGCTTTAGACCGGCCACGCCGGACCAGCTTCCCGTGTTTGATGTGGGAGAGAACTACGTCGTGTCCGCAGGCCACTTTAGAAACGGGATACTCTTGGCACCCGTTAGCTCAAAGGTGGTCGTTGACCTGTTGGAAAGGGGTGTGCGCTCGGAGTACTTTGAGCTTTTCCCGTCAAGAAGGTTTCAGAATGGAAATCATACTGACAAAAGCTGATTTGCATATTAATTTTTAAAAATCCCGCTGTTTTAAAGGAGGACTTGATATGCTGAGGGCAGATTGGGTTGAGAGAAGAAGGAAGTTTAAGAATAAAAGCCAGATGCATCTGGCACGCCAGGGCATCATAACCGAGGAGATGGAATACGTGGCCAAGAGGGAGGGACTGCATCCGGAGTTCGTCCGTCAAGAGGTGGCCGTAGGCAGAATGATAATTCCGGCCAACGTTAACCACCTGCACCTTGAGCCTATGTGCATAGGTATAAACTCCCGGGTTAAGGTAAACGCCAACCTGGGAAACTCGGGACTCGCTTCCGACATACCCACGGAGATAGAGAAGGTCAGGGTGGCCATAAAGTACGGAGCCGATACGGTAATGGATCTGTCCACCGGCGAGGCCATAACGGAGACGAGGCAGGCGGTCATAGAAGAGAGCACGGTTCCCGTCGGGACGGTTCCCATATATCAAGCTCTGAGGGAAGCGGGCGGGAACGTAAAGAACATGACGGAGGAGCTTATACTTGACGTGATAGAGGAGCAGGCGCGGCAGGGGGTATCCTACATGACCATACATGCGGGGGTTCTCAGGGAACACCTGCCCCTGGTTCAGCACAGGGTCATGGGCATAGTCTCCAGAGGCGGAGCGATAATGGCCCAGTGGATGGTGGAGCACGACAAGCAAAATCCTCTCTACACCCACTTTGATAAGATTTGCGAGATATTCAAGAAGTACGACGTGTCCTTCTCCCTCGGGGACGGACTCAGACCCGGAGCTATAGCGGACGCTACCGACGAGGCTCAGATAGCGGAACTGAGAACCCTCGGAGAGCTGACCCGTAGGGCTTGGAAGCACGACGTTCAAGTTATGGTTGAGGGTCCCGGACACGTTCCCCTGCACCAGATAGAGACCAACATGAGAATCCAGCAAGAGATATGTTCTGAAGCCCCCTTCTACATACTGGGACCGCTCGTAATAGACGTCGCGGCCGGATACGACCACATAGCCTCGGCCATAGGTGCGGCCATAGGCGGTTGGACGGGAGCGGCGATGCTCTGCTACGTGACTCCCAAGGAGCACCTCGGACTTCCCAACGTTGAAGACGTAAAGCAGGGAGTTGTAGCCTACAGGATAGCCGCCTACGCGGCCGACGTTGCAAAGCACTGGCCGGGCTCGTGGGAGTGGAACCTGGAAATGTCAAGGGCGAGGTACGCTTTTGATTGGAACAGGCAGTTTGAGCTTTCCATAGACCCTGAGACCGCAAGAGCTTACCACGACGAGACGCTTCCTCAGGAGGGCTACAAAACGGCGAAGTTCTGCTCCATGTGCGGACCCGAGTTCTGCTCTTACAAGATTTCCCAAAAGATAACGGGCTCATCTGAAGAAGAGGTAATTATGGAGGACAACTGGATAGCCCCATAAGAGAGGAGAAGGCTATGAAATCCTGGACTTACTTCATTCAATTGGTAGGCAGGAATAAAAACGGGGACTCACAGGTAGAGGGTGCCCTCTACGTGGTGGCGGTCCCCACCGAAAGAGACCTCACCATGGCACAGAAGTTCTCCTGCTTTTCCGAGAGATATCTGCCGGAAGAGAACGCCGTAAATTACGGCAAGGCCTTTGCCGTCAGTGTGGACTTTGAGATAGAGCAGCCCGAGAGATACGACTTGGCCTTTCACAGGGAGGAGGACGACTTATATATATTTAAAGAAAATATAAGTATGAAGGAAGGTCTTAAGAGGGTGTACGCCATACTGATGGACGAGCTAAAGAGCAGGGGATACGGAGACGATTTTGATACCGTCATGGACATGGGCAACCCGTCGGAGAACTTCATGAGGGAGTGTCTCTTAGAGGCTATAAAAAATCCTTAAGTCGGCATAAAACGATGTTTGAATTTCTGATTAATCTCATATACAATAGGTTGGTGTGCAGGTAGATTTTACATACTCATTTTTTGTATTAACACGGAGGTTCGTCCTATGCAGGAAGAAAAGAAAGTCATAGTCCCCGGTCCGGCAGGTTATAATCCCCAGCCTGCGGCCTTTCTCGGGGTTGATTTACCTCCTCCGGGAAGAGCACTGCTTTACGGAGAAGAGGTTGATGAAGAGGTTGCCATGCGTGAGGCCGCGAAGGCCATGCTCACCAGAAAGAATCCTACCATCTTTCCGGGTCCCTTGGTTCTGTGGGGATGGAACGCCGCCGCCATGGAAAAGGCAAAGGCGGTACTTGAGCTTGCGATGGAGATTCCCAACTGTAGGATAATCCCCATGCCCGACTACAGACCCAAGTATCCCAAGATAGACCCCGAGGCCGAAATAAACCCCAATCATCCCAACCTTACCATACTCCACAACAAGATAGAAGCCTGCATATTTGTAGGAGTTCACTGCCATTACGCCAACCTATCTCTGAGAATGATAAGGGCCGGAACCAACTGTTTCACCATAGCCCTCTGTGCCGAGATGGGACACGAGGACGCCATGGTTTCCCTCAGAGACCAGCATGCGGAGGAGATAAGGAAGTTCAAAGACGTCTTGGTGCAGGTCAGAGAAGAGCTCAGTATAAAGTGGGAGCCCAAGCTTCCGCCAGAGAATCCTTCCCTGCCTAAGGAAGACTGGACTAAGGTCACTCCCTTTGACTTTGGAGAGTATGCCGCTCTGCTCATGCCCAGAAAGGGTGAGGTGGTAGAGGAGAGCGAATAATTAATTGGAGGTGCTGTTATGCCTGAGCAAAAAGTCGTAGAACCAGAACACCTCCTTTTGGAGGCACCGAGGGAGAGGAAATTTATAACCGGCTCTCAAGCTTTTGCCGAAGCTGTCAAGAGAGCCAATGTAGATATAGCCATAGCCTATCCCATAACCCCCCAGTCGGAGACGATGCATCTTGTTGGAGACCTTTACGCACAGGGATACCTGAAAGATTACTACAGGGCAGAAGAAGAATACGGAGCCATGTCCGCCATAGCGGGCGCCGTAAGGGGAGGCGTGAGAGCCTTCACCGCCACCTCGGGACCCGGACTGCTGAGAGGTCTTGAGGCCATAGTTTCTTGGCCCGGCCACAGGATTCCCGCAGTCTTGGGTGTGATGACTAGGGTCGTGAACGCGCCCCTTTCCATACAGCCCGACAACGTAGAGCTGGCCTACCTGCTGCACTCGGGACTTATAGTCCTGCACGCAGAGAATCAACAAGACGTATTTGATTTTACCCTCGCTGGATTTCCCATATCCGAGAAGGTGGACGTCTATCTGCCCGTCGTGGTGGCCACGGAGGGCTTCTTCGTCACCCACGCTAAGGGATACGTTGAGCTGCCACCCGAAGACATGAAGCTTCCCCCCAGGGACCCATACAAGGCTCCCGTTCCGCCCACCGACTGTGAGATACCTCCGGCGAGGATTCAGAGAGATGCTCCAGTTCAGAAGTCCAACTTCATGAGCTACCTAATCCACGCCGTATGGCAGCAGGAAATCTGGGCCGCCAACGAGAGGTCAAGGAAGTGGATTAAGCACTTCCTCGGAGGTCTGGTAGAGGTGGTGAACCCGGACGCCGAGGTGTTCATAGTGGCCTCGGGCTGTGCGGCGGCACAGGGCAGGGAGGCTCAAAGGTATGCGGAGTTGGAGGGCCTCAACGTCGGACTCGTTAAGGTAAAGTCCCTCAGACCTTTCCCCACTCAAGAACTCAGGGATACCCTCAAAAACGCAAAGGCCGTTATAGTTCCCGAACACAACATAGTGGGCTGGCTCGCCAAGGAAGTAAAGGCGGCCATACCCAACAGCGGTATAGTCGTAGACGGACCGAGGGTTTACGGAGGCATGACGCTCCCCGTGGAGCTGATAATGGAAGAGATTTACAAAGCCTTCGGCATAAAGAAGGAAAAGAAGACCTTAGTTTAATTTTGTAAGGAGGTGTGCCATGGGTCTTGAGTATGTAAAGATTTCACCGGGTTTTGAAAAATATATGCCCAGAGATTACGTTGACTTAGTTGAGTTCGGCCAGTTCGGCAAAGAGATAGATGTAATGCAGATGGGGCAGTTCAAGGAGCTGGTGGAAGAGCACCCCATGTGCGCCGGTTGCTACATGGCTTACTTCATCAGGGTGTTCTACACGGCTCTGCCCAAGCCAGAAGATACGATAGTTCTCGGAACGGCCGGATGTGCAAGGCTGGCCCTATCCCAGGCTGCGGTACCCTTTATCTACGGAAACTACGGAGATACCAACGCCGTTGCCTCCGGACTAAAGAGGGCTCTGTCCATAAGGTTCCCCGACAAAGAGAAGGACGTGGTGGTCATAGCCGGGGACGGAGGCCTCATGGACATAGGTTTTGGTATGACCATGCACTCCTGGTTCAGAAGGGAGAAGTTCACCACCATAATGGTGGACAACGAGGTTTACGGAAACACCGGAGGGCAGGAGAGCGGAATGTCTCCCAAGGGCATACAGCTCAAAATGGCACCCACCGGTAAGAAGTTTGACAAGATAAACGCCGTTGAGCTTGCCCAAACCGCAGGATGCGTTTACGTGGCGAGGATATCTCCCACCAATCCCAAGAGGATAGCCAAGGTCATAAGGAGAGCCATCTTGGCGGCGAGAAAGTTCGGTCCCACCTTCATTCACGCCTATACCTCCTGCAACATTGAGTATTCCATACCTACCAGAGAGGTCCTTGCCGACGCAAGGCAGAGGGAGAAGAAGGACTTTAAGTTCTACGAGTGGATGACCGACGAGGTTAAGGAATATCTCAATGAGATAGAGAAGAAGGCCAAGGAGGTCAAGTCATGAAAAGGTATAACATAAGGATAGCCGGTGTCGGTGGGCAGGGGGTCGTGACCTCCGCCCACATCTTGGGAAACGCCATGTCCGCGGCGGGCAAGTACGCGTCGCTGGTTCCCTTCTTCGGTTCTGAAAAGAGAATGGCTCCCGTTGAAGCTTACGTCAGAGCCTCGGACCAGCCCATATACGAGGTGGGCGAGGTGGTCTATCCCAACGTCATAATGATTTATCACCCCCAGGTCATAACCCACGGTAAATCCTACACCATGCCCTTCTACACGGGCCTAAAGCCCGACGGCATGGTGATAATAAACTCCGATGTGGACATAATTCCCGACGAGGACAAGAAGATTCTTGAGGATTTGAGGGCTAAGATATATTACATACCGGCTACGCAGATAGCCAGAGATATAGCCGGAACCGAGCTTGCCACCAATATGGCCATGATAGGCCTGTTTTTCGGCATCACCAAGCTGGTCAACCTTGACCACATTGAGAAGGCCCTCGTGGAGAGGTTTCTCGGAGGGTCTTTCGTAGCCTCAGGTGGAACTACCGCCCTTGACAGCGCAATAGAGAAGAAGTTCAAGAAGAAGCAGGAGCTTTTAGCCAAAAATATGGAAGTTATAAAATATACTCTTAAGATGGCAGAGGAGAAAGGCTGGGTGGAGGAGGAAGAGGAAAAAGTAGCTACCTGAGGAGGTTGTAAATGTATTTCGTAGCGGAGGTTGACGAGAAGGAGTGCTCAAAGTACAACTGCAAACAGTGCGTTCTGTTCTGTCCGGAGCCCAACTGCCTGAACTTCAAGGAGAGCGGGCACACGGCTTGGGTCTGGTACGACAGATGTAAAGGTTGCGAGATATGCGTCTACGTGTGCTCGGACCTTCTGAAGAGAAACTGCATAGAGATGGTGATGGTAAAGACCGGTGATTGAGAGGGAAATCTCCCTCCTTTCCCCGCTTTAACTCTTTTTCTTTTCTATAACCGCCTATATTTATAACAGAAGCCTTAAATCCGTGTGTAAGGGGGATTAGTATGACGGAAGAGGTGAAGGCCAAGCTTCAAGAGCTGGCGCGTGAGCTTGAAAGCTCTATGGTGAATCCCGACGTAGAGATAGAGACCTGCTTTACGGAGGAGTGCTACCGTTCCAGGAGGTTTCCCTACGTTAGACTCAGATACATCACCGACGAGCACAACGTTCACGAGAAGGACATAGAGATATCGCCCGACAACTGGAAAAAGAGCGTGGAGGAGCTAAAAGAGTATATAACCTTCATGATAGAGCAGTTTATGGAAGAGATAGACAGCGTGGAATACGGCGGAGAGTAAAGTAAAACCTGCACTCCCATCATGCCTGCGGCACTTCTGCTCGTACTGCCCTTACTTTCTGCTCTGCTTTTGGCCTTTGTAGGAAGGGACCAAAAGTCCGTTTACAGGATAAGTCTGAGCTTTAGCCTGCTAACTCTAATATCCTCCCTTGCACTCCTTATCCTTTGGGAGGGTGAGAGCTATTCGCTACCCCTCTTTGGCTCCAGAACTCTGAAGCTGTACATAGACCCCCTCTCCCTAGTTATGGGGTTGACCATAAGCTCCATAAGCTTCCTGGTGCACGCTTACTCGGTTAGATACATGCAGGACGAGCCCGGCTACAGGAGGTTCTTCCTCCTGTTGGACCTTATGACCTTTTCCATACTCTTGACCGTTTTGGCCGGCAACGCTCTGCTGATGTTCGTAGGTTGGCACCTGATAGGGGTGTTCCTGTACCTTCTGCTGGGCTACGAGCACCAGAATCCCCAATCCGGAAGGTTTGCCCTCTGGACTTTCCTGACCCACAGATTTGGAGATATACCCCTGCTGGGGGCCCTGCTCCTGATATTCCAGGTTTACGGCTCCTTTGAGTTTGATAAACTCTACGCCTCCGCCTCAGGAGAGGCCGGAAACACACTCATGGCCGAACTTGCAGGTGTGCTCCTCATGATGTCCGCCTTCGCCAAGTCGGCTCAGGTTCCCCTGCACCTGTGGCTTCCCTACACCATGGGAGGACCAACCCCCGTATCCGCTCTCATGCACGCGGGAATAGTGAACGCCGGTGGATTCCTGATAAACCGCTTCTCCTTCCTGTTTTTGAACGCAGAGGTCGGCCTTCACTTGGCCTTCTGGGTGGGGCTAATAACCGCGGTTTTGGGTTCTACCCTGATGCTTATGCAGAGCGACATAAAGAAGTCCCTGGGATACTCCACCGTCGGACAGATGGGCTACATGATAATGGAGTGCGGGCTGGGTGCCTTCGCCTTAGCCGTGTATCACCTTATAGCCCACGGTATATTCAAGGCGACCCTATTTATGGGCTCGGGGAGCGTTATCCATCAGGCGAGGAAGGACCCCAACATACCCGAGGACGAGATATACAAGTTCTTGGTTGAGAGACAGATGCCGCCGCCCAAACTGCCTTGGGTGGTATTCGCTCTGATAACCGTATCGGTTCCGCTGGCCATAGTGTTCCTCGCACACTGGGCCGTGGGCGTTGACGTGTTCAAGTATCAGGGAGCCCTGCTGCTGCTCTTTTTTGGCTGGATTACGGGAGCACAAACCATATTCAGCATATACAGGCTGAGGGCTCAAAACGTTTACAAGACACTGCTGTTCGTAATCCTCTCCTTCTCCGTGGTCGTTATGGGATACGTGGTGGTAGGACATTCCTTTGAGAAGTTTCTATACCCCGACGAGTCTTTTACCCACCGCATATACAAGAACGCCAATATAAACCCTGCCGTATTTGAGATTCAGGCCTTGATTTTGACTTTGATTATAGTGCTGGGTTGGCTTCTGGTTTACTACAGGAGCATAAATAGGGGTGGACTCTTTGAGAGCCTCGGAGAGCTCAGGCTAACTCTATATACGCACCTATCAAGGGAGCTCTACGTAAGGGAGCTGTTCAAAAAGCTGGAAGGTGTACTTTTAAGGCTGTCCTCCGCCGTGAACAAATACCTGAGGTGGGTGTGATGCAAGATACGATGATTTCTTTAACCCTTCTGGCACTCTTTTCCTACACCCTGGTCAAAGGAGACTACAGACTGAAGCTGGCCTCCGCTGTGCTCGTTCCGCTACTCCTTATACTTGCAGTAAGGACCCAGGTGCTAAATCCGAGTAAAGAGGTATCGTACGTTCTCCTGAGCGTAGCGCTGATATACGCTTTGAGGAGTCTAACACCGCTGAACTTGGACAGATGGGTGGCCTACGTCTCCGTTGCCAACCTATCCTTAGCCCTCTCTCTACCCGTATCGGTGGGATACTTTCCGGTTCTCTCCCTCTCAGTTGTGCCCATTACGGTGGCCTCATCAATCATAATACTCAGGCTTATAAACAGGAGCTTCGGAAGCACCAATCTCAGAGTTCTTTCCGGAGCGCTGTGCAAATCTCCAAAGCTGGCCTACCTTTTTTTGAGCGGTGCGGCGTTGCTCAG
Source organism: Aquificaceae bacterium (assembly GCA_027014155.1). Taxonomy (GTDB): domain Bacteria; phylum Aquificota; class Aquificia; order Aquificales; family Aquificaceae; genus WFYI01. Next base: position 21,781 of record JALWEG010000024.1, read on the forward strand.
CCTCGTGCCCCTGAATCCCCTCTTCTTTCCTTCGTTTATCTCCGCATACCTGAGCTTTACCTTGTCGTCCGCGGGCATATACGGAGCCGTCGCCTTAGCCCTGAGCTGGTTCCTGCTGGGCTGGAGTATGGTAAGGGTCTTTAACTCCTTTTACGGCAAGGGAAGAGAAGACCTCGTGGTCAAAGACCTGAGACCGACTCAAGGGGTAGTTCCCCTGCTGGGTTTCGTTCTGAGTGCGGGGGTGGGGGTGCTACTCTTCGTTAAATACCTTCCGGAGGCTTTGCCGTGAAGGCGAGAACGGGAGAGCAACTTTACATAAGGAGTCTGATAGAGGTATCCTCGGAGGTAATTCCCTACTTCTGGCCTATGAGGAACTTCATACATCACAATCCCCTGTACGGACTGGAACACGTGAGCTTCAAGGAGGCCTTGAGCTTGGGCCGCGGCCTGTTCGGTGCGCGCACCTTTCTGCCGCGGGAGACTTACCGCAGATTCCTGAAAGAGGGAAAGCTTGAAGAGAGGTTTTTAAAGGAAGAGCTGAGAGCTTTCGTAAAGGCCCATGCCCCACCGACCCTGAGCGAGGAAGAGTGCTTTGAGCTGTCCCTGAACCTGCTGCTGCATCTGGACGTCTCTTTGAAGAAACGACCGCCGGACTTGGAGTGCTGTGAAGGTGCCTTAGAGCTTTCCCAAAGGATAAAAACTCCCGATTACGTAGAGAGCTTCAAGAGGAACTTCATCGGCTCCCTGGGCAAAGATATGACCCTTTACGAGGCCTTTGATTTGCTGCTTGGCACCGATTTGGGAGAGACCATAAACGAGCTGGTGATAAGAGCCTGCACCGAGTTCTTAGACGAGGGGCAGGCGGTATGGAGTATGCCCCGCAGAAGGGAGGGCTTTTACAGAGCTTGGAGGAACATATCCCTTCGGGATAAGAGGCTAAGATTGGTAGGTTGCTGTGCCTTGGGAGAACTTCTGGGTGGTTGCGAAGAGCCCGAAGAGGCGGTTGAGATGGCATTGAAGCTTATGGAAATTCCCAAGGAGCTGTGGGAGCATTACTTTCCCCTGGAGCTGGCGAAGCTCCACGGCTGGGCGGGCTTTATAAGGTGGAGGGGACACGCCAAAGAGTATTACTGGCAGAGAAGGTATCCCGCCGACCTCGTTGACTTCTTGGCCGTGAGGCTAACCGTAACGCTCTCTCTGCTGAAAGATGCAGGAAAGAGATTCGGGATTGAGCCAACCTTTTCGGGACTTTGCAGCTTCGTAAACGACAGGCCCGAGGAGGCATTTCTCAGATACGAACTCTTCTCCAACAGGGTTCTGCCCGCCTTTGCAGACGAGCTTCAGGAAGCTTTAGAGCGCAAAGACCCTAAGGAAATCGGAAGGCTATGTGCAGAGTACGTAAAGGCCAAGGCGACGGAGGAGGCCAAAGCCAAGGCCGTCTTTCTGATGAAGCTCTTCAAAAGCTCCGCTCTGCAGGATAGGCTCATGGAGATGGAGGAGGAGGAAGTAAACGGTTTACTGGAGTTCTTCCGTCTGCTGGAAGAGGAGGAGGGCTACCTGTGGTTAAAGGCGCACGAAAGGAGCAAGATGGAAAACCTCGTGAAAGGTATATCGCCGTCCTCTGTGGGGACAGAGAGCAGGCCCTTCACACAGGCTCTATTTTGCATAGACGTTCGCTCCGAGAGGTTCAGGAGGAATTTAGAAAGCTTGGGTTCTTACGAGACCTACGGCATAGCGGGCTTCTTCGGGGTGCCCATCAGCTTCATAGAGCTGGGCAAGGGACACGAAACCTACCTCTGTCCGGTTCTGATAAAGCCCAAGAACGTGGTCATAGAGCTGAGCAAAGACGCTCAAGAGGAAAAAGGTAAGCTGTGGCATCTGATTAAGGAGATTCTCCACGACCTAAAGTACAACGTTTTAACACCTTACATAACCGTTGAGGCGATAGGTTTGCTCTTTGGCTTTGATATGGTGGGCAAGACCCTATTCCCCTTAGGCTACTCAAGGTTCAGGGAGAAGATGGAAGGTAGCAAGGGAGATACCCGCCTCGTAATTGATAAGCTCTCCAAAGAGGAGGCCGTATCCATAGTCAGAACCCTGCAGATGGAGATAATAAAGAAGGCCTACAAACGGGAGCTGGCTCTGGAGGTAGGTCAGGGAGTTCTGGAGTTGACCAGAGCCGTGGCGCTGGAGGAGGCGGAGCTTGAAGCTCTCGTAAAGGAACTGGGTCTGGACAAGGAGAGGTTAAAAGCCTTCGTAGAGGAGCTGCGACAGAGCTACAAGGTGGATAAGGGATATACGAGGATACACGTGGAGAAGCTGGCGAAGGTGGGATTCACCCTTGAAGAACAGGTGCATTTCGTTGAGAAGGCTCTGAAGATGATAGGGCTTACGGAAAATTTTGGTAAGTTCGTTCTGGTTCTGGGACACGGGAGCAAGTCCGACAACAACCCCTACGAGTCGGCCTTGGACTGCGGAGCCTGCGGTGGAGACCACGGCGCCGTGAACGCAAGGGTGTTCTGCCTGATGGCCAACAATCCCCGAGTAAGGCGGAAGCTAAAAGAGAGAGGTATAGAGATTCCCGAAGACACCCACTTCCTCGCAGGTGAGCACAACACCACCACGGACGGGGTGGAGCTATTGGATACCGACCTCGTTCCCGCCACCCACAGGATACTGCTGGATAAGGTGAGGGAGGACCTACTCAGAGCCGGAGAGCAGACCGCCTACGAGAGATGCAAGGAACTGCCCATGTCCCGGTGCACGCAGCCCGGCAAGGCCCTGAAGGAAGTGCTCAGAAACTCGGTGGACTGGACTCAGGTGAGGCCGGAATGGGGACTCTCGGGCAATTACGCCTTCGTGATAGGTAGGAGGGACATCACAAAGGAGCTTAACCTGAAGGGCAGAGTGTTCCTTCACTCCTACGATTACAGGATAGACCCCAAGGGCTTTTACTTGGAGAACATACTCTCCGGACCCCTGGTGGTGGGAGAGTGGATAAACATGGAGCACTACTTCTCGGCGGTTGACAACGAGCACCTGGGTAGCGGGAGCAAGATTTACCACAACGTGGTGGGCAGGTTCGGGGTGATGTCGGGCAATCTGAGCGACCTGCGGACGGGCCTTCCCGCACAAACGGTGCTCAAGGGAGACATGCCCCACCACGAGCCTGTAAGGCTCATAACTCTGATAGAGGCACCCTTAGAACTCGTAAAGAGGGTTCTCATGATGGTGCCCAAGGTCAGGGAGCTGGTTCACAACGGTTGGATAAACCTTGTAGTTCTTGACCCCGAAAGAGGAGATTTCTTCCTCTTTTCCGAAGGAGCCTGGAGGAGGTTTGACGATGAAAAATATCAACCTTTACAAGATGAAGAAGGTGGAGGTAATAGTTGAGGGAGAACACTTAGACTTCATCACCGACCTACTGGAGAGGGCGGGAGTGCACGGGTACACGATACTCCACAACCTTTCGGGTAAAGGCAGCCACGGCTTTCACGAGGGGCACCTGATGTTCAACGAGGAAGAGGTTTTGGTGATGGTCATAAGCGTAATGCCCGAGGAGAAGGTGGAGGCCCTGCTGGAAGGACTTCAGCCCTTCTTTAACAAGCACTCGGGAGTCGTATTCATATCGGAGGTTCAGGTGAGCAGACTTGAGAAATTCAAGAAGTAAGCTTTTAAAGCTCTATGAGAGCCTGCTGGAAGCTTACGGAAGACAGAACTGGTGGCCTGTGGACGAGGAGTATCACCGCAGACACGGAAGCGACCCCAGGGAAGAGATAGTCGTAGGTGCCATACTGACCCAGAACACCTCTTGGAAAAATGTGGAAAGGGCCTTGGAAAACCTTAAAGGGGAGGGACTCCTCAGCTTTAGGGGAATAACAAGCGCCCCCTTGCAGAAGTTGGAAGAGCTGCTCAGGCCTTCGGGCTATTACAGACAGAAGGCCCGGAGGTTGAAGGAGGTAGCCCAAACCCTCAGCCCGGTGTCCCGTCTTGAGAAGATAAGCAGAGAGGAGCTTATGCGGATAAAGGGCATAGGCCAGGAGACGGCAGACGCCATACTCCTTTACGCCTGCGGCAGACTCTCCTTCGTGATAGACGCCTACACCAAAAGAGTGGTAGAGAGGGTATTCGGCCTAAAAAAAGATGCCTACGAGGAGCTTAAACGCTGGTTTGAGGAAAACCTGCCTAAAGATTTAGAGCTATACAGGGAGTTCCACGCCCTCTTGGACGAGCACGCAAAGCGCTACTGCAAAAAGAGGGATCCCGAGTGTGCAGGCTGCCCCGTTGCTCAGATGTGCTTAAAATTAGAATAGGTCATGAAGATAAACCTCGTCCTTTCGGGAGGAATGGCGCGGGGAGTGGCCCACATAGGTGTCCTAAAGGCCCTTGAGGAAGCAGGACTTGAGGTGAAGGCCATAAGCGGTGTCAGCGCGGGCGCCATAGTGGGCACCTTTTACGCCGCCGGCTACACACCCGAGGAGATGCTGAAGATTCTGAAAGCGACCAGGTGGCTCAAAATCTTCAGACTCAGAGTGCCCAAGAAGGGACTGTTCTCATTGAGCAGAGCGGAAAAGGAGCTAAGAAGGTATCTGGATTACGAAAGGATTGAGGAGCTGAGCTTAAAGCTCTGGATATGCGCGACCGATTTCTTAGAGGGCAAGCCCATATACTTCTCCCGGGGTGAGCTTATACCCATACTCTTGGGCAGCTGCACGCTACCCGGACTTTTTGAGCCGATTATATACGACAGGTACCTCCTTATAGACGGGGGCGTGGTAAACAACCTGCCGGTGGAACCCTTCAAAAAGAGCAGAAGAAAATTAATAGGCGTTGACGTCAATCCCACCGCCAAGGTCAGTGAAGCTAAAGGTATAGTCCACATTCTTGCCAGGAGCTTCCTCTTGGCGGTGCGCTCCAACGTGGACAAGAGGAAGGAGGCCTGCGACCTGGTGATAGTTCCCAACATAGAGAGGTTTTCTCCCCTTGATATAAATAAGATTGACGAGCTGTACACCTTGGGATACAAGAAAACACTTCAGAAACTCAGGGAGCTGGGCGCATAGGAATGGACTCCAACAAGGTGCTCATAGACCCCCACGAGAGCAAGCTAAGAAACGTAAAAAAGATTTCCAAGCTCGCACTGCCCATAATAGTGGTTAACCTCCTCTACACGGTAGAGAGCACCTTTTCCCTTATACTGGTTTCTGGAATATCCACCGCGGCTATCGCCGCGGTAGGTTTCAGTCTGAATATCCTGTGGTTCATATACTCCCTCATGGCTCTATCCTACACGGGAACCTCCGTCCTGGTAGCTCAAAGGGTGGGAGCGGGCAATGACCCTTCCGGTGTCCTCAGCATAGGGCTCTTACTCTCTTTGCTGACCTCTCTACCTCTGACCTTCTGGGGGTTGGACTTGGCCCTGTGGTTGATGGGATTCTTAGGAGCTTCCGAGAGCGTTATATCTTTGGCAGGGGTTTACTTAGAGCCGATATTCTGGTTCATCAGTGTAGGATTTCTGACTAATACCTACTACGGAGCTTTCAACGGCTTTGGGGATACCAAAACACCTATGAAGGTGGCCATCTTGATGAACGTGATAAACATATCCACCGCCTACCTGCTGATAAACGGCAAGCTGGGACTGCCCAGACTGGGTGTAGCCGGCGCCGGTTGGGGGATAGTGGCCTCGGAGATAGTGGCCTTCTTGATTTACTCCTACCTCTTCGGCGTTAAGAAGCGTCCCTTCCCCTTGAGGCCGTCCATAGATATGAAGCTTCTCGGTAGGTTCGTGCGCATAGGCGTTCCCACCGTCCTGGAGCGTTCTATAACCTCCCTATCCTTCAACGTATTTGTGGGCTTCTTGGCCAAGTTCGGAGACAAGGCCCTTGCGGCCCACCAGATAGGCATAAGGGTGGAGAGCGTATCCTTTATGATAGGCTTCGGTTTCATGGTGGCGGCCACCACCATAGCGGGACAGAACCTGGGAGCAAAAAACTACACAGGTCTCGCTTACGGCATCAGGCTCACGGCAAACCTGACGGCATCGGCGATGGGGATTCTGGGCCTGCTCTTGATAGCTATCCCGCAACCCCTGGTATCCGTATTCACCGACGACCCGGAGGTAATCCGGCTCGCCAGCTACTATCTGATTATAGTGGGCATATCTCAAGTTCCAATGGCTTACGCCGCAATACTTTCGGGAGCTCTAAAGGGAATGGGAAGAACTACCGTTCCCATGGTGGTCAATATAGGTTCCTTCTGGGGGTTCAGAATAGCCCCCTCTTACCTGATACTCAAGGTGATACCCTCTCCCCTCGTGCCATGGATGTTTATGACTGTAGAGACCTTTCTGAGAGCGCTGGTCTTCTTCTTGGCTTACAGGAGGGAAATCAAGAAGCTCAGGTCTTGAAGCGTCCCATCTTCTCCTTGACTTCCTGAGTTGTGTCCGCAACCCTCGCCACCTCACCGCTCATGTTGTTTAGAGCCTCCGTGTTCCTATCGGATATGTTCTTCATCTCTTCCATGCTGCTCTCGGTCAAGGAGAGCGTCCTGCTCTGCTCCTCTATGGCCGTGGCTATGTCCTCTATGATTCTGTTCATCTCCGTGGAGAAGTCCTCTATCCTCTTGTAGCTCAGAACCACGTCACCTGAGGCTCTCTGTCCGTCCTCTATGACCTTGAAAGCCCTCTCTACCAGCTCCGCTATGTCCTTGGCGGCTACCGCGGTGGTCTCTGCCAGTTTCCTTACCTCGTCGGCCACCACGGCAAAGCCCCTGCCGGCCTCTCCCGCCCTTGCGGCCTCTATCGCGGCGTTAAGAGCCAGAAGGTTCGTCTGCTCGGAAATCTCTATTATCCTGTTTGTGATGGAGTTTATATCCTTACCAACCGCGGCTATGTGTTCCATAGATTCCTGCATGAGGTCTATCTTGGACTTGCCTATCTTGGTGGCCTTATCCATGTCCTTGGCCATTCTCATGGCCTTATTCGTATCTTCGGATATCTGTTGCACCGCTTGGGCGCTCTCTTCCATGGAGGCGGTTATCCTCTGAATCATCTCGTTCAGGCTCTCGTTGTCCGAGCTTATGCCCTTTATGCTCTCTTTGAGCATCACCATGCTCTCGGCGATTTGATTAAATCCCACCTTAACATCGTTGAGTATTGTGCTCAGGTCGCCGATGGACTTGTTTATATTGGATTTGAGCTCCTCTATGTCCCCTCTGTACTCCTCGTTTATCTTCTCCCTCAGGTCTCCCTCTGCAACCTTGTGCATGACTTCCCTTATCTTGGTTATGGCCCTGCCGAGCTGATGCACTATCTCCCCGAGGGCTTCATTTAGCCTGTCCAGCTCGTTGCCGAATTTCTCGGCCTTGAACTCCCTAAATACCATCTTTTGTGCAAGCTCGTCCACGCCGCTGGCTATAGTCTCCACCTGCCTGACTATACCCTTACCGATGATGTACATGATTACAGAAACTATAAATATAGACACAACGGGAACCGCTATGGCGGTCGTGGCTCCCTGATTAATGGTCTTCACCATCTCGGTTTGACTTCTCTTTATAAGCTCTTTTCTGTGTTTAAGCAGTAGGTCTAAGGTTCCCAGTATGTCCCTAAAGCCCTTTTTCTCGGCCTCGGTCAAGGTCTGTCTCGCCTCGTCTATGGCTTCAAACTCAACCAGCTGCATAACCTGCTCCAAGTCGCTCTGATAGCCCAGTGCCCAGCTCAGGTCTTCCAGAAGCTCCCGCTCCCTCTTATCAAATGTCTTTTCATACTTTTTTATCTCCGCAAACATCTGGGCAAAATTCTTAAAGTGCTGTTTGACCCTTTTCTTGGCCGCCTCATCGCTGGGGTCAAACATGTAATCCCTTATGGCTATGGCTACGTTCAAAATCTCTACCTTCATGTTTTTGTATATATTCATATGTTCTAAATCTTCCTTTACATCTTCCGCTTTCTGTTTTACTTTACTTTCGGAAACGTACACCACCACCGCTATAACCGCGGTCATTATTATGAGAAGGAGATTTATAAGCTTTAGTTTAGTGGCTATCTTCATACCTTTGCCCCCTTACTTGAAATTTCATCTCAACTTCCGATACTTTTTATTATAGGAGGGTTTGAGGATTGAGTGTAGTTAAGAAGTTCAAGGAGAAGGCTTTTCAGGTGAAGGAGATACTGAAAAATCCCTTTGATACCAAGGATTTGGAGTTTAAAATGGCCGAACTTTATGAGCTGATGAAGGGTATGAACAGAGAGGAGCTTCTGGAGGTCAGGGAGGATTACGAGGAGATAAAGAATCTGCTCAATAGAAACATAGAGATAGTGGCCGGAGGTCTCAAGCCCTTCCTGAAGCTGGAAAGGGGAGTTATATCAAGGAGGGTGTAGATGTTCGGGACGCTGAGTTTGATATCTGAGGCTTTGGACGTCTTTAAGCGGGCCATAGACGTCAGGAACAGGAACATAATGAACGCCAACAACCCGGATTACGCCGAGGAGACGCCCAACCTCAACAGCGCCAACCCGGTGGGAGTGTACATAGAGGAGGTCAGGAGAGACCAGAACTTTTACTACGTGGAGCTTCGCAACAGAAAGCTCTCTTACGTATCCTACCTTGATGAGAGGATAGGTTTTAATCAGAACGTTGAGGGCATATTTCAGGAGCTTACCCAAAGCATAGGTGTAGGAGACTACACCAACAGGCTCTACGAGAGGTATATAGACCTCATGAAAGAGCCCACCAACGACGGGGCCCAGAGCGACTTCTACCACACCGCCAAAACGGTGGTGGACTTTCTGAAAACTAAGGCCGGCGATTTGGACAGGCTCAAGTCCACCGCAGATTACACCCTCAGCAATTACGTCAAGAGGGTAAACGAACTCATAAACAAGATTTACACCCTGAACAAGGAGATAACCTTCGGCTACGCCATAAACTACGCCAAGGGGAAGGACTACAAAAACCTGCTTGACCAGAGGGACAGATACCTAAGAGAGCTATCCGAGATGATAAACATAACCATAGAGGAAGACGAGATAGGTAGGGTTAGGGTGGACACCTCCAAGGGATTCGCTCTCGTGGAGTATGAAAAGAACAAGTGGAGCCTTGAATACACCGGAGGTAAGCTCTACTGGAAATCCCCAGACGGTAAGAGAAACGAGATAGCCGAGCTTCTAACCGGAGGCAAGGTAAAGGGTGTTTGGGACACCATAAAGGACGTAAACAGGTATAAGGGCGAGCTTGACGACATAGCCAAGCAATTGATATCAGAGGTAAAGATTCCGAGAGAGAACTCGGGCACCTGGTACCTTATAAAGAACGTGGACAGCGACACCACGTCCTTGAACACCTACGGTATAGACGGCACTCTGGAGTTTTACGATAACTCCACCGACCCGCCTACACTGCTGGCGAGTATACCCAACTACGGGACGAACTCTCTGAACGGATTGGCCGCCTTGATAAACGGTAATGCTACCTTAACGGCGGCGGGCTTTAGCGCTACGGTGGTGAGCAATCCCGACGGAACCTTCTCCCTCAGAATAGATAACTCCGGCAACTACTCGGTGAAGGATACGGGGGGAAACATATACGAAAGCTCCCCCGTATTCACCGGCACCGGACTTTCCGACATAGCTCTGGCTCCCAACCTCAGGGACAACCTCAGAGATCTGAAATACTCCCTTGCGGACGAGTTCTCCGAGTTTGCCAACGGCTGGTGGGATAACACCAAGGCCAAGGTAAATACCTTGATAGACGATATAGCCTCTACCCAAAGCGACCTGAGGAAGGAAAAGGACGTGGAAGGTGCACTGCTGGACTCCATCAACGATAAACTTCTGCAGATGCAAGGCGTGTCCATAGACAGGGAGTTTATGGAGATTATGAAGCTGCAGCGCTCCTATCAGGCTTCCGCCAAGGTGGTGAGCGCCATGGACGAGCTGCTGCAAACGACCTTAAATATGGTGTGAGGTGAGAAGAGATGAAGATGCCCGATTTCTTAATCTATTCGGTGTTCAAGAGGCAGGACGATGCCATTAAAAAGGAGATAACCGATAGAAGCGTTCAGATAAGCACCGGAAGAAAGTATAAAAACATATCCGATAACCCCGCGGCCACCTACAATATAAACCAGCTCAAGAAGGAGATTTCCCAGCTCTCCCAGTTTTCAAGGAACAGGCTCTTTGCAGACATAAACATGACCTACGTGGATTACACCTTAGGTAAGATGGCGGATAAGGTTAAAGCTCTTTACGCCAAGACCATACAGGCAAAGAAGGATACGGTTAGACCCGACCAAAGGGTAGCCATGTCCGCGGAGTTCAGGGACGGTGTTGAGTTCCTCCTTGACAGAGCTAACGAGAGGGTGGGTGAGAACTTCATCTTCTCCGGAGCGGCTCTAACCACCAAACCCTTTGATACCGATTTCAAGTATAACGGAAGCGATGAGAACTTCAAGGTTCAAATAGGAAACGATAACAAGGTGGACGTGTTCAAGAGGGGAGACCAAACCTTCACCACCAACGTTTACGAGCTTGATACCACCTTCAACTCTCCTACGGATACCTTCACCCTGGGAGGGGACGGAACGGCAACCCTCAACATAACTTACAAGGGCAACACCTACTCAATAACCTACGACAACAACGCCTCAGACCCCACCAACCCCAGCAACCTGCAGGAGCTTGTAGATGCCATAAACAACGCCACCGGCGGCAAGGTAAGGGCGTTTGCCCACCAGCTGGACGACGGAACCTACACTCTGCGGATAATACCCGAAGATAACGTTGAGCCTCTGAACATATCCTTCAGCGGTGTAGGAGACCCTTCGGAACAGCTGGGCAACTTTACCCAGAAGAACGTGTTTGAGATAGTTGATAGGGTTTATAAGAAGCTAAAGGGCGGGCTGTCGCCCGACGACTCGGACGTCATGGCCATGCAGAGGGCTTACGATAAGATAGTCTACGAACGCTCGGATACGGGAAGCCTTCTGTCCTCCGTAAAGCAGACTGAGGAGACCATGGAGTTCAAAGACCAAGAACTGAGAAGGGAAAAGTCCGAGGTGGAAGACGCAGACCTGTCCGAGAGCATTTACGAATACACCAAGTATCGTACAGCCTACGAAGCCCTCATGAGAATAGTCGCCGATACCAAGGACTTAACTATACTGAGGTATCTTTGAGTAAAGAAGCACTAATATGGTAAGCTGTGAACTGTGACCTCCTCTTTCCACTCGGAGTGGAGAACTTCCAGCTTCACAGAAGGATATTCCCTCTCCATGGGCTTCAGTTCGGGACGATCCACCCTTACCACCCGTCAGGTGGGTGAACCCTAAAACCTTTTGTTTCTAACCGAATACCAAACCTTTCACCACTAAGGTGGAGACTGGCACCACACCCTTGTAGCTCTCCACCTAACCCTCCCTGACAGAAGGGGACTTAGGGCGTAGATTTAGTTAAAGATGTGGAGGTTCTAAAGGAGCTTAAATTCCACCTTGACACTTGGGAGTTTCTGAACTTAGACGACTACCAGGACGAGGAGTCCGTCCAGATATACAGCTCTCTGGAGGAGACTTCGGACTGGAGGCCTATATCCTGTGAATCCAAAGAGGTGAAGGTCGCCTTTATAGATGGCGTCAGAAGGACGGAACACCTTCTATCGGTGGAAACGGCCACGGGAGTGTCGCGAGCGGCCTTCGTTTCGGTGGGAGCGGGTGCGGTCTTGATGGACTACGGTAGGCTGAACACCCACAGGGAAGCCTTGGTAGATACCAGAGTGGATAGGTTCTTCGTGGTCGGCAAGGAGGTGGCCGTAAAGGTTAAAGAGCTGTCTTTTGAGTGGGAGGGTGGCCGTATAAGCTTCAAGGTAAAGAGTTCTGAAGGAGAGCTGACCAACAGGGTGAACGGACTTATGAGGGACCTGGAGTTTGAGGTGGCCAAGAGCGTTTTAAAGAGGGGGCTGAGCTTCGTGGTGGCGGACGGGACACTGCACTTCTTAACCAAAAAGGAGAAGCTTCCCATAGTCGGCTACGTCAAGAAGCACAGACATATATACATAGAGCAGGAGAAGATAGGTATTCTGGAAGATATTAAGGTGGGCGAGAGGACCCCCATAATAAGGATTCACTCCCAGCCTTACATGGAGGGACCCGGTGAGGAGAAGTTTGATAAATACACCTGGTACGTTCGCATAAGCGACCACGGGGGACTGCACGGCTTTGCGAGGTTGGAGGTCTCCGCTGAACTGGGTATTGAAAGGGCGGTGGAGCTTGCCAACACCCTGTCCCCGATAATACCCCGTTTCGCCTCTGTGGAGATTCTGGACGAGCGTGCTCCCCAAAACCTGCTGCCTATAAAGTACCTTGAGGGAATCCTTAGGAGACAACTGGGAAGCCACTCCTTGATAAGGAACGTAATCCGTAAGGAGTTGTTCAGTTCTTAAGAGAATAAGGATATTCGCATATCTTTTAAGGAAATTAGAAACTTTTATGCTTTCTGGTGTTTGATAGGTCTTTAAATAATACTTCTCAAGCAAAAATCTATAAAGGAGGGATTCAAATGAGGAAAGCGGCTTTGCTGGGCTCAGCTCTACTTTTAGGGGTAGCGGTAGGGTTTTCTAAGCCTGTCTTTATGGACGAGGAGTACGCTAAGGGTCTGTGTGAGGCTTGGAACAACACTCCGGAGTTGGTTGATAACTTGGGTAAAAGCAGCAGCTTTGCCAAGGTTCCCGAAAGGAAGCTTTTCCTATACAGGCTTGATTGCGGTGATAAGAAGCTCATTCAGCTGACCATAAAGAACGAAGGTGGAAAGGCCACCTGCGTTTACGGAGGAGCGGCCAAAGACGAGCGCACCGACGACGACTTCCTCATGTATGCCGAGACCTCAAGGTGGCTGGAGATGGGCAAAAAGGAGTACGGACCCATGAAGGCCATGATGTTCGGAAGGTTGAAGTTTGAGGGTCCCAAGTGGGTAGCCATGAGAAACATGGGTCCCTTTGAGGCATTCCTTGACATAGTGGACTCCGTTGATTCGGACACCTCCAAATGCCCCTGAAGGTAATCTACAGAGGCAAAGAGATAGAGATTCCGGAAAAGGAGATAAAGGCGGTTGAGCTTCTGAGTAGGCTCGGCCTCTCCCCTCTTTCCTCTCTCGTAATAAAGAACGGAGAGGTTGTTTCCGAAGAGGATATACTAAAAGAGGGTGACGAGGTCAGAGTTATAAATGCGATTTCTGGAGGAACTTAAGAGCTTAGACTTTTATCTACTCTTCCTTGTATTCCTCATTCAGGCCTTCGGCCTCGTTGCGATATTCAGCGCCTCTTACGACGGCGGCGTTTCTCTGCTCTTTAAAAAACAGCTGGTTTACGTCCTGCTTAGCTGGATAGTGATACTGGGCGTATCCTACGAGAGGGTTAGAAACCTATTGGACTACTCGCTCTATCTTTACCTTCTGGTTCTGTTCCTCTTGATACTGGTTATGGCCTTCGGCAAGGAGGTCTATGGAGCTAAAAGGTGGTTGGGTTTTGGTGTCTTCAATCTACAACCTTCGGAGCTTATGAAACCGGCGCTAATTCTTCTCTCCGCCCACGTGTTAGCCCACGTAAGAAGTTGGAAGGATAGGGAAATTCTGCTGCTCGTCTTTGCGTACTCTACCGCTGCGGTTATCACCCTGAAGCAGCCCGATTTGGGCACGGCGGTGTCCTACTTCGTTCCCCTTGTGGCGATGCTCTTCATAAGGGGGGTGTCCATAAAGTTCTTCCTGGTCTCCTTAGCCTCGCTGATTTTGGCTCTTCCCATCATTTGGGAGCTTTTAAAGGAGTATCAGAAGAGGAGAATCTTGGCGGTCATAGACCCCTACAGCGACTACTTGGGTAGCGGTTATCAGATAATCCAATCGGTCATAGCCGTAGGCTCGGGTGGTATCACGGGCAAAGGCTTTCTGCAGGGAACTCAGGCCCACCTTATGTTCCTTCCCGAAAAGCACACCGATTTCATATTCTCCGTCATCTCCGAGGAGTTCGGATTTCTGGGAGCGGGCGCTCTGGTCGTGGCCTTCCTACTCCTGACGGTCAGGATAGCCGTATATCTCCTCAACCCCCTAAGCCTGGGAGAGAGGTTGACCGTGGTGGGATTTCTGGCACTGCTCTTTTTCCAAACTACGGTTAACATGCTCATGACACTGGGACTGTTTCCCGTGGTAGGCATACCTCTGCCCTTCGTCAGCTTCGGGGGCAGTGCCATGATAACCTTCGGTTTCATCGTAGGCATACTCCAATCCATACACAGAGAGTATTCCAGAGAGAGCTTTTCCCTTTTTTCGGAAAACAGGAGAACATGATAGAGTCCCTTTACCTGCACATACCCTTTTGTTCCTACAAGTGTCCTTACTGCGACTTTGTGTCCGTCGTGGGAGGTGATGTGAGGGAATATGTCAACGCCTTAAAGAGAGAGGTGGAGTTCTATAAGGACGAGGAGGTAATACTCAAAACCCTATATTTCGGTGGAGGAACACCTACTCTATTGAAGCCGGAGGAGATAGGTGCACTCATAGAACATATTACGAGCGTGTTCCCCTACCGAGAACCCCTTGAGATTACGGTAGAGTGCAACCCTGAAACCTACTCCTACAAGGAGTTTAAGAGGCTAAACTCCTACGGAGTTAACAGGTTGAGCGTGGGAGTTCAAAGCTTTACCACCAAAGGCTTGAGGGCCTTGGGAAGAGTGCATACACCTCAGGACTCGGTAAGGACGATACTTGGGGCCAAAGAGGCGGGCATAGATAACCTGAGCGTGGACATCATATACGCCTATCCGCAGCAGAGGGAAGAGGACGCGCTTGCGGAGCTGGAAGCTCTGGAAAAGCTCCCCCTTACGCACGTATCTGCCTACATGCTGACGGCCTACGAGAACACACCTATGGGAAAGCTCATAAGAGGGGGTTTACTGGCCACCCCAAAGGAGGAGGAGTTGGAGAGGATTTACAATCGCCTCTGGAGGGGACTGAAGGAGCTGGGCTTTGTCAGATACGAGATATCCAACTGGGCTAAGGAAGGAAAGGTATGCCGGCATAACTTGAACTACTGGAAGAGGAGAGAGTTCATAGGTTTAGGCGTATCCGCGTGGGGCTTCATAAGGAATCGGCGATACGGCAACTTCAGGAATCTCGGCCACTACTTGGAGACGGTGATACGGGGTAAGAGGCCTGTGGGGAGGACAAAGAGCTTGGGAAAGAGGGAAGCCGTTGAGGAAGAGGTATTTTTAAGCCTAAGGCTCTGCGAAGGTATAGTCAGGGACAAAATAAACGTGCCTGAGAGGCTTTACCCCTTTTTGGAGTTTTCTCAGGAAAGGGTGGCGATTAAGGAAGAGTTCATGCTCCTTGCGGACGAGATAATAAGCGAGATTTTGGCGGCGCTGGACACTTAGCACGTTCCTTTGACATACAGAGGGAGGTCGCATAAATTAGTTTTCCCATGATAGATACGCACTGCCATCTGGACCTGCTAAAGGACGAGGACTTTAGAGAGAGCGTCGCCGATGGGAGTTTGGAATATCTCCTGACGGTTGGCTACGATAGGAAGACTATAAAGAACGCTCTTTCCATAGCCCGAGAATACGAGCACGTTTACTGCGCGGTAGGGTTTCATCCCCACGAGGCGGATAAGGTAGATGACGAAGATATTGCATGGCTGAAGGAGGTCGCGGTCAATAACCCCAAGGTTAAGGCTCTCGGTGAGATGGGGCTGGACTTTTACAAGAACTATTCCGACAAAAAGAGGCAGGAGGAGGTATTCAGAAAGCAGCTCAGCTTAGCCAGGAAGCTGGGACTTCCCGTAGTTATCCACATGAGGGACGCAGAGGAAGAGACTTTAAGAATTCTCAAAGAGGAGAGGGCCTACGAGGTCGGCGGGATAATGCACTGCTTCACCGGCTCCTACGAGGCTATGATGGGAGCCGTAGATTTGGGCTTTTATATATCCTATTCGGGAATTCTGACCTACAAAAACGCCAAAGGCGTCCGTGAGGTTGCAAAGAAAACACCTACGACGAGAATCCTCCTTGAGACCGATGCACCTTTCCTGGCTCCTCAGCCCGTCCGTGGAAAGCCCAATAAACCACCCTACATATGGCATACGGCGCGGGTGCTGGCAGAGTTGCTACCCAATACCTCCCTTGAGGACGTGGACAGAATGACCTCGGAGAATGCTAAGCTTATACTCAACCTTGGCAACAACGGCAAAAGGGAAACGATAACCTACGTGATAAACAACAAGCTCTATATAAACCTTACCAATAAGTGCAATCTGCACTGCGTATTCTGCCAAAGGGAGAGGGAAAGGAACTTCATGGTTAAGGGCCACTGGGTTTGGACCACGAGAGACCCTTCTGTTGAAGAGGTGATAAGGGAGATAAAGGACCCATCGCAGTACGAGGAGGTGGTGTTCTGCGGATACGGGGAGCCTACCTTAAGGTTCTCGGCTCTGAAGGACATAGCCAAGTGGGTAAAGTCCAAGGGTGGCAAGGTAAGGGTGGACACCAACGGCCTCATTTTCACCTTCCTGCCCAAGGAGAGCCTCAAAGAGCTGAAAGGCTTGGTTGACGTTTGGTCGGTATCCTTGAACGCTCCCGACGAGGAAACCTACGGCTGGCTCTGCAAGCCCGCTCAGGCGGACGCCTTCGGTAAGGTAGTTGAGTTTATAAGGCAAGCTCTGAGGGAAGGCTTTGAGGTGGTCGTCTCGGCGGTGGACTATCCGGGTGTAGATATAGGAAGAGTAAAAAAGCTGGTGGAGAGCTTGGGAGCCAAGTGGAAACTCAGGAGATACGAGGTAGTGGGCTGAGCTACTCAAAGAGGGAGGTGGTAAGGTATTTCTCTCCTCCATCGGGGAATACGGTAACGATTACGGCCTTCTCTTTTCTTTGGGTCAACTCACGCGCCAGCTTTATACAGGCCCAAAGAGCGGCTCCGGAGGACTGCCCTACAAAGATGGCCTCCTCTCTGGCGAGCCTCTTGGCCCACTCGTAGGCCTCTTCCGTGTCCACGAATATGGTTCTATCAAGGAAGTTCTCGTCAAATATTCCGGGCTTTATGGAGCTCTCAATGTGCTTTAGGCCCTCTATCCCGTGAAAGGGGTATGCGGGTTGGACACCTATCACCTGAACGTTGGGGTTGTAAACCTTCAACCTTCTGCCCGTTCCCATCACGGTTCCACCGGTTCCTATACCGGCTACGAAGTGGGTAATCCTACCCTCCGTCTGGTTCCATATCTCTATGCCTGTAGAGTAAAAGTGTGCCTGCCAGTTGGCCGGATTGTTGTACTGGTCAAGATAGACGTATCTGTCGGGGGACTTTTCCACCCTGTCTCTTACAAAGACTATGGCCCCGTCCGTGCCCTCAAGGGGGTCCGTGAAGTAAACCTTAGCCCCGTAGGCCTGTATTATCTTCTTCCTCTCCTCACTCACGTTGGCGGGCATGGCAAGCTCAACGGGGACTTTAAGAGCCGCACCCACCATGGCCAAGGCTATGCCCGTATTCCCCGAGGTGGCATCAATGACCACCTTGCCCTCCTTTAGCCTCCCCTCCTCTTTCGCTCTCAGAAACATGCTCAGAGCGGGCCTGTCCTTGACGGAGCCTCCGGGGTTGAAGCTCTCAAGCTTCGCGTATATCTGAATATCCTCCGAGATATCGGGGGGGATTACCCCTCTTATCCTGACCAGGGGTGTGTTGCCAACCAGGTTTAGAATGGAGTTCCTTATCTTTTTGTAAGGCTCATCGTGCTGGCCGAGAATCCACATCTATAAGATTTTATCTAAAAAAAAACACTCTAAGACTCCTTCCGGTAGGAGATACGGAGTATCGCCCGTAAGGGCGTTAAAATAAAAGTTGACCGGAAAACATTCGTGGAGTAAATTAGCAAATAGTTAAATACCCCACCGCTCCCGAGAGGGAGATCAAAAGCTCTAAGGAGGGGTAGAAGAAGAACTAAGAAACGGAAAGTAGCTCCACTACCTATCTTCGGGTAGGTAGGCAGGAGTAGAGGCGGAGTGAACCCGCCTGTTGTGGTAAGGGACGCTACGAGTGTCCAAACCCACACGAAGCTCCGCCGCAGAAGGCGGAGAGGTTCACACTCTCCTTGACAACGGAGAGAGGCGCATACAAAATAAAGGTACCATGAAACTCTTCCAGGAGCTTGAGGAGACCAAGGAGCTGGTGGTCAAGATGGCTAAGCTGGTTCAGCAGGCAATAGACAAGGCCATACGCTCGCTGAACGAACAGAACACCGAGCTGGCCGAGGAGATAATAAGGGGAGACGACCAGATAGACGGCCTTGAGGTTGAGCTGGAGAGAAGATGTATAAGAATGATAGCTCTATACCAGCCCGAGGCGGGAGACCTCAGGCTCATAATGGGGATATACAAGATAGTCTCGGACTTAGAGCGCATGGGTGATGAGGCAGAAAACATCGCCGAGCGTTCCATAATGCTCGCTGCAGAGCCTCCCCTCAAGCCTTACGTGAACCTTACCCTCATGGCGGAGATGGTAAAGGAGATGGTGAACGACGGCGTTATAAGCTTCCTCCAAAACGACACGGTTTTAGCCCAAAAGGTGATAAACAAGGACGACATGGTGGACGAGCTGTACCATCAATTGGAAAGGGAGCTGATAACCTACGTTATGGAGGACCCCAAGAACATAAAGAGGGTCATACACCTGTCCTTCGTGGCAAGGCACTTTGAGAGGATAGCCGACCACGCCGAGAACATCGCAGAGGTCGCCATATACTCCGCGGAAGGGGAGATAGTCAAGCACAAACACAGCCAAGAAGACCAGCTTTGAACAGAAAGGCGCTCCTTTGGCTCTTCCTGCTGCTTTCGCTCCTGGCTATAAACTTAGCCTTCCTTTATAACCTCAAAAACCTCACCTACGCCAACTACTACCTGCTGCTCTTGGTAATAAACCTTGACCTCCTGGTTCTCGTGATATCCTTCGCAGTAATACTCAGAAAGCTCATAAAGATTTACATAGAGGGAAGGAAGAAGCTCCGTAGCAAGCTTACCAACATACTCATGCTCTTTATGTTCTTCCCTATACTCCTCTTGAACATGACCATAATACTCGTTCTGCTCCAGTCCACCAAGACCTACATAAGCAGCAGAACCACCGACCTGTCCGCCAAAGCCCAGAAGCTCTACGAGCAGTTGAACCGTGTGGAGAGGCGGAGGATAGAGGAGTACGAAACCGTGGCCAAGACCCTCATAGAGCTGGGACACGAGAGGGAGCTTACCCGTTTAGGCAATTTCCTGAGCGTGAAGAAGGTTAAGGTGTGTCCCCACAGGCTGCTGGAGTACGAGGAGGGTTATGACCTATGCGTAAACACCAAAAGGGGGAGCTACAGGATAACCCTCACCAAAGACCTGCAGATGGCTAAAAGCTTAGAGGAGTTCGGCAAGCTGGCCTTGGACTTCAGAGCCTTCGTAAAGACGAGGGACATAATATCGGGGATATTCGTCTTCTTCATAGTCTTTCTCACTCTGATAACCCTTCTGTCCACCGTTTGGCTGGCCGTCCTGATAGCCAGAAGGTTCAGCGAGCCTATAGAGGAGCTTTCCAGCAAGGCGAGGAAGATAGCCCAGGGAGAGTTTGACGTGGAGGTGGAGGTAAAGAGAACCGGTGACGAGATAGAGAGCCTCTTTGAGGACTTCAAGGCCATGAGGGACAACCTCAGACAGATATACGGCCAGCTCCAGAGGGAGAGGGACCTCCTGACCAAACTCTTTGACGCCATTCCGGTGGGTATAGCTTACGTGGGAGCGGACGGCGATAACCTGAAGGTGAACGACACCTTCAGGAGGCTCTACGGAAACGGCAAAGTGGAGGAGGAGAGGTTAAAGACCCTTGAGGCCCAAAACCTCAGGTGGCAGAGGATAGACACCAAAGAAGGGAGTGTATACATACTTGAGGACATAGAGCCGATAATACTGGCCGAGAGGTTCAAGATATGGCAAGAGGCCGTAAAGCGCATAGCCCACGAGATAAAGAACCCCCTGACCCCCATAAGGCTGAGCCTGGAAAGGATATACAGGCTCACCTCCAAGGAGGAGATAGACCGTTCCCAGATAGTCCAATTGATTCAACTGATTCTCAAAGAGATAGACAGGATAAACAACCTCATACACCAGTTCAGATATGTGTCCTCTTCCAGAGGATTGAACAAGAGGAAGATGAGGCTTAAATCCCTCCTTGAGGAGATAAAGAGCCTCTACACCAACGTTGACATCTCCGTAGAGGGGGACGCGGAGCTTGAGGCAGACCCCTCAGCTCTGAGAGACCTCTTTTATAACCTCGTTAACAACAGCATAGAGTGGGGAGCGAGCAGGATAAGGGTGAGGATAGGAGATAGGGAGCTTGAGTACTCGGACAACGGTGAGGGAATGGATGCCGAGGAGCTAAAGAATCTCTTTATGCCCCACTTTAGCAAGAACCCCAAGGGAATGGGAGTAGGCATGGCGGCCGTCAGGAAGATAGTGGAAGACCACGGCTGGAAGATAGAGGCCTCCTCCAAGAAGGGAGCGGGACTTACCATAAGGATTACCTTCTCTTGACATATTCCAGATAAACGTCCTCTCCCAACCTCTTCAAACTCCTCAAAGACAGATTCAAACTCTCTGAGACCTTCCTTATGCCCAAATCCCCTATCCCCTTACCTTCGCCCAAGAACTTGGGAGCTTGAAATACGCAGACCCTATCAAATAAGCCGGCCTTCAGAAAGCCCGTGAGCGTGTAGCCTCCGCCCTCCACCATGAGGTGCATGACCTCCCGCTCGTAGAGCACCTCCAACACCTGCCTCAGGTCAAAGTCCCCCCCTACGGGTTCAAGCCTCACAACTTCCACGTTTTCCTTTTTCTTTAAAGAGCCCACCTCCCTTCGGGAGGTAATTATTATCACCCTCCCCTCCTGCAAAACCTTTGCGTCCTCCGGCGTGTCCAAGTGGGGGTCTAAGATTACCTTCAGGGGTTGGTGCGAGGTCTTTACGTGTCTCACGGTCAACCGAGGGTCGTCCGCAAGGACGGTCCCCACCCCCACTAAGATTGCGGTGGCCTCCGAGCGAAGCCGGTGAGCGTGGCGACGGCTCTTTTCTGAGGTTATCCACTTGCTATCGCCGCTCGGAGTGGCAAACCTGCCGTCTATGGACTGAGCCATCTTCAGGGTTATGTAAGGCCTTTTCTGGGTTATGTAGGTGAAAAAGTCCTCGTTCAGCCTGCGCGCCTCCTCCTCACAGAGGCCCACATCAACCTCTATTCCCGCCCGCCTAAGCCTCTCCACACCCCGGCCCGATACCTGAGGGTTGGGGTCAAGGGTGGCAACCACCACCCTCTTTACTCCGGCCTCAATCAGTGCGTTGGTGCAGGGTGGAGTCCTGCCAAAGTGGGAGCAGGGCTCAAGGCTGACGTAAACGGTGGCGCCCCTCGCCCTTGTGCCCGCCCGGGAG
>JALWEG010000025.1 GCA_027014155.1 Aquificaceae bacterium
TTCCTTATACTCGTTATAATACTTTGGCTCACCCCAGCCGTCTTTGAGAATCGGCTTCGGGAACGGTAGCTCTCCGTTCTTCTTAAAAACGGGTGAGGATACAAGGAATGGTGGGGACTCTTTAAACTCCTCAAGCATAGAGAGCAGCTCCTGCTCCCCGTATAACACCGATATTCCCCAGCAGATTGAGCCAAATATGGTGTAGCTCTCTGGCAAGCCTTTAAAAGGCGAGAGCGGTCTGAAGCCAGCTCTTATGAGCATTTTTTCTTTATCTCCCCGAGCCTTGACAGAATCTCATCAACGCTCTTTGCCTTATCTACTACCTTCTCTTCGTTTCCGTTCCCCTTGTAGTAATCCGCCGGTCTCCAGATTACCTCAATGTCTTTGAACTGAACCCTTCCTGAACCCCTTGAGCCGTATCCTCCCAAGAAGCTGTCTTCTAATTTCTTCATGCCGTTGAATATCACACCTATCAGCTCGTTGTCGCTCTCTTTGTAGCAGTCAAAGATTACGCTACCCTCAAACTCCGAGCCTGCGGGAACCCTCTCAACCTTTCTGGGATTGGCTCTTGAGGTTATCCTGTTTATCTGGTTCTCCGTCTTTATCTCGGTGAATATACCCTGACCGAGTGCGTTTTGGAGTCTGTTAAGTGTATCCTCTGTAGGATAGGCGTCAAAGAACTTTGCTCTTGCGGGTCCCGGTTGCTCTTTACCTTCTTGCTCTAAACGCTCAAAGGTCTTGGCGTCTCCAGTTCCGAAAACCTTACAGACCTCACACTCACCGCAATCGCAGGGTTTGCCGGCCTTCTCTATCTCCGAGCTGTTCTTCTGATACATAGCCTCCACCCTTCCGTAAACCCACTCAAGAAGGCTGCGCATCTTCCCTTTTATGGAAGAACCCGGTATGTAGGGAGCTCCCTTTGGCAGAGGCTTGTTTTCCCCAAAGTAATCCGGCATCTCAACGGGAAGCTTCATAACAGGGTTGTCCGTTCCGCCTATGTCAAATTCCTCCCTTGAGCCTCCTACCCTCAAACCGGTAAGCGCTCTTAACTTGTAATTGATTATGAAAGAGCCCTTGTATCTCATCTCACGCCTCCTTTCTGGTGTATGCGACAAGAGCGGTCAAAAATCTCTCAGCCTGCTCAAAGTTTTCCTTGGTTTCGTTCCTCTCAAGGTTCTCAATAAGCGCGTACATGAGATTTACGAAACGGCCGTCTATAACTCCCCTATTTTTCTGATACTCAAGGATAGGGTAGAGCATGTAAAGCTTCGTTCTCGTGTCTTCCTCTAACCTGCCAACGCTTGACACCCGCTCAAAGATGTATTTGAGTTCGGAGTATATCTTACGAAGCTGAACCCTCGTTATCTTGAGCTGTCCCGCTATTTTGGAAGCGTATCCGTCGGGTTTTACAAGTTCGGAGGTAGGAATATTTGCGATAGCTTTATTTCTCAGCTTGTCTATAAGCTCTTTGAGTTTATCCCCTGAACTATCTTCTGTTCCGTACTCTTGCCCATGCTGATACGCCATCTTCACACCTCCTCTTTTATATAAACGCTAAAGAGTTTCAAGTTCTGACCTCCCTCGTCTTCATCAAGATGTACTTGGCTACAAAGATAGCGCTGTCCCTTACCTTGTAATCCTCCTCGGTATTGAGGAAGAGGCTCTCTAAAGGCTTCCTGTGTTCGTCCTTCACATTGCGGGACAGATAGTAGTAAAAGTAAGGGTAGAACATGTACTTCCTGTCATCTTTATCTT
This sequence comes from Aquificaceae bacterium, assembly GCA_027014155.1. Classification (GTDB taxonomy): domain Bacteria; phylum Aquificota; class Aquificia; order Aquificales; family Aquificaceae; genus WFYI01. The sequence goes on from JALWEG010000025.1 coordinate 1,756, forward strand.
CCTCAAGCTCCTTATATTGCCTGAGAAGTAGGTAAATACGATAGAAGTTAGTTCTTCCAAGCTCTCTTTCGCCCACCCTTTGGGCAACCTCATCAGCTTTGCTCAATACCTTATCAAGCTCTTCCCACCTCATCGCCTCCCCTAAGAGCGCCACCGCGTCCTTTTCTGGAATGTTCTTGGCTCTTGCCTCCTCGGCCTTCACCCTCTCAAAGGCGAGCCTCACGGGATAGTTCCCCCCGGCCGTGAACATTCCGCAAGATAGTCCAAAGGAAGGGTTCCTGCACACGAAGTATCCAAAAGCTTCCCGAACCTCTTTCATAACCTTTATGGCTATGTCCCAAGGCGCAACTATGGAGAGGTCGTCTCCCCCGGCATACAGGGTGTAAATCTTGTCCTTATACTCATCTTTAGAAAAGAGAGTGTTAAGGTATCCGGAAAAGAATAGGTCAAGGCTCCTGCTGAGGGAGGCTACCCTTGATATGGTGTAGAACTCCTTTAGTCCTTTCATAAATATAAACCCGAGGTTATCAACGTCCGCGAGAACGAAGGAGAGCTTCTTATCTCCCTCCGCCTCCTCCACGAGCTCCTCAAAGCTTTTTATCCCCTCCTCGTCATGTGGTACCACGTTCGCTAAAAAGCGAAAACCTGTAATGCCCGAAATGTCTCCCAAGCGCTCTGGGTAGTTGAGTATAAAGGCATCGCTGTAATCCTCTCCATTTCTTACGTTTCGGGACAGGTAAACTCCGCCTATACCCTCAAGGTAGATGCCTTTACCGCCTTTAAGAGGCTTCTCTGAGAAAATCAGAATATTGGACTTTACCACCGCGTCTCCGAGGTTCTTGAAGTCTTCACATAACCGGCAGGTCTCTTTCCCTTCCTCAATAAGCTCCCATCTGCACGAGGGACAGGCTATTATTTCCTTCCCTGCGTATCGGTTCGCAAGCTCGTCAAAGCTGTCTATTACGCCCCTGAACTTACGCTTCTTTGCGTCAAGTCCCCTCTCCATGAGGTCCTTCACTATCTCGGGATACCTCTCAAGCTCGGAGAGCTTTAAGCTCCTGCCGTAAACCACGAATCCCAACTTACCCCCGAACTCGGAAACTAATACCCTATCAACCTTATCAGCCAGCTCACCTATCTTTTCCTCAATCCCTTCCTCAAATCCCACTATCGCCTGAAACTTTCCTCCGCCCGCATAGAGCAGGTTAGTCCAAGGGTACCCCAGCTCTCTCAGAATGAACCTGCCCACCAGCTCAGGAAGAAAGCTCAGGAACACACTCCTGCCCCTCAGCCTCTTGGCAACACCTTTCACGTTGGCTATGTCGTAGATAAACTTCTGAATACCGCTTATGTCTCCCTCAAAGATGTATATCTTCAGCAAATCTGCAAAATCGGAACGTTTGGAATCCTTGTAGTCCTTAAGAAGCTCAAGGTTGTCTTCGGTGTAAAGCGAAGTCGCCAACGCCGAAACTATCCTTGAGTGGTCAAATAGAGAAATGTCCGGGTAATGGGAATGGTAGTTCTCCCTGTCGTATATTGAGGCGGGAACGCACCAGGTATATTTGTAAAGGGAATGGTATAGGTAGCTTAGCTTGTGTTCAGTGGACCTAAGCGTGCTTCCCTTGGAAACAGATTTCATAAACCCATCGTAGAGGTCTTCATATCCCCCGTAGTGTTCCCCGTAAAGCTCACCTCCCTTAAACCGCCTCTTGGATACGGGGAATATATCCGGATATCCGTCTTTAGCTCCTATGGAGAGCGGAGCAAGTTTATATATAAAAGGCTCCGAAGAGGAGCCTCTGCCTATGTCCACCTTTTCAAATACAGGTTTAAGCCTTTTAAACTCTTCCTTATCCTCCTTGTCAAATTCCTTGCTCTTTTCCACAGAAGCGTACCAGTCCGCAAGCCTGAAGAGTGCTCTGACAGGGAATAGCTCCTTGTCGGCTTCTTTATGATTTGTATCCGGCTTATGATGGAAACAGGCGGAGAGAACGAGCCTTCTGTTTTTCTCATCTTCTATACCCAGCTTATCCAATATCTCCCCGGTAGCTTCATAACTCAGCGACGCGTGAGCGTATCCGAAGTGTTCTTTATCCTTTGCCTCGGCATTCCGGGAATCGCCTTTACCCGCCCTTTGAGCAAACTTCCCAATGTCGTGAAGCAGTCCCCCCAGAGCTATAAGGAGTTTATCCTCCATATTTAATTAATCCCTCCGGAGATGATTATACACATATTTATGTTATAACCGCAAAGAGTAAGGAAATCTGACGGGAAAGGAAGGGGTCAGCCCCTCATGTCAGTTATCTCGTCGGTGGACTCAACCTGTCTATATCTGAATATGGAGATTATTATTCCCAGACCTACGGCGGCTTCCGAGGCCGCGAGAGCTATTATGAAGAGAGCGAATATCTGTCCTTCCACCAGACCCATGTAAGCGTCCGCACCTACGAAGGCTATATTTACCGCATTCAGGGAGAGCTCCAAGCTCATCAGAACGGTGACTAAGTTTCTGCGGACTATCATTCCCAGCATACCCAGTCCGAAGAGAATCATACTTACCGCAAAGTAGGCCTCAAGGGGTATCGTTTTCATAGGTCTGCTTCTCCTTTCTACCTATTATTACAGCTCCTATCATTCCCACCAAAAGCACCAAGGAAACCACCTCAAAGGCGAAGAAGTACTTACTAAAGAGCACGGAGCCTATAACCTCCGTGTTGCCCAGCTTCTTTATGGCTTCCCGGAACTTGCCTTCGGGAGATGCGGCTATGCCCAGTATAAAGACCAGAGCCATCTCCACGTACAGGAGCAAGACCACGGGAAGAGAGAGTATCCCCGAGGTCCTGAAGTGGGTATCCTTTTTGAGCGCCTTTTCCCAGGGAACCGCCGTCAGAACCAGAACGTAGAACACGGCTATGGCGACGGCGTAAATCAAGAGCTGAAGCGCTCCCACCAGCTCCGCACCCGCCACAAAGAATATGCCTGCTATGGATATCAAGGCCGACAGAAGCCACAGGATAACGTAAACGGGGTTGGAGAAGAGAACTACTCCCACACCCGAGATTATAGCCCACAGGGAAAAGGATAAGAATATCACCCACTTTATCATTTCTTTACCTCTGGAAGCCTTACGTCGTTCTCATACCAGAGCCTTTCCCTCTGCCTGTCGTCTATCCATATCCTATCGGGTTCGTTGTCCCTTCTCCTCTGCCAATCTTTGCCCACCCTTTCAAGGGTTTCCAGGTCAAGTATCGCGTCCTTTCTCGTGTAGGAAGCAGTCTCATGTATGTCGCTCTGGAAGAGGCAATCCACGGGACAGGCGTCAACGCAGAAGCCGCAGAAGGTACAGAGCATAAGGTTCATGTTAAAGACTCCCACTACCTTCTTACCGCTCTCCACCTTTTTGCCGTCTATCTCAAAGAGCTGAGGAACGGGACATGCCTTCTTACACAGGTAGCAGACCACGCACCTGCTCTTACCGGGGATAACCTCTATCTTCATGCGCTCGGTCCACTCATTGAAGCCCGGCTGAGGCTCGGTTCCGTTTATGACCTTGTGTCCGAAGAAGCCCCTGAACCTCTTGGGGGGAGTCAATTTCTCATAAGGGTAGTGGGTGGTTATCGTCTTGCTAAAGGCGTGCCTTATGGTTACGGAAAGGCCCTTTATGAAATCTATGAAGAGTATCCTCTCTATCCAAGAGAGCGGCTTCTCAAAAACCTTCTTTACCATGGGCTGCTCCTCCCAAAGGCGTGAACTATTTTACATCATCTCCAAACTACGGGAGCTATTATAGCCGTGAACACGAGGTTAAACAGAGCGAGGGGTAGCATCACCTTCCACGCTATCTCCGTAATCTGGTCTATTCTGTATCTGGGAAGAGTCCAGTGGAGCCACAGAATAAAGAGAAATAGTGCGGTAACCTTGAGTATGAACCACACAAAGGGTGATAGGGGTCCCAAGAAGAATAGGGGGTCAATGAAGCCTATGAAGGGTATGTTTATAGGCGACCAGCCGCCTAAGAATAGAACCACCGCTATGGCGGATAGAGAGAGAACCTCCACGTACCACTCCACCAGTGGAAAGAGTCCGAACTTCATTCCCCCGTACTCAACGGTGAAACCCGTAACCAGCTCCGCTTCGGCCTCTTGTATATCAAAGGGCACCCTTCCCGTTTCCGCCAAAAGGGAGAACATGAACACCACGAAGGCCACCGGTTGCAGCCATACGTACCAGAGCTTCTGCTCTATCTGGGCCTCAACTATGTTGTAGGTGGAGAGAGTACCGGCAAGTATGAGGGGTCCCATAACGGCAAAGGTTATCGCCACCTCGTAGGAGACTATTATTCCCGCCTTCCTCATGGAGCCTATGAGAGGATACTTGGAGTTGGAAGCCCAACCGGCGAGAGCAATCGCGTATACCGCCAAAGAACCCAAGCCGAACACTAAGAGAAGGCCCACGTTAACGTCGGTGAGTATGGGTTTTATCTTGTATCCGAAAAGCTCAAACTCGGGACCGAAGGGTATGACCGCAAACACCAAGGTGGCGGGAACGAGAGCCATTATCAAGGCGAGGTTGTAAAGCACCCTATTTCCGTAGCGGGGGAACAGGTCTTCCTTGGTCATGAGCTTAAGTCCGTCCGCGAGCGGTTGGAGCAAGCCGTGCCAGCCGACGACCATGGGACCCGGCCTCCTCTGTATGTGGGCGGCGACCTTTCTCTCTACCAACGTCAGGTAGGCTCCAACTCCCAAGACTACACCCAGTATGACCAGAATCTTGATTACAGCTATTATCAAACCCGCTATTACGCTCTCCATACACCTCCTCCTAAGTCCATACTTTTGAGAAGTCTAACCTAACGCTGCACTTTTCACTCAGCTTAACCTCAAGCTCCTCCACACTTACGTCCTTCACCTTTATATAACCCCTCTCCGTGTTTCTGTACAGCTTGGCAATCTTGAGTTCCGGATAGACAAGCATGTAAAACTCAACCCCTTCCCTCTCGTAGATTTCCCTCTTTACACCCTCATCTCTCTCCACTGTGGATTCGGACACAACCTCGGCTACCAGCAGGGGAGCTTTCCTTATGTAATCCTCCACCTCATCGCAGATTACGGATACGTCCGGTCTTAGAACCGTGCTGTGGGACACTATGTAGTCCAGCTCAAAGGCCACCACGCACCTCGGACAATCCTTGAGGGAGTTCTTAAGCAGCAGAGCCAGATTCAGCAAAACCGCCTGATGTAGATACTTGGGAGATGCCAAAGCTACGGGAACGCCGTCTATCAGTTCCCAATCTCCCTGCCAGGTTTCGTAGTCCTTGTAGGTATAATGGGGCAAATACCTTTCGCTTTTCATCTGTCCGTTTCTCCTACAACCGGGTCTATGCTTGCCAGAACTGTCACGGCGTCGGCTATAACCCTGTCCTTCATAAGGTGGGGGTATATGCTCAGGTTGTAGTAGGAAGGGGGTCTTATCTTTACCCTATACGGCTTAAAGGCTCCCACGGACATTATGTAGAATCCGAGTTCACCTCTGGGATTTTCCCCCGAAGAGTATATGTCCCCTGCGGGAACCTTAAGGCCCAAACCGTCAAGGGTTATTTTTATCTTCTTATCCGGAGACTCCATCATAAAGGGCGCATCTTTGGGCATCTTCTCAAGCTTCTCAACGCACTGCCTAATTATGCCTATGCTCTGCTTCATCTCCTCCACACGCACCAGATACCTGTCGTAGCAGTCCCCCACCTCTCCTACGGGAATGTCAAACTCAACCTCCGGATAGGCGTCGTAAGGCTCTACCTTCCTGATGTCGTAGGCTATGCCGGAACCCCTTATAACGGGTCCCGTCAGGCCGTAGAAGTAGGCGTCCTCTCTGGATATGTGTCCCACACCCTTATTCCTTCTGAGCCATATCCTATTCCTGCTGAGAATCCTCTCCCAATCTCCCAGTTCTCTCGGGAATCTATCTATAAAGGCCTTTATAACCTCCAGAGCACCCTCGGGCAGGTCCATACGAACACCACCGACCCTCGGATAGGAAATCGTGAGCCTCGCACCGGTTATCCCCTCAAGTATGTCCATTATCTTCTCTCTCTCCTTGAAGGCGTAGAGGAATATGGTGAGCGCTCCCAAGTCAAGGGCGTAGGTTCCCAGCCAGAGCAGATGGGAGTTTATCCTCTGGAGCTCCGACATCATAGTCCTTATGTACTTGGCCTTTTCCGGAACGAGCTGATGTATTCCCAAGAGCCTCTCTACGGCAACCACCCACGCCTGGTTGGAACACAGAGCGGAGAGGTAATCCATTCTGTCGGTATATACCAAGAACTGGTTATACTGTTCGTGTTCTGCCAGCTTCTCCACACCCCTGTGGAGCTGTCCCAAGATTACGTCCGTCTGGACTATACGTTCGCCTTCAAGGTCAAAGAGGAACCACATGGTTCCGTGGGTTCCCGGATGCAGAGGTCCCCAGTTGAGAACTATCTGAGCCTTCTTCTTCAGTCTTCTCTTTTCCGTAATCTCAAGGTCTTCCAAGGTAGGGACTATGGTGTGCTTGGGATTGTAATTCATAGTCCCCTCAAGCTTATCTCCCAGTATCACGTCGTTCAGAGAGGGCAAGTCCTGCTCCGGAAAACCCTCAAGGGGGAAGTCCTTTCTGAGGGGATAGTAGGGATAGGTCTCCCACATGAATGCCCTTGCAAGGTTCTCGTGTCCCTCGTACTCTATCCCGAACATGTCGTAAGCCTCTCTCTCGGCCCACTTTCCCGCAAACCACAGCTTCTCAATGGTGGGGAGCTTCCCGTCGGTTCTCGTCTTTACTATTACCCTCTTCCTTTCCTCAACGTTGTAGAGTATGTAAAAGGCTTGGTACCTGCTGAGTTTGTCCTCCGGGAAGGCCAATAGATTCGCCTTAGCCACAGCCCTGTAATCCTTATCTTTCTCAAACACGTCCTTGAGGTCAACTACCGAGTGGTCTAAAAAGAGCTTAAAGCCCTTCTCTTTTACAGCCTCAAGGAGAGGTATGAGGTTCTCCTTATCTATGTGCAAAGAGGTCTCCGTATCAAGCTCAACTATATTTAGGTTTTTAAACCTCTGCTTCAAGTCACCAAAATCTTCTCCTTTAGCCCACGGCATCAAGCGTCCTCCGATTAAGAGAATTTCCTTTTTTCATAATCTTCCTGCTCAATCTTGTTGAGTTTATAAAACAGGTATATAAGTAAACAGGATAAAAAGATTGCTATCAGCGTTTCAACCATTTGAGTCCTCCAATTTGCGGATTAAATTGTTAACCTTAATATAGGTCTTTACAGTATAAAAGACCAAGAGCGTGTCAGCTATTGCACCTCCTAATGCAAGAACGTAATCACTCAAATCGGTAGTTTTTTTCAGTATAAGTCCGACAAGCCCTGAGCTTACAACGACTATGAGCGATATACCTACCTTAAACCTATCGTGTTCTATATTAAGCACGGTTTTAACAATCTCCCTATTCATTCCTCCTCCATCTCAAACTGCCAGTTCAGGGCACCCTTTTTCCACGCGTAGAGAAGACCGTAGGTTAGAATCAGGACGAAGAGAAACATCTCTATAAAGCCGAACACACCCAAGTACCTGTAGACCACCGTCCACGGGAAGAGAAAGGCCGCCTCTATGTCAAACAGGAGAAGCAGGAGTCCCAAGAGGTAATAACCTTGGTGGAAGGTGGTCTGGGCGTTCTCGTCGTACAGAGGGACACCGCACTCGTAGGGATAATCCTTCCACTCCTCCGGATTCTTGGGTCCCAACAGGTAGTTCAGCGACACCATCACCAGCGCTATGACTACCATTATCCCGAAGAATATCAAAAACCCTATGTACTCCATGACCTCACCTCATAAATAGGGCGTCTGCCGAGGAGCTTATCAATCCCCACACCACGGCCGGGAAAACACCCAAGGCCACCGTGGCGAGCGTAAGTATTATCAGAGAGAGGGTCTCAAACCTGCCGCTGGGCGGAACCGTGACCTCTTTTTCCCTCTCCTTCATGTACATCAATACCACCAACCTTACGTAATAGCCGGTGGATATTCCCGTGGATACTATCATTATCAACGCAAGCCACCACAGCCTCTCCAAAGACAGAGACATAAACACGAGAGCTTTACCCACGAATCCTACCGTCGGTGGCAATCCCAGGAGTGCGAACATATAGACCATAAAGGCGAAGGCCAGATAGGGGGCGTTGAACCTGAGTCCGGAGAACTCCCTTATTCTGTTCTCCCACTCCGGATTTCTCTCCAGCAGTGCGACCACCAAGAAGGAACCGGCGGACATGAAGGCGTAAACTATGAGAAAGTAAACCACCGCCTTAACACCGATTTCTTCCGATACGGCCACGGCGGCCAGTATGTATCCGGAGTTGGCTATTGAGGAGTAGGCCAGGAGCCTCTTTATATCCCTCTGAACCAGAGCTACGAGGTTCCCGTAAAGCATGGTAAAGGCTGCTATCACTCCGACCGTTAAGGTCCAGGCTATGGCGAACCTCTCTTCCACGAGAGGCATGACCCTGAGCAGGGGTATGAAGAAGGCGAGCTTTCCCACAGAAGCCATAAGAGCGGTTATGGGAGTGGGCGCCCCCTGATAGGCGTCCGGAAGCCAGAAGTGAAAGGGAACCGCCCCTATCTTAACGGCCATACCTATCAAGAAGAGTATCAAGCCCAGGACGAGGTAGTGTATGTCTTCACCCTTGTAGGTGAGTATCTCCCTCAGGTCAAGGGAACCTGCATAGGTGTACATAAACACGGCTCCGTAAGAGGCGAGAGCTATACTTATACCCCCCAGCATGAGATACTTGAAAGCACCTTCCTTTGAGATGAAAGAGCCTCTCAGGAGTGCGGTCAGTATATAAAAGCCTATGGAAATGAGCTCCAAGGACACATATATAACTATCAGGTTATAGGAAGAGGCCAAAAGCATGGCACCTAAGAGTGTAAAGGCGAGTATGTAGTAAAACTCCCCGTAAAAGGAAGCCTTGTTTATGTAGTATCTTTGGACGAAGGCCAGAATGAGCAACGTGGTTATGACTTCCACCGCCTTTACCAAGGTGGCAAGGCCGTCGTTGGTGAAGTTCCCGTAAAAGGTGTCCCCGTAGTTTTGCCCGGAGAATATGAAGGCTATAAGGCTTATTATCAGACCTATAGCAGTTATGGAAGGCAGTAGGTTTCTCTTAACCCTGTCCGAAACGAAGAGCTCCACCGAAAACAGCAAAAACGCGGTTATCAAAACGGAAAGCTCCGGCAGGAACATGGAGAGGTCTGGCAGCTCAACTGTCCCAATCAGCGCCTCTATGCTCATATCACATTACCCTCTGCAGAAGATTTGAAAGTATAAACCTGATAGACTCCTCAAAGAAGGCAAAGAAGACGTGCGGGAAGAAGCCTATTATCAGTATAGGAATCACTATCATCACGAAGGCGGTAAGCTTGAACCCCCTTATGTCCTTGAAGTGAATGAGTATGCTCTCCTCCTTAACGTCAAGGAACATGGTCTTGAGAAAGTAGAGAACATAGGCGGCGCTGAAGAAGCCTCCGGCGAGAACCAAGAGAGCTAAAGCGTAATCGTATTCCCTTGCGGCGAATATGGTAAGGAACTTGCCCCAGAAGGAAGAGCCTCCGGGAAGGCCCATCGCCGCGAAGGCTATAGTGGCGGTTATAACGGCAAACACAGGCATGAACTTTATGGAGCCCCTAAGGCTATGCATGTTGAAGGTGTGCAGCCTGTTATACACGAAACCGGCGACCATAAACAGGCCGGCGCTGGTCATGCCGTGAGCGAACATCTCTATAACGGAAGCCTTAAAGCCTTCAAGATTTAAAAGGAACATGGCGGTAACGACAAAGCCCATGTGGGATACGGAAGAGTAGGCCACGAACCTCTTTACGTTGTTCTGAGCTATCGTCATCCACGAGGCGTAAACTATGGAAATTATCCCTAAAGCCACCAGTAGAGGCATAAGCTTGAGCGCAGCTTCCGGAAACAGCCCTATATTGAACCTGAGCAGAGCGTAGGTGCCCATCTTGAGCAGAACGGCCGCAAGGACTACAGAACCGGCCGTAGGAGCTTCCCCGTGAGCGTCCGGAAGCCAGGTGTGGAAGGGAACTATGGGAGTCTTCACGGCGAAAGCTATGAAAAACAGTAGAAAGATGAATATCTCCAACCCTTCGGGATAGTGGTTATTGAGAAGGGAAAAGTAGCTGAAGGTAAACTCTCCGTTGTTTAGAAAGTGCTGAACCGAGGTGCTGACTATACCCAGAAGCAGGAAGAGAGAGGATACGAAGATATAAATGAAGAACTTGTAAGAAGAGTAAAGCCTTAGTTTGTATCCCCATACGCCTATGGCAAAGAGCATGGGAATTAGAGTCAGCTCGTAAAAGACGTAGAAGACCACCAAGTCCCAGCTTGCGAACACGCCTATGAGGAAGGTCTCCGTCATCAGGAAGGCTATGTAATACTCCTTGAGCCGGCTGTCTATCTGCCTATCCCTGACAGACCACATTATCGCTACCAGGGATATCAAGGTGGTCAAGAAGTACATGAGCAGAGACAGCCCGTCAAGCCCCACGGAGAAGCTGACTCCCAGCTCCGAGAGTATATCGTAGCTCTCAAAGAACTGAACCTTTTCCGATTTGGAGAAATCAAAGGCCGAGAGCACAAAGAGGGAGAATATGAAGGTCAAACCCGCACCTATCAAGGCCACGGTTCTTGCGTAGCTTTCCTTCAACAGAAGGACGAATATGGATGCCACCACCGGTATGAGCATGGATATGCTAACCGCCGGAACCTTAGCTGCGATAACCTCCATACCTACCCCCTAACCTTTTCCAGAGCGTAAAGCATAACTCCGAGAACGAAAACAAGACCTATCAGCAGAAACATCACGTAGCTGTTCAGCAGCCCGCTCTGAATGAGCCTCAAGGTTCTCCCGCCCTTGAACATTCCTATGGCGAGCCAGTGGATAAATATGTCTATAGACTTTATGTCTAAGGACTTCCATATAGCTCTCGTTATCTTGAAAAACACCCTGTAGGCGACGTTTATAGTTCCGTCTATGAGAGTCCTATCTCCTACGGCAAAGGTGGCCTTGGACACGTTCAGGTAGCCCTTCGCAAAGACCTTATGATAAAGGTGCTCGGTGTAAAACTGATTCTTAAAAGTAGAATGAAGCACCTTCATAGACTCATAAGCCTTACTCACGTCTATCACTCCCCTAACATACACCATATAAGCCATCACTATCCCCAATACCCCCACTCCCACAGATATCATCGCCACCTCTATGTGCACTCCCTTGTGCTCCCCTCCTATAGCGTGCATGTACCACCCCT
>JALWEG010000026.1 GCA_027014155.1 Aquificaceae bacterium
GAAATACCTGTTGCCTAAGAGGAACGATACATTCCACGGCAGGGACGTTTTCTCTCCGGTGGCGGCTCATCTCTCTAAAGGAGTGCCTCTTGAGGAGATGGGAAGTGCGGTGGAATACGTGCCTCGCCTCGGGTTTCCGAAGTCCAGAAGGGTAGGTGAGTGGATAGAGGGGGAGATAGTTTACTTTGATAGATTCGGCAACGCCGTTAGCAATATACCTTGCGGGGATTACAGGTACGGCGTTCTTAGGGGAGAGAAGCTTAAGGTGGTTAGCCACTTCCTCGCTTCTCCGAAGGGTGAGCCGGCCTTGGTGTGCGGGAGTTTCGGCTTTATGGAAGTTTTCCTGCCGATGGACAACGCCAAGGAAACACTTAAATTAAGAGTGGGGGAGACCTTAAGGGTCTTTATCGGATAAGGATATTGCATGGGCGGGATAGATAAGCTAAACTACAACCGCGTAAACAAATGTTTATCCAGAAGCTTTGGAAAGGGGACAAAGAGCCATGGAGGAGATAAGGAGCGTGCGTAAGTATCTTGAAGAGATTTACGAGGAGCTGAGGCAGGAGCTTAAAGAGGAAAGGTTCATTTACGAACTGGTGGGCAGTTCTGAGAAGTTGGAAGCTTTGATGGAAAAGCAGAAGGAGCTGATATTTGAGTATATAGACTCCTGGAACAGCGATGCGGTGGATTTCTCAAAGAGGTTTGAGGAGTTTTACAGCTCGGCGGAAGTGCCTTACACGGTGATAGCTTGGAACATAGACAGAATAAGAAGCAAGATTATGGAGAAGCTCTTGGAGGAGAACTACTCCGTTGAGTTCTCTATGAAGATGAAGAAGTATCTGGACGACCTCGTGAACCAAATTGCGAAGATTTACATACGTAAAGACGCAGACGAGCTTGTTCGCATAGTGGATACGCGCTTTAAAGAGAAGATACTTTTCAAGGCGCACTTGGATTACCTGAATGCGATAGTTGACGCCATTAAGTCGGACGACATGAGTAAATTCCCGGTAATCTCTTGGCAGGAGTGCACCTTTTCCGAGTACTTGGCCTATCCGGAGTCCCTTATGGTGTGCATGGACGCCAATATGTGCACATACATACACAAGCTCCACGAGCTTATTCACGATACGGCAAACACGCTCTTTGCCTTTTACGATAAGGGCTTATACTACCAGGCTTACAAGGTTCTTAAAGATACGACTGAGCTTGTCGCCAAGCTTTCTAAGACCATATCCGAGCTATACTTCTTAACCTACGCGGATATAGAGTCCAACTTCTTCAAGCTGGTGGAGGGCATGTCCAGGCAGGGGGGATTGAAGTACGTCTCTATGATAGACATATCTAATCTGAAGAAGATAAACGCCAACTACGGGGAGAAGGTGGGAGATGCGGTCATAAGGGAGGTCTCCGAAAGATTGAGCTCCTGTTTAAAGGAAGATGCGGCAAACACGCTGGTGATACCTGGAAACACGTCCAACTTCTTTATGTTCAACATAAACTACGATGAAGGTAAGGTGAAAGAACTCGTAAGCAAGCTTGAAGATGAGCTTCGTTTTGAGCTTAAGTTAAACGGCAAGGTCATAGATGTGGCAACCACGATAACCACCTTGGAGCTTGAACCTTTTGTGGAGCTTGTGGAGGATGATATAAGAGATGTCCTCTTTTATCTGAAGGAGGAGGCCAGGAGGGAGAACTTGCACGCCAACATATCTATAGGCAGGGAGAAGAGGGAGAGGATACTCAGCTGGATTCACGAGAAGTATAAGAACGTTGAGAGCATAAAGAAGAAGATTAAAGAGGGGGATATAGACCTGGTCTTTCAGCCTATAGTTAGCTCTTCGGATATTAAGGAGGTAGCGGGAGCTGAGGTTCTCATAAGGCTGAAGGAAGGTAAGAAACTGATTCCCGCGGGAATATTTATAGACCTCATATACGAGCTAAACCTGATAGACCTCTTGGACGGTCTCGTGCTGGAGAAGCTAAAGGAATACAAACCTAAGCTCCAGAGGGCTGTAGGTAGGCTGTTTATTAACGTAAGTCCGAAGTCTCTGATGTCTGAAACTTATATGGAAAAGCTACTCTCTTTCCTCAAGGAGTTTGAGGATTTTGAGATAGTGCTGGAGCTTACCGAGCAGGAGGTTCTCAACAACGTGGAGATAATAGAGGAGGTGGGCAAAAAGAGCCACGTCTCCTTTGCGGTGGACGACTTTGGTGCGGGATACTCTTCTCTCAGATTGGTAGGCTCTTTGGCAGAGAAGGGACTGCTCAAGGTTCTGAAGATAGACGGCTCCTTAATCAAGGACATATCAAGCTCAAAGAACATAGAGAAGATAGTCTACGTTATATCGGTTCTAACCAAGAAGCTGGGTATAAGGGGTATAGCCGAGTTTATAGAGTCTCAGGAGGAGATGGAAATCCTGAGGGGGTTCGGTATAGACTACCTGCAGGGCTACTACATAGCTACTCCCATGGAGCTGCCGGAGCTTCTGCTGTTTACTAAGGGCGGTCATAGGGAGAGAACTAAGAGTACGTAAACTATAAAATTAATTAGGTGAAAATCATTATTGAAAGCGTGTCCGCTTCTGTTATATTAATAGTATGGAACTCAAAGAGGAAAAGCTCAAGGCCTTTGTGGATAGATGTAGGCAAGAGGGTCTTAAGATAACACCCCAGAGGGTAGCCGTTTACGAAATCCTTCTCAACTCCCACACCCACCCTACGGTGGAGGAGATATACGAGGAGGTTAAGAAGAAGTATCCCTTCGTATCCTTGGCCACCGTCTACAGGACCGTGGAAACCCTGGAGCAGATGGGCTTTGCCAAAAAGGTCTGCTACTGGGGCAACTCGGTCAGATACGACGCCAACACCGAGGAACACCACCACCTGATATGCACCAATTGCGGTAGCATAAGGGATATATACCTTGACGACGAGGTGAAGCTGCCGGAGAACCCCGAGGGTTTTAAGGTGATGGGGTATTCGGTAAACGTTTACGGCCTCTGTCCCAGCTGTCAGAATTAGGCAGTTCTGTAGGCTCCCATACTCCTGAACTTCTCAACCCTCTTTTCTATAAGCTCCTCAAGGCTCAAAGATGACAGCTCCCTTAGTGCTCTTCTGATGAAACACTTGACCACCCTCGCACTCCTGTCAGGTTCCCAGTGGGCGGCACCTAAAGGTTCCGGTATTACGTCGTCAACCACTCTTAGGGACAGAAGCTCTTTGGCGGTTATCTTAAGAGCCTTTGCGGCCTCTTCCACCTTGGACTGGTCCTTCCAAAGAATTGCGGCACACCCTTCCGGAGATATAACCGAGTAGTAGGCGTTCTCCATTATGTAAACCCTGTCCGTTATACCGAAGGCCAAGGCTCCACCGCTCCCACCTTCCCCTATCACTATAGACAGGGTCGGAACCCTTACGAAACCCATGGTGCAGAGGCTCTCCGCTATGGCCTGAGATTGTCCCCTCTCTTCCGCGCCTATGCCCGGGTAAGCTCCGGGCGTGTCTATAAAGCTCACGACGGGATAGCCGTATTTCTCGGCAAGCTTTACTACCCGCATGGCCTTCCTGTAGCCTTCTGGGTGAGGCATACCGAAGTTCCTCTCTATCTTCTCGTTGGTGCTCCTGCCCTTCTCGTGGCCGATGACCGCCACCTTCTTTCCGTAGAACTCTCCAAAGCCGGCTACCACCGCCTTATCCTCTGCAAAGCTTCTGTCCCCGTGTAGCTCCTGGAAGTTTTTGAAGATTCTATTTACGTAATCAAGGGTATGGGGCCGCTTGGGGTGTCTGGCCAATAAAATCCTGCGCCAGGGAGAGAGCTTACCGTAAATCTTCTTAGCTTTCTCCTTGAACTCCCTCTGGAGCTTCCTCATCTCCCCCTCTACGGTGCGATTTCCCAGGTTGTAAGCCCCCCTGAGCCTGTCTATCTTCTCCTTTAGCTCTACCAAGGGCTTCTCAAACTCTAAATACATAAGGACAATTTTACCCTTTGGGGTAGAATAAATCAAAAATTCCCTTTGGAGGTTGAGCATGGGCTTTAAGGACATTCCACCCGGCAAGAATCCCCCCGAGGACATATACGTGGTGGTGGAGATTCCGCAGGGAAGCGGTATAAAGTACGAGGTGGACAAAGATACGGACGTGGTTTTCGTGGACAGGTTCCTGTTTACAGCCATGTATTACCCCTTCAATTACGGCTATATCCCGCAGACGCTCGCCGATGATGGAGACCCCGTTGACGTTCTCGTAGTATCAAGGGAACCGGTAGCTCCCGGAAGCGTGATGCGCTGCAGACCCATAGGACTGCTTGAGATGAAGGACGAGGAAGGTATAGACACCAAGCTGGTGGCGGTTCCCCACTCCAAGTTGGACCCCACCTACGAGAATGTGAAGACCATAGACGACCTGCCGGAGATTCTCAGGAACAGGATAAAGCACTTCTTTGAGCACTACAAGGAACTGGAGCCAGGTAAATGGGTCAAGGTTGAGAGCTGGAAGGGAGTCCAGAGCGCCATAGAGGAAATCAAGAAGGGTATAGAGAACTACAAGAATGGATAAGGAAGAGATAGTAGCCCAGGGCAGGAGGGTAATCCGTGAGGAGATAGAGGGGCTAAGGAGGCTTGAAGAGTCTCTGGGGGAGGAGTTCGCTCGGGCCGTAGAGCTGCTCCTCAGGTGTGAAGGCAAGGTCATACTGACGGGCGTAGGCAAGTCCGGTCATGTGGCACGAAAGATTGCCTCTACCCTCTCAAGCACCGGAACTCCGTCTCACTTCCTGCACTCCTCTGAGGCCCTGCACGGGGACTTAGGGGTTATATCTCCCCAAGATGTGGTCATAGCCGTCTCCAACAGCGGAGAGTCGGACGAGATAGTGAGCCTAATCTCCTACGTTAAGATGCTGGGGGTTCCCCTGATAGCCATAACCAACAGGGCCGAGTCCACCCTTGCCAAGCACAGCGACGTGTGTCTCCTTCTCAACGTTCAAAGAGAGGCGTGTCCCTTGGAGCTGGCCCCCACCACCTCTTCAACGGCCACCTTGGCTTTGGGGGACGCCCTCGCCATGGTGCTATCCCAGCTCAGGGGCTTCACAAAAGAGGACTTCGCTCTGCGCCACCCCGGAGGGGCTTTGGGAAGGAAGCTCAGATTGGTGAAAGACCTCTATCATACCGGGGAGGATGTCCCAGTTGTGAGCGAAGATGAGCCCATGAGGGAGGTAATCATAGAAATCACTTCCAAAGGATTCGGTGCTACGGCCGTGGTAAACCGAGAGGGGAAGCTGACGGGAATAATAACCGACGGAGACCTGAGAAGGTTCGTCAGAAGGGGAGGGGACTTCAACAGCAGTATTGCAAGGGACGTAATGACCGAATCTCCCAAGGTGGCATATCCGGAGGAGGTTGCCCTTGAGGCTCTAAGGAGAATGGAGGAGCACAAGATAACGGTTCTCATAGTGGTGGACGAGGAAAACAGGCCTCAGGGCATTCTTCACATGCACGACATACTCAGAGCGGAGATAGGAATAAAGTAGCTATCTCTTGAAACTCTTCAGCAGTAGTAAAAATACCGCCAAGCTTATAGAGGCGTCCGCCAAGTTGAAAGCTGGCCAATAATACTCCCGCCAGTGCAGGTATATAAAGTCCCTGACGCGTCCCAGAACCAGCCTGTCGTAAAAGTTCCCGAGAGCACCACCGGCTATCAGACCCATTATTACATGGGTGAGTCTGTCTTTGGAGTTCAAGGAATAGACGTAGGTTATGATGAGGCCAATCAGGGGGGAAAGGAGCAGCACCGGAAGTCTAAGGTAATCGGGTGCTTCGGATAAGAAGCCGAAGGCCACGCCCCTGTTGTAGACGAGGGTGAGCTCCAGAAAGGGCAGCAGCTCTACGACTTTGCCCCTGAGTCCGATTTCCGCCAGGTTTTTTGTGATTATATCAATCAAGAGAACGGCTATCGCCGTGTACAAGTAAGCTACAGGAACCCTTCTAAGCCTTTCTGCCATATTCCCTTAAGCTCGTCAATGTTCTCCTTCAGAACCGGCTCCCCGTTGTAGGAGAGGCTCAGCTCTCTGCCTTCAACCACCCTGCCCAAGAAGGTCCAGCCGAGGGAATTCTTCTCCACGATATCTTTTAGCTCGTCCGATAGCTCGGGCTTTACGCTGACCACCACCCTTGTGGGCATCTCGGCAAAGAGGGAAAAATCAAGCCTCTCTTCCGTGTATATTTCCAGCTGTGCACCCAGCTCCGAAGGAAAGAGGGACTCAAGCAGAGCCACCATAAGGCCGCCTACCGATACGTCGTGGGCCGAAAGAAGCAAATCCTTAGCGTTCAGCTCTAAGAGGGTCTGGGATAGGGCCTTTTCCTTTTCAAGGTCAACGTAAGGGACGTCCCCCTTTACGAGTCCGTGGACTACCTTGAGATACTCGCTACCGTCAACTCGGCCGCTGCGGGATAGGTCACCGATTAGGTATATCTCGGAAGGTTCTGCAAAGGCATGGCCAACGTAATCTTCGGCGTTTTCCAGCACACCGACGCCCACCACCACGGGCGTGGGGAACACATTTCTCACCTCTTCCCTATCAACGGTTTCGTTGTAGAGGGAAACGTTGCCGCTTACCACTGGAAAGTTCAACTTGCTACAGGCCTCTGCCATTCCTTTTACCGCTTGAACGAACTGCCACATGATTTCAGGCCTTTCCGGGTTGCCGAAGTTTAGGCAGTCGGTCATGGCGAGAGGTTTGGCTCCTACGCAGGAGAGGTTCCTGTAAACCTCGGCCACCACGTATTTGGCTCCCTCGTAGGGATTCAAGAAGACAAAGCGGCCGTTGCCCTCCGAGGATATGGCCAATCCCTTCTGGCTGTTTATCCGGGGTTTGGAAGGCCACTTAATCCTGAGAACCGCCGCGTCTCCCCCGGGCTTTAGAACCGTATTGGTCCCCACCTGATAGTCGTACTGGGTGAACACGGGGGACTTGTCCGCCACGTTGGGAGAGGATAGAACCTTCCTCAAGGCCTCCTTTAGGTCAACCTCCGGCAGGCTATCCTGGTCAAACTCCCTGAGCTGTGAAAAGTATGAAGGCTCTTTGGTTTCCCTGTCGTAAACGGGCGCCTCGTTCACTATTAAGGAAACGGGAAGCTCCGCTACCTTCTCTTCACCGAAGAAGACCCTGAGCGTTCCCCCTTCGGTGGTTCTGCCTACCACCGCACCCTCCAAGTGGTGTCTTTTAGCTATCTCTTCCAGTCGTGGAAGCTTATCCTCTTCGGCTATTATGAGCATTCTCTCTTGGGACTCCGAGAGGAGTATCTCGTAGGGATTCATTCCCTCCTCCCTCAGAGGGACCTTATCCAGATAAAGCTCCGCGCCCAGTTCCGACTTGGCCGCCACCTCCGAAGCGGAGCCGGCAAGGCCCGCAGCACCCAAATCCTGGATTCCTACCGCTAAACCCTCTTCAACTATCTCCATCACCGCCTCAAGGAGTTTTTTCCCAAAGTAGGGGTCTCCCACCTGAACGTTGGGTCTCTTGTGCTCCGTATCTTCTCCGAACTCGCCGGAGGCCATGACCGCACCGTGTATCCCATCTCTACCCGTGGAAGAGCCCATCAGGAAGAGTATCTGTCCCTGTGAGGTGGCCCTGGCGCGTAGCATCCTCCCTGCGGGAAGGATACCCAGGCAGAAGGCGTTGACGAGGGGATTGGTTTCGTAAGAGGACTCAAAAAGGGTCTCTCCGGCGACGGTGGGAATACCTATGGAGTTGCCGTAGGAGCTTATGCCCTTGACCACGCCCTTCAGGAGCCTCTTGGTATGCTCCTGAGTGAGCTCCCCGAATCTGAGGGAGTCGGCCAAGGCGACCGGCCTCGCTCCCATAGAGACCACGTCCCTTATTATTCCACCTACTCCCGTAGCCGCACCGTTGAAGGGTTCTATGAAGGAAGGGTGGTTGTGGCTCTCCACCTTGAAGGCTACCCACACCTCCTCGTCTATCTTTACGACCCCGGCGTTCTCTCCGGGTCCTTGAATCACCCACGGTGCCTCCGTGGGGAACTCCCTAAGATGCCTCCTTGAGGATTTATATGAGCAGTGCTCAGACCATAGGGCACCTAAGATTCCCAGCTCTACTCCGTTGGGCTCCCTGCTCAGCTTGCTCAGAATTCTCCTGTACTCTTCCTCCGTTAGACCGTGGAGTTCCCAGACCTTTTCCATACCCTACTTGACCACTTCCCACTCGGTTATGAGTTGGTGTCCTCTCTTGAAGTGAGCCCTTATTCTGAGGTGGAGCAGGTTCTTTAGCTTCTTGATACCCTCACCGCCGACCAACGTGGGAACGTTCTCCCCTCCCACTATCACGGGCAGGTGTATTAGCCTTATCTCGTCCACCGCCTTTCTTCTTATAAACTCCCAGTTTATTGAAGCGCCGCCTTCCACCATAAGGGTCTTTATTCCCCTCTCGTAGAGCTGGGGGAGCAGTCTATCAAAGTCCACCAGTTCATCTCCGGCGACTATAACCTCTGCGCCCTTTGCTCTTATCTTTTCCAGCCTCTCTTTGGGCGCCCTCTCTGTGGTGGCTATTATGGTTTGAGCCTCAGATGTGTTTAGCACGTTTGAGTCTATGGGCACGTTGGCGGTTGAACAGGGTATCACCCTGACGGGGTTCTTTCCCTTCACGTATCTGACCGTGAGACTGGGGTTGTCGGTTCTGACGGTTTCACAGCCCACCATTATCCCGTCAACCTTGGCTCTTATCTCGTGAAGGTACCTGTAAGCCTCCTCGTCCATCAGGCTCATCAGCTCCTTGGACGAGGCTCCCCTGTAGAGTGTTAACTTACCATCAACGCTGACTTCGGAGACTATTATCACGTAAGGCCTGTTCATAGGCTTCTATTTTACGATAACTTGGCTTAAACTTTTCCTTCCAGCTCTCTCAGGTAGAGCTTCCACCTGGGCGGAGATAGTTCCGTGGAACAGCCCAAGGAGGAGGTATCGTATATCTTGAAGGCCTTGGGTTGGGACGGCTCGTGCACGAACACGAATATGGTGCTTTTGGACATGGTGGTGAAGCTCTCCTTCCATTCCCTAATCTGGTTGATTATCTCTTTCAGTCTCTCTTTGGCCTCCTCCACCGATAGCTCCTGGCGAACGCGGGCATTTAAGTCCTCGTATATCCAGATGCCGCTTTCTATGCTTTGAGCTATCTCCTCAACCCTGCTTTCCGAAGGTATTCCATAGTATCTCATGCTCAATACCCCAAGGTGGCAAACCACCCTAATTTATCTAAGACCAATAGGATACCTAAGCTTATGAGCAGAAGACCTCCGACGAACTCTACGTAGCCGAAGAACTTACCGAACCTCTTGACGAAGCCGAGGAATGCGGAGAATAGAAGGCCGGCTATCAGGAAGGGTATTCCGAGGCCCACCGAAAACAGCAGAAGAAGCAGTGCTCCCTGTCCCACCGTCTCCTGCTGGGAGGCTATAAACAGTATTGAACCTAAGACCGGACCTATGCAGGGGGTCCAACCGAAGGCGAAGATTATCCCTATCAGGAAGGCTCCCAGATAAGAGGCTTTAGTTTTGGCTTCCGCCTTGAACTGCCTGTACAGGTATTGGTGGACTCCAAAGAGGTAGAAGGCCAGCACCACCGCCATTGCTCCCGATAGAGCCATGAAGGTGTCTAAGCTTATGGCCTTGAATACGTATAGGGCGAACAGTAGAGCCTCTACGCCTATAAGCTCCTTGAGGAAGTTGGGCCTCAGAAACGCTCCCGCAAAGTGCAGGCCGAAGAATATCACCACCCCACCGCCTATCTGGGCTATCTGGGTCTGGTAATCCCTGAGCAGCTGACCTATGTAAGAGGCCGAAGCTCCCAATAGGGTGAAGATTATGGAGAAGCCGACAACGAAAAAGAGGGCTGACAGGAATACCTTGACGTTGAACAGCTTTCTCTCCTTTTGGAGTTCCTCCACCCCTACACCGGAAACGTAGGATAAGTAAGCGGGGATTATGGGCAGTATGCATGGGGACAAGAAGGCCACCAAGCCTGCCAAAAAGGCGCCTACGAAACTAACCTCAAACATGATAAATCTTAATTTTAATACCTCACTTGGTTAAAAACAGCCTATCCTCCTCATACCAGCCCCAAACGGTTGGGAACAAGTTGGCGACCTTGTCGTAGGCGGCCAGCAGGCTCTTAGGGGTGGCAATGAAAATCATGGGTTGTTGCAGGGTGATTATCTTGAAGGCCTCCATGTAAAGCCTCTTTCTTTTATCCGGGTTCATCTCCACAGCTCCCCTGTCTATGAGACTATCCACCCGAGCCTCCCAGGCCGTTGAAGGCTCCTTCTGGGAAGGGTTCCACATGTGAAGCTGCCCCGAGGAATGCCAGACGTTTCTACCGAAGTGGGGGTCTCTTGAGCCGGTTAAACCTATGATGATGGCCTCCCACTCGTAGGGGGGTGCGGTAAGCCTGCTGACGAGGTTATTGAAGTCTATGGGCTGAAAGTTTACCTCAATACCCAGCTTCCTTAGGTCTTCCTTGATTATGTTCCCTATGGTCTCTCTTTCCTTGTTCCCCGCGTTGGTCAGGAGGGTAAACCTGACATCGTTGCCTTCGGGATCCTCAAGTATCCCATCTTTGTCCCTGTCTTCAAAACCCGCCTCCTTGAGCAAGCTTTTGGCCTTGGCAATGTCGTACTCAAACTTGGGGTAGTAGCCCTCTTCATAGTAAGGCCTGTTTGCCTCCGTTATGGGGGTGTAAAGGGGTTTAGCGAGGCCGTTATATACCAGGTAGCAGATACCCTCCCTGTCTATGGCGTGGGATATGGCGACTCTGAACAGCCTGTTTCTGAACCACTTGAGTTTGTACTCGGGAATGTTGGCCTTGGGGTTTTGGTTGAAGACCAGAAAGGTGGTAGATGGCGTGCTCCCCAGGTCATATACCTTGATGTGTTCGTTTTTTAAGTCGGCAATCATCTGAATGTCCTGTGCCCTAAGTCCTATGTAGTCCACCTGAGCGTTGGAAAACTTCAAAAGAGCCGTGTCTGGGTCTGAGACAATGAGCCCCACCCTTTTGGGTATGTAAGGAAGCGGGTTTCCCTCTTCGTCCTTCCTATAGTAATAAGGATTCCTCTCGTAAACTATCCTCTGACCCTTCACATACTCCTTTATAACGTAGGGTCCCGTTCCAACTATCTCCTTGGGGTCTGTGTTTACATTCCAAGCGGTGGTAAACTTACCTTCCTCTACGAACCTCTCAAGCTTGTGCTTGGGGAGTATCTCAACTCCTACCGAGTTCAGAAAGGGAGCGAAGGGTTCGGGAAGGGTGAACCTGACGGTATAGTCGCTTAGCTTCTCCACCTTTATCTTTTTACCCTTCACGGTCAGTATGTCTCTGGTTGAAGAGGGAATGTTGTCATTGTAATACACACGATTGAAGGTAAACACCACGTCGTCCGCGGTAAAGGGTTTTCCGTCGCTCCACCTTACGTCCTTTCTCAGGTGAAAGACCCACACACGCCCCCCCTCTTTGCTCTCCCAACTTGAGGCCAGCTCAGGCTCAACCTCCATGGTCTTTAGGTTGAGCCTCGTAAGTCCAGAAAACACTCCGCTGAAGGCGGCGGTAGATGTGGTTTCCTGAGCCAGTGCCGGATTCAGAGTCTTGGGGTCTCCGCTGAGTATAAACCTTAGCACTCCCCCTCTTTTGCCTATTTTGGGGTTAAACTCCTGGGGTTTGAGTTCCAACATCTGCACTCTGCCACCTTCGGGGGAGCCTGTGAGGTGAAAGGGCACAAATGCCAGTATCAGGGACAGAAGTGCAAGGGTGGCGTACTTTATACCTCTCATCTCTGCAATTTGTTAATTTTAAGCCGCCTGACCTGCCTTTTGCAGAGGTTGGCTGTTAGCCTTGACAACTCCTCTTTGAGCAAAAGTTTGCAATCCGCCTTCGGCAGACCACCGGGTATTCAATGCCGCAACCCCTTTCTTTCCAGGGATAACTTCAACCCTGCTAATTACCTCCCCTGCGGAGCTCTAAAGCTCCGCTTTTGTCGCAATCCCTTTCTTTCCAGGGATAACTGCAACAGGTTTTGGCAGGTAGAGAGGCCTGCCGAGGATGTTATCATGTCGCAATCCCTTTATTTCCAGGGATAACTGCAACATTTTGGTGGTTTTACTGGTGATGGGTATTTTTCTGGTGTCGCAATCCCTTTATTTCCAGGGATAACTGCAACTGAGGCTCGCGGTCAACTTCGGCTCTCTGGTTAGAGCCTGTCGCAATCCCTTTATTTCCAGGGATAACTGCAACCTAGAACAAGGAGAAATCGAGTCTTACGAGGTATGGGAAGCTTAAGTCGCAATCCCTTTATTTCCAGGGATAACTGCAACTGACAAAATTATAGGTATTCTATCAGTATTTTTAATCTTCTTGTCGCAATCCCTTTATTTCCAGGGATAACTGCAACCTAACGCTCGATGATCTGAAGGACAGGTTCGGTGGAGTCTTCAGGGTCGCAATCCCTTTATTTCCAGGGATAACTGCAACAAGAGAATATAAGATTAGAGAAGAATAAGAAGTATCTATTGTCGGTCGCAATCCCTTTATTTCCAGGGATAACTGCAACAAGAGAATATAAGATTAGAGAAGAATAAGAAGTATCTATTGTCGGTCGCAATCCCTTTATTTCCAGGGATAACTGCAACCCTATATAACAACCTATACCTCCTGCATATTTAGATATTTGAGCGTCGCAATCCCTTTATTTCCAGGGATAACTGCAACGTATGAAAAGAGTCAAAGACTATAGTACATTTGGCTGCATGGTCGCAATCCCTTTATTTCCAGGGATAACTGCAACCCTTCTTCTGAGCATATTGAGGCACAAGGGTTTTAGAAGACGGGAAGGCAAGTTTTTACCATAAAGTTCAAATTTTAACGCTCTATGAGCGACTTCCTTCCCGAGTGCATGGCTCTA
>JALWEG010000027.1:0-20447 GCA_027014155.1 Aquificaceae bacterium
ACCTGAAGATAGCGAAGAGTATAGGTTGGATAAAGAGAGCCTTTTCCGAGATACCCGAGGGAGAGTATCCCGTAAGGTTCGTGTTTTCCGAAGGGAATCTACCCCCGTTCCCGCAGGGTAGAGTCTGGGTTGTGGAACACTACCTTAGGAGTGTTGGCCTAAGCGGCGAATTTTCAAGGAGATTGCCTTTGAGAACGTCGGAGAACTCTCCCCTGAAGGGAAAGGTGGTATTGCACCCCTCCAGCGGCTCTCCTAAGAAGAATCCACCCTTAGAGCTCTTCTTTGAGCTGGAGAAGGTTCTAAAGGAAAGGGGAGCTCAAGTGGTCTATCCCTTAGGTGAGGCCGAAGGTTGGCTTGAGGGTAAGGTAGAGAGGAGCTATCCCATAAGGGATTTGCTGAGGTTTGCCCGGGATTTGGCCTCTGCAACCGCCTACATCGGTGTGGACAGCGGTATATCCCACCTGGCCTCTTACCTCGGCGTAAGGAGCTTAGTCATCTACGGCCCTACCGACCCGCTGGTGTGGGGGCCCATAGGGTACGAGACCGAGGTAATTAATGTCCCTATGGAGTGCTCTCCCTGCTTCCCCCACGTATGCTCCTGCAGAGCCTGTCTATCTGCCGAAAAGCTCCTTGAACTTATACTCCCACGCCTTGACCATCTCCTCGTCTAAGTCCACCAGCACCACCTTCTTGAGGCTTCTGGGTGTGAAATCCTTTATACTCAAGAGCATCACCTCGGCGGCCGTATCCTTCGGGAGTCTGCCCACTCCCGTTCCCATGCCCGGGAAGGCCACGCTGATGAAGCCCTCCTCGTCTGCAAGCCTAAGAGCTGCTTGCGTGGCTAAAGCTACCTTCTTGGGAGTGGTGGGCATTGCCGGCTCCTCCATGGTGGGCGAGTGTATCACGCCCTTGAAGGGAAGCCTGCCGGCCGTAGTAAGAACGGCGCTGCCCACCGGAATAGGAGCCTTTGAGACGGCTTCCCTCTCTATCTCCTCGCCTCCTAAGCTGCGTATCACCCCGGCCACTCCGCCGCCCATGTATCCATGGCTGTTGGCGGGATTCACTATGACCTCCGCGTCCACCTCCAGCAGGCTGCCTTTAAGTATCAAAAGCTCCATAGCCAATTACCTAAGGCCCTATATGCTTGAGGAAGTTTGGAACCTCTTCACTCTTTAGCCAGCCGGCATCTTCAAGCCTTGAGTCTATAAAGTCCTTGTCTTTGCCCAACTTATGAGCCAAGAATTCCACGAATCCTTCCCTGTTGCCTTTGTACTTCTCTATCTCCTCCTCGCTAACTTCGGGAAACCTTGAGACTATCCTGCGCTTTACCTCCCTCCAGACCACGGGCGAGTCGTAAAGTCCGAACTTCTTACCTCTGACCCCCGTCTTTACCACCATCTCCTTCAGAGTGTCCAAAAGCTCCGTGTCTGAGGTGATTATGGCCTCCGCCATTATGGGGTCAACCCTGTAATAGACGCCGAATAGCTTACCCAGTATCCTCCGCTTGGTTCTTATGAAGAGGCTGAGCTTCTCCTCCACCTCCTTAACCTTATCCTTGAGCAGGTCGTAGTAGTTGAGCAGCTCCAACTCCAACCCACCCAAGTATCTTATGTGGGCCGAGAGCAGAGATATGCTGTAATGGGTCCTTTCCCGCTCGTGGCTCCTCTTTACCTCGTATATGTCCTCTCCGTATTCCACCTCCACGTCGGTGTGGACCGGCGGAACTATGTGAAAGCTGTCCGACTCCCAACCCGCCTTCCTGAGAATCTGCTCCGCTCCGTGCTCGTCCAGGTTGTATTTCTCCATCAGAAGTTTCTTCAGGCCTTCCCTATCCTTTCTATATCTGTCCAACTCGGCGTAAGGTATGTCCACCTCCACGTAAACCAGCTTGCTGCCTCCGCTTCCGTCCGGCACCACTATGTTCTTTCTGCCGTTTATGTTCCTCCTTATGAATTCCCAGTCCTCGTCCGTCATAACGGGCTCAGGGTGCCAACGCCTATCCATCTCGCTTTCCAGCTCTAAGTACGGAACGCTCTCGTACCAAGTGGCTTTGGCCAACTTCTCTTCTATAAGCTCTTCGGACTCTCCCAATTTCTCCTTGACGTAGTTTATGAAGTCCTCCCTTTTGAACTTAAACCTGTCTATCTCCTCAAAGTCCAGCTCCGGGAAGAGAATCTTGAGCTTGTACCTTATGTAATCCCAGTTCCCGAAGAGGTTCTGAGGTTCTAAGACGTCCTCAAAGTACTCGTGTTTGTTCACAAAGTCAAAGTAGTACTGAATGAACTTCCTAACCCTCGGGTCGGTGTTGATTAGCAGTTCCATAAACTTGGGGTCGTAATGCCTGATTATGGCCATGAGCCTTGCTATGTTGACCTTTTTTACGTTATGTATGTGGCACATCTCTATGGCGTAATCTTTAGAAAGCCGGTCGTTAATCTTGCAGTACTCGTTCAGAGCGTCCATCTCCCTTTTAAGAAGCTCCCTAAAGACCACCAGCTTCTCCGTATCCGAAAGGCTGTCCTTTAAAACGAGCGTTTCTAATACTCCCATGGCTCTACCTCCCTGTATCTTTTCTTAACCTTTAATCTACGCCTTCGCTCAAGCTAAGCTCTGAGGAATCTCACCATATTGTTTGCGGTGTCAAGGATTGGCTTCGCAGAAAGGTCAAAGAGGCTTTATATTAGTTTTCCGTGAGCTTCTCTGGTAAGGTTCAGTACGAGTTTGCCAAAAGGGTATTTGAAGAGCTTCTGAGGGAAAAGCCCAAGTTCTCAGAACACCTAAGTCCCGCCAAGACGCCTATCCTGCTGCTGGACACGGAAGGTATAAAGAGCCGTTATGTGCAGATAAAGTATCAGATGCAAGAGGTGGAGGTGTATTACGCGGTCAAGGCCAACGACCACCCGAAGGTTATAGAGTCCCTCGCCGAGGTGGGTTCGGGCTTTGAGGTGGCCTCCACGGAGGAGCTGAGAAAAGTACTCGGTGCGGGAGTAGCACCCGAAAAAATTATCTCCAGCAACCCGGTAAAACCCTTAGATTTCATAGATTTCGCCTACTCCCGCGGAGTGAAGAGATTTGCGCTGGACAGCTTTGAAGAGGTTGAGAAGATACGCAAAGTCGCTCCCAGAGCAAGGGTCTACGTTAGGATAACCGTCCCCAACGAGGGGAGCGATTGGCCCCTCTCAAGGAAGTTCGGCACGGACTTAGATGAAGCTTTGGAGCTGCTTGAGTATTCCCAAAGAAGGGGCCTTGTCCCCATAGGCATAACCTTCCACGTGGGTTCCCAATGCAACAACCTGAGAAACTGGTTCATAGCCATAAAGAGGGCCGCTACCCTGTGGAACAGGGCGAAGGAAAAGGGGATAAAGCTGCTAACCCTGAATATGGGCGGAGGCATTCCCGTCAGGTACGCCTACGAGGCTATCAAGGTGGAGGATATAGCTTACTACGTCAGGGGACTGCTGAGAAAGTACTTCCCTTCCCCACCCCACGAGCTTCAGATAGAGCCGGGAAGGGGTATCGTGGGAGACCAGGGATTGATGATTACCAGAGTTATAGGAAAGGCACGACGGGGCGGGGAAAACTGGCTTTACATAGATAGCGGCGTATTCAACGGACTGGCGGAGGCCTTAGGAGGTATAAGGTACGCCTTCTACCTCCGAGCGGAGGGGGAATTAAAGGAGTGGGTTATAGGCGGAGTGTCCTGCGACAGCATGGACGTGGTGGCAAAGAGCGTGTATCTGCCCGAGCCACGGGTGGGAGATTTCCTCTTCATACCTTCCGCTGGAGCCTACACCACTGTTTACGCTTCCAACTTTAACGGCTTCCCTCAACCTGAGGTCTTATGTCTGTAAGAGCAAAGCCTATCTTATCCTCCGATTGCTTCAGTTCCACCACCTTGGATACGAAGGCTTTGTAGGTGTCCGACATCTCACCTAAGAGTATGTCTATGGAGGTCCTCAAGCTTGTCGCGTCCGGTATTGTCTGGCTTATCAGTAGGGTAAAGGGGAAGGGCATCCATCTCGCTATGGAGGATAGAGCCTCCCTGTCCATGAGAGCTATATCGCTTATATACACTATGTCCGGGTCAAGGAGTAAAGCCTCCTCTATACCCTGTTGTAGGGTGTCCACGTCCACACTCAGCTCCCTCTGAACCACCACAGACCTGTCGTGGGGTAGCAGGTACGTTATGGGCCTCTCTAAGATGTAGATAAAGTCCTGCCGAAAGGCGGAAATCTCCTTCAAAAGGGAGAAGGTGAAGGTGTTGTGAACCATAAAGCTGTCCCCGATTACGTATATAACCCTCCCCCTGGAACTCTCTACGAGGCTTATGAGTTCGCGGATTTCTTCCCGACCGTTCTTGCTAACCTTGCTTATGTCCGGAATCTCAAAGGGAACGTTCACTACGCTGAACATGTAGCTGCCCCTCTGGGTTATGTAGCCTACCCTTATCCTTCCTACTCCCTCTATTCCGAAGGAAAAAAAGCCTTCCCTCTCTAAAGGACCCTTAAAGGCTCTTGACTTTTCCCTCAGCGCGTTGAGGGTCTCCCTTATGTCGGAAGGGGAGAGAGTCGTATCCGTAAGGGGCACAAGCCTATCTCTTAACCTCTCCAAGGGGGGAGCGCTTGGAACGAAGAGAATCTCCGTGGAGCCCCCTTTCCTTCTAAATAGGTCTAAGATTAGCGGTGTATAGTTCATTGTGTTTATTATGATACTCTGATGATAGCAGTCATAGCTAAGCTTAAAAACCTCTATATTCTTTTATTGTAAATTTTTATACAGAAGAGGAGGCTCTTAGATGGCGGTCAAGGACATAATGGACGCACTAAAAGGCGAATCCCTTGAGGATTTAGGCATTCAGGCCAACCTGGCTCAGCTGGTAAAGGACATAAAGTTGGTAGGCAAAGAACTAAACATAGTGGTAGGACTTCAAAAACCGGAAATTCAGAGCTTAATCAGGGACAGGGTAGTTAAGGCTCTATCGGGCTTTGCTGAGGTTGAGAAGGTCAACGTGAAGTTTACCGACTCTCCGCCGCCTACGGCGGCTCAACAGCCCCAGTCTCCTATGGGACAGCCCGTCTTTACCAAGCGGAGCGTTCCGGGGGTCAAAAACATAATAGTGGTCGGTAGCGGAAAGGGTGGCGTGGGTAAGTCCACCGTGTCCGCCAACTTGGCTCTCTCTTTGGCAAACCTCGGGTTTAAGGTAGGACTTTTGGATGCGGACATATACGGGCCCAGCATACCTACGCTCTTTGGAATAAAGGGCCAGAGGGTTGAGGTGAACGAGCAGAAGAAGATACTACCGATAGAGAAGTTCGGTATAAAGGTTCTCTCCATAGGCCTGATGCTTCCCTCGGAGGACACCCCCGTTATATGGAGGGGTCCCATGCTCATGAAGGCTCTGACCCAGTTCCTCTTTGATGTGGAGTGGGGAGAGCTGGACTACCTAATCCTTGACCTGCCGCCGGGGACCGGCGATGTCCAGCTTACGTTGGCTCAGAACGTAAAGATTGACGGAGCGGTTGTAGTGACGACCCCTCAAGATGTAGCTCTCGCGGACGTCAGAAAGGCCACATCTATGTTTAAGGAGGTGGACATACCCATAATAGGCGTTGTGGAAAACATGGCTTACTTCGTATGTCCCGACAGCGGTAAGAGGTATTATATATTCGGAAAGGGCAAAACCGTGATTTTTGCCACCACATACGGACTCAGGGTTCTGGGCTCAATACCTATAGACCCGGAGGTCTCCGAAAAATCGGACGAAGGAGAGCCTATAGTGGTGAGCGCTCCCGAGTCAGAGGCCGCAAAGGTGTTTACGGCCATAGCCAAGTCCATCGCGGAGGAGATACATTAAGCACCGTAGGAGGTTTGAGAGATGTTTGCTAAGAAGGTCGGAAAGAAGGTAGTTTACTTAGACCACATAGCCACCACGCCGGTGGCGGAGGAAGTCCTTGAGAAGATGCTTCCTTACTTCAGGGAGCACTTTGGCAATCCCACGTCTTTACACAGCTTTGGACAGGAGGCGAAGAAGGGAGTCAGCGAAGCCCGTGAGAAGCTGGCAGCTCTGATAAACGCCAACACACCGGAGGAGATAATCTTCACTTCCGGCGGCATAGAGGCCAACAACTTGGCTATAAAGGGCATATCAAGCGCGTATAAGAAGAGGGGAAGACACATAATCACCACCGAGATAGAGCACCACTCCATACTCCACCCCTGCAAGAGCCTTGAGAGGGAAGGCTGGGAGATAACCTACCTAAAGCCCGACAAAACGGGACTCATTGACCCCGAACAGCTCAGGGAAGCGGTAAGAAAGGATACCGTGTTGGTTTCCATAGGCCACTCCAACAGGGAAGTGGGAACAATACAGAACATAAAGGAGCTGGTGCAGGCGGCCAAGGAAAAGAATCCCAAGGTGGTGTTTCATACGGACGCCGCGCCTACTTTGGGACACTACCCGGTGGACCTGAAGGATTGGGGTGTTGATGCCGCCTCTTTTACCGCACACCTCATGTATGGCCCTAAGGGTGTGGGTGCCCTATGGACGCGCAAGGGCATAAAGGTAAGACCCCTAATAGAGGGTGGAACCCAGGAGAGGGGTGTCAGAGCGGGAACCGAGAACGTTCCGGGCATAGTGGGCTTCGGAGCGGCGGCAGAGTTGACGATGAAGGAGCTGGAAGACAGAATGAGTCGCCTGTCCTCTTACAGAGACCGCCTCAAGAAGGGACTGGAAGAGAAGTTAGACTACATAGAGTTCACCGGACACCCCACCCAGAGGCTCCCACACCATCTCTCCCTGATAGTCCACTTCGTAGAGGGCGAGGCTATGCTCCTTAGGCTGGACCTCATGGGTATAGAGACCGCCTCGGGTTCCGCGTGTGTGTCTTTGGCCCTGAAGCAGTCCCACGTTCTCTTTGCCATAGGTGTTCCCAAGGAGGTTTCCAACGGTTCCCTCGTGTTTAGCTTCGGCAGAGAGAACACCCAGGAGGACGTGGATTACATACTTGAGGAGTTTCCCAAGACAATCAAGTGGCTCAGAGAGGTCTCTCCCTTCAACCCCGAGAACTGGGAGAACTACGTAAAGTCCAAGGGATAAATGTGTTTATAATTTAAAGCTGTTATGGCTTTTAGCGCCGACGAGATCAGGGAGAGCTTCCTCTCCTTCTTTGAAAAAAAGGGGCATACGCGGGTCAAGAGTGCGCCCATAATTCCGGAGAACGACCCCTCTCTCCTTTTCGTCAACGCCGGTATGGTGCCCTTTAAGAACGTCTTCCTGGGGCTGGAGAAGCGCCCTTACAGCAGAGCTACCTCTTGCCAAAAGTGTCTCAGGGTGTCCGGAAAGCACAACGACCTTGAGCAGGTAGGTTTGACCTCAAGGCACCACACCTTCTTTGAGATGCTGGGCAACTTCTCCTTCGGAGATTACTTTAAGAGAGAGGCCATAGAGTTCGGTTGGGAGTTCACCACCCGAGTCCTAAAACTCCCCGAGGACAAGATATACGTGTCCGTCTATCACGAAGACGAGGAGGCCTACAGGATTTGGAACGAGGAAATAGGCGTTCCTTCCGAAAGGATATGGAAACTGGACGAGAGAGATAACTTCTGGCAGATGGGTGAGACGGGACCCTGCGGGCCCTCTTCGGAGATATACATAGACAGGGGTGAGGAGTACGAAGGTGATGAGAGATATTTAGAGATTTGGAACCTGGTGTTTATCCAGTACGACAGGGACGGCTCCGGTAAGCTCACACCCCTGCCAAAGCCCAGCATAGACACGGGAATGGGACTTGAGAGAATTGCCAGCGTCCTTCAGGGGACTAAGACCAATTACGAGATAGACCTGCTCTATCCCCTGATTGAGTTCGGCCAAGAGGTCTCTGGCCGCTCCTACGGTGAGAGCTTTGAGACCGATGTAGCTCTAAGGGTGGTAGCAGACCACCTCAGAGCTTTGACCTTTGCCATATCCGACGGGGTGCTACCTTCCAACGAGGGTAGAGGCTACGTGATAAGGAGGATTCTCAGGAGGGCACAGAGATTCGGCTATAAGCTGGGTATCAAGGAACCCTTCCTTTACAGGGGGATAGACCTGGTGGTAGAGCTGATGACGAAGCCATATCCGGAGCTTAAACTCTCCAAGGAGTTCGTTAAGGGAGTGGTCAAGAGTGAAGAGGACAGGTTCATAAAGACCCTTAGAGCGGGTATGGAAGCCCTTGAGGAGATGATACAGGAAATCAAAGATAGGGGAGAGAATCTCTTACCGGGGGATTACGTCTTTAAGGCCTACGACACCTACGGCTTTCCCCTTGACCTTATAGAGGAGAGCGCTAAGGAGAAAGGACTTACGATAGATTTGGAAGGCTTCAGGAGAGAGCTTGAGCGCCAGAGGGAAAGAGCGAGAAAGCACTTTAAAGGTTTCGCTAAGGAGGTAAAACCCGTATACACGCACCTCAAGGAGTTGGGAAAGCGAAGCACCTTTGTAGGGTACGACAGCTTTGAGTCCGAGAGTGAAGTTATAGCTATCATCAGGGGAGGCGAGTTGGTATCGGAACTCTCCGAGGGGGACGAGGCGGAGGTAATAATCAAGGAAACGCCCTTTTATGCGGAGAGGGGAGGTCAGGTGGGGGACACGGGCGTTATAGAGACGGACAGAGCTCTCTTTAAGGTTGAGGATACCAAGGCCCCGGTAGAGGGTTTAATAGTCCACGAAGGCGTGTTGGAGAGCGGTTCCCTTAAGGTGGGAGACATAGTCAAGGCCCGCATAGATAAGGAGCGCAGGTGGGACATCATGCGCAACCACACCGCAACCCACCTTCTACATGCGGTACTCAGAAGCGTGCTGGGGGAACACGTCAGGCAGGCGGGCTCTTTGGTGGCCGACGAGTATCTGAGATTTGACTTTACCCACTTCAGTGCTCTCTCCCGAGAGGAGATAGAGCGGGTGGAGGAGCTGGTCAACGAGGAGATAAGAAAGAATCATGCCGTTGACGTTAAAGAGATGGACTACGAGGAGGCTCTCAGGAGCGGGGCCGTGGCAATCTTTGAGGAGAAGTACGGGGATAGGGTCAGGGTTATATCGGCGGGGGAGTTTTCAAGGGAGCTGTGCGGCGGCACCCACGTCAAAAGAACGGGAGACATAGGCTACTTCAAGATAGTGAACGAGTCCTCCGTGGGAGCTGGTGTCAGGAGGATAGTGGCAAAAACCGGGAGGTGGGCCGTAAAGGAATCCCTCTGGGAGCACTTCACGCTGCTCTGGCTTCAGGAGGAGCTTAACGCCAAAGGAGACGAACTATCCGAAAAGCTATCCCAGCTTCAGAACAGCCTGAAGGAAAAAGAGAGGGAAATCCAGAGGCTAAGGCAGGAGTTGGTAAACAGGGAGTTAAGGGAAGCGCTGAAGAAAGAGGAAGTAGGGCAAGTAAAACTCTATTACGGACTCTTGGACGGACTTCAGCCCAGCGAGCTGAGAAACGCGGCGGACTCGGTCAGAGGAAAGGAAAAGGACTCGGTGGTCTTCTTGGCTTCCAGGTCCGGAGGTAAGTTAAACTTCGTCATAGCGATATCTAAGGACATATCTGGTAAAATAAGCGCTAAGAGGCTTGTAGAGGCCGTAAAGCCGGCGATAAAGGGAGGAGGAGGAGGAAGGGAGGATATGGTTCAGGGAGGAGGAACGAACCCGGAGGGCTTTGACGAGGCCGTAGCCCGGCTTAAGGCTGAAATAGATAAAACTTAAGGAGGTAGTTAAGATGAAGAAATATCTTCTATTCAGCGGAGTTTTGGCGTTGGCTCTCTTGAGCTGTCAGCAGCAGGAGTCCGCACCCAAGGCGGAGACCAAGAAGGAGGAAAAGCCCGCCGAGGTCAAGAAAGAGGAACAAAAACCTCAGGCTCAACCCCAAGAGGGTAAGCAGGAAGCTGCTCAGGAAGCACCTAAGGAAGAGGCTCAAGGTGAGGCTCAGGAACCTGCACAAGAGCAGGCTGCAGAAAAGCCCAAAGAGGAAGCTCCTCAGGGTGGCGGTATGCAGCCGGTAGCGGTATCGGCAGAGGAGGCTCAAGCCCTTCTAAACCAAAAGGGCTGCCTCGCATGCCACGACATAAACGCCAAGAAGGTGGGACCTGCCTTTAAAGAGGTGGCCGCCAAGTATGCCGGACAGGCGGATGCGGTAGCTACCCTCGTAAACAGCATAACCAAGGGAAGCACTGGAAAGTGGGGAAGCATACCCATGCCCCCTCAACCTCTAAAGCAGGAAGAGGCCCAAAAGGTGGCCAGCTGGATTTTGACGCTCAAGTAATTCTCGTTGGGGGAGACCTTTCCCCCTTTACACCACTTTCCTCTTTACCCTCTCTCCCACGTCGCACATAAGCTCGTAGGGTATAGTGCCGGCGAGCCTTGCCAAGTCCACGAAGTTCTGGCCCTCACCTACGATGTGCAGGTAATCTCCCACCTTAGCTTCCACATCCGAGAGCTCTACCACCGTCATGTCCATGGTGATGCTTCCCAGTATTCTGAGCCTTTTGCCTTTGTAGAGCAGGTGTCCTTTATTGGATAGAGACTTCATAAGTCCGTCCGCATAACCGAAGGCCACGATTCCTATCTTGGTTCTTCTGGGAGTTATATAGGTCTTGCCGTAGGATATGGGATGTCCTTTGGGAACCTCTTTCACGGACAGGAGCTTGGCCCTCAGACTTACCGCCGGCTCTATCTTAAGGGGGTAATCTCTCAGAGGCTTCTCCCCGTATATGGCAAGGCCTACCCTTATGTGGGTGGTGAAGGGGAGGCGGTAGATGACTCCCGCGGAGCTTTCCATGTGAACCTTCTTAGCCTTAGGATAGCGCAGGAGGATTCGGCGAAACCTTTCTATCTGCCGAAGAGAGAAATCCCTGTCCGCCGGCGTGGATAGGTGGCTCATAACGCCCTCTATGCGCGGGTCCTCAAAGGTCTCTTCCATAAACCCGAGCCTTCCCATTCCCGTGTCGTACTTGATGTGGTATTTGAGCCGGCATCCCTCTATGGCTTTCAGGTGTTCTATGTCGGAAATCACCGGCGTAAGCCGGTAGTCTTTTAAAAAATCCACCTCCTCCCTTAAAACGCCTCCCAGTATGAGTATATCCTTCTTTATACCGGACTCCCTCAGTGTGGCACCCTCTTCCACGCAGGCCACGGCAAAGGAATCTATCTGGGGCAGAGGTTCAAGTATGCGGGCTACGTTCAGAGCACCCATGCCGTAGGCGTTGGACTTTATAACGGCTATTAGCTTCTTTCCGCTGAACTCGGCGAGGGATTTTACGTTCTTGATTATCTTATCTTTGTGCACCAGCAGCTCGGCTCTGGACATCTGAGATATTCTAACACCTGTGTTATACTAAGAGGCATGAGCGCTATGGTGATAAGAGGCAAGGTCTGGAAGTTCGGAGACAACGTGGATACGGACCAGATAATACCCGCCAGATATTTAAATACATCGGACCCTTACGAGTTGGCAAAGCACGTTATGGAAGACTCCGAACATCTTAACTTCGCTCAGGAGCACGAGGAAGGGGATATCATAGTCGCAGGCAAGAACTTCGGTTCCGGCTCTTCAAGGGAGCACGCTCCCATATCCATAAAGTACGCGGGCGTTCCCGTGGTGATAGCCAAGACCTTCGCTCGGATATTCTTCAGGAATGCGATAAATATAGGCCTTCCCATAGTGGAGGCTCCCGAGGCGGTGGACGAGATAGAGCACGGCGACGAGGTAGAGGTGGACTTGGAGAAGGGCACCATAAAGAACCTCAGAACCGGTAAGGAGTACGCCGCCACCAAGTTTCCCAAGGAGCTTCAGGACATACTCAAGGCCGGCGGGCTTATGGAGTACGCCAAGAGCAGGCTCAAGTGAGGCTCAAGCGTAGAAGTCCAGCTTAATTAATGAACCCACCTCAAGGTTCTCCCTCAGGTATATGCCCAAGTTCCGGACAATTCCCTTGTCTTCAAGGCCAAAGTTCCCGTAAGCGCTTCCGGTGTAGAGCGCCCCTATACCCAGTTCCCTCAGGCTCTTAATATCGTCCTTCGTGGGGGTCTTCAGCCACACCTTGAGCCGGTCGTAAGCGGAGTCTGCCTCGTCTATCCAACCGTTTCCGTCCGTGTCCAATTCCTTTAGCTCCTTAAAGGCGTCCGAGCTTTTGACACCCAGTATCTCCCTGCCGTCGCTGACCCTCCCGTTGCCGTCTCTGTCAAAGAAGATAAAGCCTTTGCCCTCTGCAAGCAGGGGAAGCTCCTCATCTTTGCCATCGCCGTTGAGGTCAAAGCTAAAGCTGGAGTCCGAAAGAAGTTCCGGCGAGCCGTCTAAGTTTATAATCAGCGGGTCTATGAGCGCCAAGCTGCCCGCACGAACTTTCTGGGAGCTTATCTCAATCTCTATGTTTTCCAGCTCCAGCTCAAGGGAGAAGCTCACCCTCCTGCCGTCCTGGGTTCTGATTTCCCCCTGGGCGTAGAAGCTTAGCCTTTCAATCTTGGCTTCCAACTGGGTTTTGCTGTATTCTACCCCCAGCTGGGGTTCAGAAATTTGGTGAGCGTCTTGCGGGGTTAAGTCCTCCACCGATAGGAGCTTAATCTTTTTGCCGGTAAGCATCTCAATGAGTTTTTTTAGAATCAACTCTCTGAGTTCAACTTCGGAGTCCGCCTCTATCTCAACTGGCTTTGTCTCTACCCTTACTGGAATTAGGTTAAAATCCCGTCTTTCGGTATCGTTCGGCCTTAAAAACCTGAAACTCTCTTTTGTCAAACGCAGGCTTTGAGCGCTCTTTTGAACTCCCATCTGCAAGGAGAAATCCTCTACCCGCATAAGGTATTTATCGGAACTTGGATAAGTATTCTTTAAACTCATCTTCGGGTATAGGTTTGCTAAAGAGGTAGCCCTGAGCCGCGTCGCACCCGAGCTCTTTTAAATACATAAGTTGAAACTCGTCCTCCACGCCTTCGGCTATGGCCTTGAGGTTGAGCGAGTGAGCAAGCTCCACCGTGAACTTAACTATGGTTCTGTCCACCTTGCTGGACTCCATGGACTTTATGAAAAACCTGTCTATCTTGACTCCGTCTATGGGCAGGCTCTTTATGTAAAGGAGCGAGGAGTAGCCGGTGCCGAAGTCGTCTATGAAAGACTTTATACCCAGCTCCCTGATACCCTGCAGAATTTGCACGGCTTCCTCTTTGACCTTTATAAGGGAGTTTTCCGTTATCTCTACCGATATCAGCTCCGGGTTGACCTCGCACTCCTTGACCGTGGAGCGGAAGAACTCTATCAGGTCTTTGAAGACAAGCTGCTTCGGAGATACGTTCACGTGAACTCCAAGGTTCCACTCCTTGGCCCTCATACAGGCTTCTTTGAATACCCATTCACCCACATCCTTTATGAGACCCATCTCCTCAAGGTGTTCCATAAAGAGAGCGGGCGACAGAATCCCCTTCGTAGGGTGTTTCCATCTAAGCAGAGCCTCACAACCTATAAGCTCTCTCGTGTTCGTATCGTGTATAGGCTGGTAGTAAATCAGAAATTCCTTCCTCTCAAGGGCCCTGTGGAGTCTGTTCTTCAAGATAAAGATTTCCAAGCTCTTTTCGTGAAGCTCTTTAGTAAAGAGGGCAAACTTGTTCTTCCCTTCCTCCTTGGCCTTATACATGGCCGCGTCGGCGAACTTTATCAGCTCCGAGGCCGTCTGTCCGTTGTCCGGATAAAGGGATATACCTATGGAGGCGGATACGAAAAGTTCCTCCCCTTCTATGTCAAAGGGGGTTCCAAGAACCTTTAAAACTCTATCCGCCAACCTGGTGATGTCGGCTATGTCCTCAACCTCCGGAATCACGGCTATGAACTCGTCTCCACCGAATCTGGCAACGGTATCCGTATCTCTGAACACGGTGGTTAATCTATTGGCAACCCTTTTTAGCAACTCGTCCCCTACCTCGTGGCCGTGGGTGTCGTTTATTGTCTTGAAGTTGTCAAGATCTATGAACATAACGGCCACTTTTTTGTTGTGTCTGTGAGAGTAAGCTATAGCCTGATTTATCCTGTCTATCAGCAAAACTCTGTTGGGAGCTGTGTGAGAGGGTCATAATAGGCCTTATTTCTAAGTTCGCGGGTGTAGTTTATTATTTTCTCTGCCAAATCCTTGAAGGACTGGGTCAAGGAGTCTATTAGAGCTATATTGCTTTGGGGTAGCTCTAACTTGGGAGAGGCCTCTATCCTGTCGGTCAAATCTTTCACCGCTTCGTCCAATTTGGTAAGGGGTTCGTATATCCGCTTGGTAAGCAGTCGGGCGAGCAGTATGGAAACGCCGCCCAAGATGTAGATAATCGCAAAGTGCTTTCGTGACCTCCTCTCTCCACTTAAGTGGAGAGCTTCCCGCTTCACAGAGGGATATTCCCTCTCCACGGGCATTAGCTCGGAGCAGTCCACCCCTACCACCCGTAAGGTGGGTGAACCCGATAGCCTTGGTTATCGGCTATCACAAATTAATTTACAAGGCTCTTTCGGAAAATTCAACCCCTTCGGGGTGCGTCTGTATCTCTCCTTTAAAAAGGAGAGGATTAGACGCAAATTTCATCCTAAAATGCTCAAAAGCTCTATTCGGTAAGGGGAAACCTCCGATTCGGCTACGAGCATCCAAGAGACGCCTTCCCTTATCAGGTCACTGTAGAAGAAGTGGGCATGTTCCCATCTCTTTAGTGGTATACGGTTGCTGCCTTCCCGTATATGAACTGCCAGTCCACCTTTGAGAACCTTAAACTTACTTAATTCAACCTGTGTGAAGGTCTTCTGCTCAGGGGAAGAGGAGACTATTATCGTGCCCTCTCTATCCACGAGGGTCAGGTATATACCGGACTCCGCAGACAGGTTGCCCAAAAGCTCCTTTGCGTGCTCTAAATTCAGACCGCAGTAAGCGTATCCTATGAATTTGCCATCTTTTACCGCTGGGACGGCTATGCCCACCACTGGGCGCAGAGCAAACTTGGCTATAAACACCTTTGTAAAGACGGGTTTGAGGGTTTTCTTAGCCTCCCTGTAGTAAGGCCTGTAATTGAAGTTTACACCTATCATATACCTGCCCTTTGGATTCACCTTAGGGTAGAAGGTAAGTGCGGTAGCGTTCTCATCTGCTATGTAGCATGCGTGGAAGTCTCTGAATGTCTTATGTACGGCCTCCGTTTGTCTCTGTAATTCCTGCACGTTATCCTTACCCAGCGCCTCCAGAGCGTTGGCGAGTGTCTCAACCGCGTTCAGGTGCACTCTGAGCCAGTAAGCGAGCTGAATCTTGGCGTAATAACTTATCCTGTGTATGTCTTCCTTTACGTCCTTTACGATTATCTCCTCTTCGTGGAAGGTGTCGTACAGCGTTTTGGCAAAGAGAGGTATGGTGGACAGAACGAGGGTGGATACGAGAACCAGCCTCCGGAAGGATAACCTCTTTTCCCTCTTTATGAACATATAAAAAAGAAGGAGTGCAAGGCTCGCCAAAGAGGTGTTAAGCAGTCCGTTTACGGCTCCCTTGAAAGGAAGGTGTAAAACGTATTCCTGAACACCCAGTAGGTATTTTAGGCCTGCCATGTAAACGGGGATTCCCACTAAAAGCCAGAAGAGCCAGTCCGCAGTTATAAGCTCAAAGTTCCTTTTCCTGTAAAGCAGCGCTACGAATAGGAACTCCAAAAGAGCTACCACCGCACCCCAAGGGTGTCCCCAGAGCAAAAATAACTGAACGGAGGCTATCAGAGCTACGGCAAAGGCCGGCACAAAGCCTAAAAGCTCAAGGGCTATGAATGCGAATATTCCTCCTAAAACTATGTGCACGCTGCCAAAGAGCAGCGGAATGTTCAGTAGGTTGCCCGCAAAGGCGCACAGGGAGAGCAAAAAGAATATCAACGCCTTCTGTTTCAAGCCTTTATCCCCCCAAGCCGGTTTTAAAGCTTATTTTTTTTATCCGTCCCCTTATATCCCACCATGCTCTTTATAGCCTGTGCAAACTCCCTTATCTCTTTCTGAGCACCCTCGTGGGTTCTCAAGGTTATGAAGTTATCCAAGGCTATTCTGGGAACCGTCCAGTAGTACTTGGTCTTCATGAATTGAGGAAGAATCCCTCTGGCCAGTTCCTTGGCTACGCCCACCTGGGTCATGCTCTCATAGAGTTCCATAGAGGTGTCCACCACCTTAACTATCATGCTGATTATCCTTGAATTGAAAGGCTCTTCTATCGCCTCGTCCAAAGAGGCTTGCTTATTGCTTTTGGCCTGCTTTCTGAGCACGCCGGGGATATAGAATCTCACGCCGTAAGAGGTGTATCTTCTCGATATCTCGTTGTAGGAACCGAACCTATGTCTGTGCCACTGCCGTGCCACGAACAGAGGACATTCAACCACGAAGGTGTAGTAATCCATATCCGTTCCCAGCTCTAAGCTGTCAACCAAGCCCACCCAGCCCGAAGACGTCTCTTTCCTCTTCCTGACAAACTCCTCATCGGTGGTGTATAGTATATGCTCCAGCTCCTCGTCCGAAATCTCCCCTCCGCTTTCTACCACGCTCCAGACCGTAGGGAACCTGTCTCTTACGGCCTCAAGAAGCTCTTTTGGCATGAGCTCGTAGGCGTTTATGAGATTTCTGAGATTAAGCCACACGTACCCCCCCGAGTAGTATATCTGCACGGTAGGGTTGTTAATCTCCCTTAAAATTTCCAGCCAGTCCTCCTTTGTTGCAGAGAAGGCTATTATGTTGTGCTCAAAGGGAGAGGCGTGCCTGTGGGCGTAAAGGTACCTTATGAGCTTTTTATCTCTGGGTGCGTCAATCACTTCATCTCTTCCAAAGGAGACCCTCGCGCACCGCACTACCCTTTGGTCTGAACCCATAATATGAATTTCCATGGTTATAATAATAACCTGCCTATGAATGGGCCTACCTATTTGATTCTCTTAAAATCCCCGGAAGAGGTTGAAATTCTATACAGGACGGCTCAAGAAGAGGGACTGAGTCCCAAGAAATTGGAGAATGTCCTCATAGTGCACCCTAAGAACAACGCTCACATGCTTGAGTTCCTGAACGAGATAGACGTAGAACTCCTGAAAGGCATGAAGATGGCCGATATTGAAGAGGGTGAAGGAATCACCTGTGAGAGGGCCCTCGCCGCTCTTAGCAAGGCCAAGACCGCGGCGGACGTTCTTGATGAACTGATATACAACGAGATAGGCACAATCTTCTCCAAGACCAAGGTTGTCTTCCATCCCATAGTTGACGTAAGAAAGAAGAGGGTTTTTGCAATGGAGGCCCTCTGCCGTCCTCCTCTTCACATAGTAGATTTAATGAACATAGGAAGGTCAACTGCCAGGTTCTCCGATAGCTTCTGCAGGGACCAGGCTATTAAGAACACCGCAAAGAAGCTACCTAAGGATGTGAAGCTCTTTATAAACTTTCATCCCAAGTTCTTGGAAAATCCCTTAAAGGACTTCGGAGAGCTGATAGCATCTCTGCTGACATACGGAGTCAATCCGGACAGGATAGTGGTAGAGCTTACCGAGTACGAAAAGCTCAAACTGGAAGCCGTAAAGAACCTCATATCCTTCCTAAAGACCGAGGGTGTTATGGTGGCTCTTGACGATATAGGTTCCGGATACTCAGGCCTTTTCTACCTTTCCGAGCTTCGGCCGGACTTTATAAAGATAGATATGGAACTTGTAAGGAACCTACACAGGGACGACTTTAAGAAGGTAATAGTCAACCACCTCATAGAGATAGCTCATAAGAACGGCATAAGGGTGGTATGCGAAGGTATAGAGTCCCAAGATGAGCTAAGGCAGGTGGTACTCATGGAAACCGATTACATTCAGGGCTACATAATAACCAAACCAACCGAGAAGCCGAACATAAAGGAGATAAATGAGAAGGTCAAACTCCTATTAGGTGAAATCACCTAAAGCCCATTCCGGCAAAGGAGACGCTGGAGTCGGTAGCCTGCTCGTACCATACTCTGTAATCTATCTCTTCACCCTTCCGAGCTCCCAAACCCTTAAGCACCTCTAAGAACACGAAGTTGGTGAACTGGCCGTCTATTCTGGTTCTGTTGCCATCGCTTTGCAGGAGGCGGAAGGCGTCCTCGTTCTTCATCTCCCTCAGGAGTCCTATGTACTCCCTATCCCTATCCGATGGGTCGTAATTGCTCGGGTCTCCGAACTTCCTGCCTACGTGGCTCATATCAACGCTTGAGACCACCAAGAGGCTATCGGCGTAGCTCTCAAGAGCCTTTAACAGCTTTTGAGCTATAACCTTTAAAAGGCTTTCATCGCCGCGGGACACTATGACGGGCAGAATCTTAGCCTGAGGGAATAGATACCTTACGTATAGGACTTGAAACTCTATGGAGTGCTCCATTCTGTAGGAGAATATATCTTGGGTCAGGTCGTAATCAAACTCTGCCTGCAACTTTTTAAAGGCCTCCCTGTCAACCTCACAAGTCCCTAAGGGTGTATCAAAGTCCAAGGGACACGCCGAGAAGGGAGTCTCGTGAACGTAGTGGGACACGCCCAATATGAGAACCAACTGAGGATTTAGGCCTTTTGTGCGAAGGTATGTCTTTCCGTAGACGTCGGCGGCAACTCTCAAGTCCATGTGGGGTACCAGTATGCCCACCGGCCTCTCTCCTTCACCCTCTTCCTTGGGAAAGCTCTCGGCCAGGAAGCTTTTTAGCTCTTGTTCCTCCGCCGGATATGCGCCGCCAGCGTGGAAGGCTTCTTTTACCCCTCTCTCAAGTATCTTTCTCTTTTCCTCTTCCAACTTGAGCTTGAAGTTTTGGTTGTAAAGCAGGTGTGCCGAGTCCAGCTCTTTGAGCAGAGAGTTCAGCTCTTCAAGAGATACCTCTATGCCCGTTTGCCTGCGAAACTCTTGGGCAACCTGGTTTACATCCCTCTTGCCGTCAAAGAGGGACATAAGAAGCAGGGTGGCTCTATTGATTACTATGGGTTGGGATACCCCGTAGGGGTCTCTGAGAATAAAGTTCTCCCCGTAAGGCTGTATGTCAAGAAACCTTACTATAGGTCTTTCCATTAGACCGCCTTCTCGTAGATGAGCTTGGGTGGCGATGTGCCTTTTACGCTCTCTTCG
Source organism: Aquificaceae bacterium (assembly GCA_027014155.1). Taxonomy (GTDB): domain Bacteria; phylum Aquificota; class Aquificia; order Aquificales; family Aquificaceae; genus WFYI01. The sequence continues at coordinate 19,104 of JALWEG010000027.1, forward strand.
TCTATGACCACTTTCTTAACCTTACCCACCGAAGGTATGTCAAACATAACGTCGGTCATAACCTCCTCCATTATGGCTCTCAGTCCCCTCGCCCCCGTCTTTCTTCTTATGGCCTCCTTGGCTATCTCCTTGAGCGCATCTTCCGTAAATTCCAACTCTACGCCGTCCATCTCAAGTAGCTTTTTATACTGCTTGACTAAGGAGTTTTTGGGTTCTACCAGTATTCTGACAAGTTCCTCTTCACCCAGCTCCTCAAGGGTGGTTATAACCGGCAGGCGACCTATGAATTCCGGTATTAGGCCGTACTTTATGAGGTCGTCGGGCTCTACCAAGGTTAGGATTTCTTTTTCGTCCTCTACCTTCTTTATAGAAGACTCAAATCCTACCGTTGACTTCCCTATTCTGTGTTTGATAACGTCCTCAAGGCCTACGAAAGCTCCACCGCATATGAAGAGTATGTCCGTAGTATCTACCTGTATAAACTCCTGATGGGGGTGCTTTCTGCCTCCCTGGGGCGGAACGTTCACCACAGACCCCTCTATCAGCTTCAGAAGAGCCTGTTGAACCCCCTCTCCGGATACGTCTCTTGTAATTGAAGGGTTTATTCCCGACTTTTTAGCCAATTTGTCTATCTCGTCTATGTATATTATCCCCTTCTGAGCCAGCTTGACATCGTACCCGCAATTTTGAAGTAGTCTCGTAAGAACGTTCTCAACGTCCTCCCCTACGTATCCGGCCTCTGTCAGAGATGTAGCGTCCGCTATGGCAAGGGGGACGTTCAAAACTCTGGCAAGCGTTTTTGCCAGCAACGTTTTACCCGAACCCGTAGGACCTATGAGGAGTATGTTGCTCTTCTCAATATCAACGTCATCGGTCTTAAAGCCGGCCTCCTTGGCCTTTATCCTTTTGTAGTGATTGTAAACGGCAACGGATAGAATCTTTTTGGCCCTTTCTTGCCCTATAACGTACTCGTCTAAGAAGGCCTTTATCTTCTGTGGAGTGGGTATGTTCTCGCTCTCCAACCGGACACCGTGCTCATCTTTATGCTCTAAGACTATACCTTTACATATATCAACGCACTCATCGCATATATATACGTCTTTATCGTGGGGAGAGCTTATAAGTATGGCGACCCTATCTTTACTCTTTCCGCAGAAAGAGCATACCTCTCTACCTCTTCTCGCAACCATATCCGTATTAATATACATCGTGAGCCTCTCCGCCCTTACGGACGGAGCTTCCGGTAGAGATTACTCCCACCCGGAAGACCCGCATGGGGATTCCTGCTTCAACGAGAGATGGCTAACACCCTCCTCTGAGAGTATCCCGCCAGAGCTCTCTCCA
>JALWEG010000027.1:20457-41411 GCA_027014155.1 Aquificaceae bacterium
CCAAGGTGGAGGCTGGCATCACACCCCTTTAGCTCTCCACCTGCATAAATTATTTTAGTTCTTCACCCCACTACGTGCAACCCCAGAACGCCCTTGCGGGCGACGCTCTGCACAACCCTCCCTTACGGAAGGGGACTTAGGGCGTAAGTTTAGTTAAACTACCTTACGTAAAGGAGATGGACGCCTATAGGCAAAATCGGCCGTCCGAGCTATCTTAAATCTTGAGGTGAGAGAGAAGTTCAGGGGAACGGTTTTAGGTGCGGCCTTGGGAGATGCCATAGGCAAGTGCCTTGAGGACATAACGCAGGAGGACGTTCTGGAGTTCTACGGCGGCAGGGTGGAGGGTTTCGTGCCACCCCACCCGCTAAGTCCGGCTTACGGCCAGCTTCCGGAAGAGACATCGGACGAGACCACGATATTCAAGATACTCATAGAGAGTTTGATAAACAGAAAGAGCCTTGACGTTAGAGATTTCCTGCATAGGCTTAGCCTCTGGCATAAAGATGAGCTGAGCCACCGCTACCCCGACCCGATTCTTATAACCTCCATTGAGCTTCTCTCTGCCGGAGTAAATCCTTCAACCCACGGCATAAGGTCTTCCTCCGTAGAGGGCATTTTAAGGAGCGTGGCCGTAGGACTGTTCCACTACTACAATCCGGCCTTAGCCGCCGAAGGTAGCCGTTTGGTATCGCTCCTTACCCACAGGAGCGATGAAGTATCCGACGGTGCGGCCGTGTTGGGAAGCGCTATAGCTTACTTGATTTCCGAAGAGTTTAATCTGGAGGACTTTAGGGAAAAGCTCAGGTTTCTTGAGGCTCTTGAGGATACCCTGAACACCGACAGGTTCAGAAGGGTATTTGACCGTATAGAGAACCTGCTGATTGAGTCCCAACCCCTGGAGGTGGCGGTAGAGACTCTCGGAAACGGCTCTTACGTGTTTGAGGCTTTGCCTTTGGCTCTGTATATATTCCTTTCCAACACCCATACACCCTTGGAAGCTCTCTGGCAGGCGGTAAACTCATACGGGGATTTCGGTGGAGACACAGACTCCGTAGGGTTCATAACCGGCGCCTTGGTGGGAGCCTACGCGGGAGTAGAAGTGTTTCCGGAAAATCTGATTGAAGATTTAGAGGATTCGGAGTATTATATAGAACTTGCGGATAAGCTCTACGAGATAACGGAGCTTGCTAAGGGTTTGGTTTAAAGCAAGCATAAGGACAACTATAGGGCTGGGAAAATAGCGCCTGCCGGACACATTCCCAGCCTAAAAGGGCGCTATACAAGTAGTCCGGCACCCAGGCTGTTGTGGCTTGGGTAGTCAGGTAATAGAGATGCCGTATAAACTGCAGGAGAGCTTCTTAAACACGGTGAGGAAGAGGAGGGTTAAGGTCTCCATTTACATAGTGAACGGAGTTAGACTCCAAGGGAGGGTACGCTCCTTTGACCTTTACACAATACTCCTTGAAGATGGAAGACAGCAAACGCTGATATACAAGCACGCTATAACCACGATAATACCCCACGAGCACGTTGATATAGAGTTTGAAGAGGAAGGAGTCCCCGGGCAGGTTTAGAGCATTCCCGGGGGATTGCCCTTCGATACCACGAGGCGCTCTACGGGTTCGCCTCCCTTGAGGTGTTTCTCAACTATCTCGTCCACGTCTTGGGGCTTGACGTTCCCGTACCAGACGGCGTCGGGATAGACCACCACCGTAGGTCCCATCATGCAGGGCCCCAAGCAGCCGGTAGGTGTAACGGCCGTGCTCATAAACAGCTCCGGGTCGGTCTGTAGCTTCTCCATGAACGCGCTCAGCACGTCCCTGCTTCCTCTGTCTCCGCAGGAAGGTTGAGGATGTCCGGGAGGTCTCTGATTTACGCATACGAACACGTGTCTAAAACCCATTATCTCGCACCTCCGTCTTTAAAATCCTATTGAATTTTATCATCCTCACACGAGAGGTATATGAGATATATCAACTACTTGAGGACTTTTTTGGTCTTTATGTAAAAGATGTACAGGTCCAACTCCGACTGCCTAAGGCCCAGCTCCTCGCACAGCTTTTGGAGCTTATCTTCAGCCTCCAGATACACCTTGGGAGTTATGGTCTTTCTTTCCTTTATCAGAGAGTTCTCTATCAGGAACCTGTATATGTGCCTGTCTATTATGGCCACATCGTGAAAGCCCACGTTCCTGAGAAAGTGGGAGGCCTCCTTGTAGCCAAAACCCTTTATCTTGTAAGGTGAACCTGGCTCCGCCAAAAGCCTTCTGACCTCCCTGCCATCTCTCGTTTCAAAGACTATCTTCTCAATCTCTTCCCAGCGTTCCCTCACGAGAGCTATCCTTTCCGCCCTCTGATGGGCAAACCTGTGCCCGAAGCTTTGAATCTTCTGCGTTAGCGTCTCTACCGGCGGGTTTTTGAAGCCCTCTTCTCCCAAGGCCGCCTGAATCTTTATACCCATGATGGCGGAAGAGTTGGCGGTCAGAATGCAGAAGCACAGCTCAGAGAATACGGTGGCCTCGTAGCTTATCTCTACGAAAGGCCTGAAGTCAAAGAGGGTTTTACCCTCTCTGCCCAAGCGCTCAAACTCGGAAATCCTCCTGTCTACCACATCTTTGACCTTCGGTATGGCCTCCCGTATCTTGGATAAAGCCAGCATTGTAAAATTTTACTCCCGGTAAAGTGAAAAAGGTATTCATCTCCGTAGGGGACGTATCTGCGGCCAACTACGTATATGAGGTCTTCAAAGAGGGCTTTGAAGAGTACAGCTTGGCAGGTATAACCGATGAGAGGCTTGAAAAGATAGGCATAAGGTCGGTTGCCCGTCTGGAAGAGCTTTCCTTGGTGGGGTTGGTGGAAGTCCTGCCCAAGCTCCTTAAACTAAAAAGGATATACGACAGGGTTCTGAAGGAGCTGAAGGGAAGCGATGTTCTTATAGCTTGCGATGCACCGGGATTCAACCTGAGGCTAATAAAAAAGGCCAAAAGCTTGGGAGTCAAGAGGGTAATTTACTTTATATCGCCCCAGGTCTGGGCATGGAAGCCCTCAAGGGCCCGGTTGATAGCCCGGTACGCCGACGACCTGATTCTCATACTGCCCTTTGAGGTGGACTTCTACAAGAGCTTGGGCCGCAGCTCTTTAAGGGTGCATTACCTGGGCCACCCCTTGGTTGATATGGTTAAATCCTCCCTCAGCCGTGGGGAATTCCTCGGAAGGGTAGGTCTGGAAGACAGGTTTATAGCTCTGCTGCCCGGAAGCCGGTGGGGAGAGCTGAAGAGACATCTCCCCTTGCTCAGACGGGTGGTTGCAGAGATGGGAGACTACCACTTCGTAGTGCCCACCTTCGGCAGTTTCTCGGAATACGTTAAATACAGCTTGCCCTTCGGGAACGTGAGGGTTATCTCGGAAAGGGAGCTTAGCTCACCTTCGTACAACGCGATGGCTTACGCGGACTTTGCCCTTATAGCCTCCGGAACCGCCTCCCTTGAGGCCGGCATAATGGGGTGTCCCCATTTGGTATTTTACAGAACGAACCCCATAACCTTCCGGATTGCCAAGAGGTTGGTTAAGGTGGATTACGTAAGTTTGGTTAACCTACTTTTGGGAGAGGGAGTGATTCCGGAACTGCTGCAGACCCGTCCGGAGACCATAAGCGAGCTCAGCAGGCGCTTGATAGATAATCCTGTGTATCTGGAAAACGTCAGGCGAAGGCTTGAAAGTCTGAGGGTAAAGCTCGGAGAGGGGGGAGTTATAACGAGGCTCAGGGATTTATTTCTAAAACTGATTTAATATTTATTTTTATGGGGCACTGGGACGTTATGCTACTTATAACCACCTCCAGGGTGTTGGAGTTTGCGGGGATACTGCTGCTCATAGTTTTCGTCTTCAACAAGGTCAAGACCAAGTACATATTCATCAACGCCGGGATAGTTCTAAGCAGCATAATGATAAGCCTTTCGGGCTTCCTATTTAAGGAGTACTTCTACTACATAGCCGTAGGGGACTTTCTACTGACCCTTGTTCTGCTTCTGGGACTTACCGTTTACGTGTTTACCCACCCGGAGAAGACCAAGGAGTTTGTTCCGCCGGAAGACAGCAGATGTCCCGTGTGCAACGTCCTCATAACCAACGACGAGCAGATATGCACCCTGCGGGTGGGCAACTACACCTACTTCTTTGACTCCTGCGACCACCTGATAAAGCTCTTTAAGGATTTGGACTTCTTTATAGAAAAGGGGAGCATACTTAAGGGAAAGTTCAAGGACATCTACGTGAAGACCAAGGATACCGACAGGTGGAAGAAACTGGAAAACGCTAAGATAGTCCTTGAGGGGGATACCTACTACGCCTACGAGAATCCACCCGCCGATAAAGAATTATTGAACACCAAGGAGCTTATGGACAAGGTCAATCAGTTGACCGACTCCGACAGAGCTTAGGCACACCGGATTACCCCTCCTGCAGACCTTGGGATTGGGAGAACAGGGTGAGCACTCTACATCGCTTTCTAAAAATCCTCCCTTCAACGGGTAGAAGCCGTATCGGGACGAGGTTGAGGTATATACGCTTACCGCACCAACTCCTAAGGCGTTGGCTATGTGAACGGGAGCAGAATCGTTGGCAACCACGAGTCTTGAGGCAGCAATCAGCGCCATGAGTTCTCTTAGGGAGGTCTTGCCCGCCAGAGGAAGTGCTATCTTGCCCTCTTCGCTCACGAACCGTGCCAGCTCCACGTCCCTGCGGGTGCCCGTTATAACCACACGCACATACTTAGATATTCTGGAAACGAACTCCCTCCAGCCCTCCGGATGCCACATCTTCAGGGGGAAGTTGGAGGAGGGGGACACCACCAGGTAGTCTTTATCTTTTAGGGAGAACCTATCTAAGACTTCTTTTATCTCCCCATCTTCAACATAGAGCTTGGGCTTTCTGACCTTCTCTTTCACACCCAAAGGCTCAAGGAGGTTGAGATTCCTATCTACCTCGTGTTCCTCCCACGAGTGCCCAACGGTGTGGGTATATAAAAAGGGCGCTTCCGAGCGATTGAATCCGATTCGGACGTCTATGCGGGCTAAGAAGAGCATGAGCGCGCTTCTGAGGGATACGTGGGGAGAAATCGCCACCGGGTAGTCCCTTATCCGCTTGAGGAGTCTGTAGCTCTCTCCCCAGCTCTTGTCATAAGGCAGCAGCTTGACGCCGCTGCCTTTGAGCAGTTCCCCTATAAAGGGCCGTCCTACGAATCCGATCTCCGCATTCGGAAAGTTTAGCTTTAAGGTTTCAATAAGGGGAGTGGCAAGAACCACGTCCCCTAAGTAGGCCGTCTGCCATAGGAGAAATCTCATCTACCGGTCATGACCGGATTGAAGGACTCTATGTTGGCTATCTTCCAGTCGCCCTCGCTGTCCTTGATAACTATGAACCTGAATATCTTCTCAAGCTCGTTCTCGTCCTCTACCTTAAGAACCACCTCGGCGGCATACTCACCCAAGGACTTGGCGCTTACCACGTCCACGTCCTCTATGTTCTGCCCCATACTGCTGAGCAGGCAAGAGAGAACCTCCGAGGGCTTGAGTTCTGTGAACTGAACGGGGAGCTTTAAATCCTTCGCCAAGGCGTCCCTGTAAGAGGGATGGAGATACCTTATAGCGTCCTTGCCCTCTCCCTCTTGAATCTCCTCCATAAACTCCAAGGTCGCCTCTTTGGCCTCTCCGTAAGGCTCTCCGCAGGACTTGATGAACAAGGCTCCCGCAAGTATGACTCCCAGTCCTATCAGCGCCTTCTTTCTTTCCATCTCTAACCTCCTGTAAAAGTCCAGTTTTTCGTTCTTAGGTACTCGTCTATGAATTTGGCGGCTTCCCTCCCGTGGGCTAAAGACCTTACCACCGTATCACCTCCGTTTATAACGTCTCCCCCGGCAAAGATACCCTCTACCGAGGTTTGATACATCTCGTTCACCTTAACCGTGCCCCAACGGGTGGTTTCCAAAATTCCCTCGTAAGCCAAGGGATTGGCCTGCTGACCTATGGCAAATATCACCGAATCGCACTCTATAACGTGTTCCGAGTCCGGAACCGGAACCGGCCTGGGCCTGCCGCTCTCGTCCGGCTCTCCCAGCTCCATCTTTATGCATTTGAGGCCTATCACCTCTCCCTTCTCGTTGCCCAGCACCTCCACGGGTTGGGTTAGCCAGTGGATTTTTGCCCCCTCCTCAAGCAGGTGGTCCCACTCCTCCTGCCTCGCAGAGGAAGTCTCCCTCGTTCTCCTATAAACCACGTGGGTCTCAAGCCCGAGCCTGAGGGAGGTAATGGCGCAGTCCACCGCCGTGAACCCTCCACCTATTATGGCCACCTTCCTGCCTAAATCCACGGGCGTAGGCGCTTCGGGAAACCTGTAGGCTTCCATGAGGTTTACCCTCGTCAGCACCTCTATGGCGGAGAAGACACCCTTGAGGTGGTCTCCCTTAAGTCCCAGCTTTCCCCTGCCGGCTCCTACGGATAGGTAAACGGCGTCGTAGTCTTCCTTGAGCTGAGACAGACTCACGGTTCTGCCTACCACGTGGCCGTAAAAGAACTTCACACCCAAGCTCTCAAGCCTCTGCACCTCGTAGTCTATAATTTCCCTGTCCAACCTCGCCGGTGGGATACCGTATCTCATAACTCCGCCGGCCTTTGGCAGGGCTTCATAAACGTGAACCTCGTGTCCCCTTTTTGCGAGGTCATAGGCACAGGCGAGTCCTGAGGGCCCGGCGCCCACAACGGCCACCCTCATACCCGTAGGCAGTGCCTTCTCCTCCGTAAGCTTTATGCCCGATATCCTCACGAAGTCCCCTACGAACTTCTCTAAAGCACCTATGGAAACGGGAAGTCCCTTGGCTTTTCTGTCCCTTACCGTGTCGTAGTAAAGTATGCAAGAGCCCTCACACTGCCTCTCCTGGGGACACACCCGACCGCAGATAGAAGGGAACACATCCGTCTCTATGATTTTCTTGTAGGCTCCCAGCAAATCGCCCTCGGTAATCTTCTTTATGAAACCGGGAATGTCCACGTGGATAGGACAGCCCTTTATGCACCTCTGCTCCGCATCTTTGCAGAAGAGGCACCTTTTGGCCTCATCAAGGGCGAGGTTGGGGGAAAAACCCAAAGCGTACTCCCTGAAGCTCTTTACCCTCTCGGAGGCCTCTATCATCGGCTCTTTGTTCCTATCCAGATAGCGTATCTTTTTCGCCATGCCTATCTCCTTGAGCGGAGCCTTTCCCTTTCAAGTTGTTTTAAAAATTTCTCAAGGGCCTGTTTTTCCTCATCTTCGTATATGTTCTCCCTCGCCAGAAGGTAATCCCACTCAATCTCGTCCCCCCTGAACCAAGGACCATCAACGCAGGCAAGCTTCTGCTCTCCCTTCACCATGACTCTGCACACCAAGCACAACCCTATGGTGTCTAACATGTAGGTGTTCACCATGGCCATGACCTCTATTCCTTCCCGCTTACAGAGATCAACCACCAGCGAGGAGTCAAGGTTGCTTCCCGCACACACCACCAGGTCGGGTTTACCCGCCGAATCCAGGTAATCCCTCAGAGCTATCTCTACGTTCCCTTCCTCAAGGGAGCCGTCTTCGGTAAGGACGCGGACGCTCTCGCAGAAGCTCTGAAGCTCATCTATCATATAGACGTTTTCTAAAGTATCTCCCACATGCAGGGCCGATACGCTGTTGCCGCAGGCGTTTAGAGCCTTGCCGATAGCGAAGAGAGAGGCCAAACCCCAGTTCTTGGATATAAGCAGGACTCTGCCGTAATTCCTTATCTCAAAGGGAACGCCGGCAGGCCCCTCTATGTATGCGATTTCCGGCTCCTCGTTCAATCTAACATCAAGCTCAAGAGTGCTTCTGCCCCTGACCTCCACCAGGAACCTGGCCCCCTCCGAGGTGGTCTCAAGTATGGAAAGGGGCACCCTTTCCGATTCAAGGGTCCTCTGGACCACGGCGTACTGACCGGGTTGTGCGCTTGCCAGGTGGGGAGCCTGAACCTCCATTACGAAGGCCTTAGGCGTCAGGGACTCTTTGTGTAGGACTTTAAACATAAGAATATTATAATAACCCTATTAATCTTCAACCTGCGATTTCCTCAATTTCTTTATACGCAAGGGGCAGGCTACCTATCAGGTCGGTGGCCCTCAAGGACTCCCTGTGGCTTCCGGTCTCCGCCAGCTCACCCGCCAAGGCGTGCAGGGAAACGCCCAGCTTTAGAGCCTCCAGCGGCTCTATAGACTTCCCCAGGAGAGCTACCAGCACACCCGAAAGAACGTCTCCTACGCCCCCCTTTGCCATCGCTGGGGTTCCCCTGATAGAGAGGTAGGTATCGCCTCCGGGAGAGGCGATAACGCTCCTTGCCCCCTTTAGCACCAGAAATGCACCGTACTCCTTGGAGAACTCGGAAGCTACCTCCGTTTGGTTCTCAGTTATCTCCTTTGAACTCAGTCCGGTTAGCCTTGAGAACTCACCTATATGGGGCGTCAGAACCGTGATGTGTTTTCTCTTTTTTAATAAATCCACCTCGCCGGAATCGGCGAGGTTATTTATAGCATCGGCGTCAAGCAGGAGCGGTTTGTCCCACCTCTCCAGCAGCTCAAGGACTATATCCTGGCCCTCCTCGTACCTGTCCATTCCCATACCCAACGCCAAGGCGTTGAACCCGTCCTTTAGCTCCAATATCTGCTCCGTACACAGGTAAGAGAGCCGCTCCCTACCCTCTAAGGGAACGCTCATCTCCTCTACCAGGTGGATCTCAAAAATCTGATTCAGACCTTGGGGCACCCCCACGCTCACGAGGCCGCTTCCGGTGGCGGTAGCCGCCTTGGCACTCATGACCACCGCACCGGTTTTGCCTACGCTCCCGCCAACGATGAGAACGTGTCCCTCCCTGTTCTTATACGTATCTTCCTGCCTCTTGTGGAGCTTAAGCTCACTCAGCTCTATGACCTCCCTGCGCACGTGGGAGGCCAAGAAAGGGGGTATGGATATATCCTCAACCAGCACGCGACCGCACCTCTTTGAGGCGGGGAAGAGGTAGTGAACCAGCTTGGGAAACTGCATGGTGACGGTGATATCGGCTATCACCGAGGGCTCAAAGACCTCACCGCTGTCCGCAGATAGACCCGAAGGTATGTCTATAGAGAGCACCTTAGCGCCGCTTGCGTTTATCTTCTCTATAACCTCTCCCAGCTTGCCCCTCACGGGCGGCCTAAAGCCCGTTCCCAGCAAGGCGTCCACCAAAAGCTCGTAGCTCCCCAGATGGGGATCCTCCCCCAAGACCTTCACTCCCAGCTTCTTGAGTATGTTCAACTGTACCTGAGCATCGGGACTGAGTTCCTCACCTAAGGCGAGGTAAACCTCCGTATGGATGCCCTTCAGGTGCAGGAGACGGGCAAGGGCCATGCCGTCCCCCCCGTTGTTGCCTTTGCCGGCCACGACGAGAACCCTCTCCGGTTTGCCGAAGTTCTCCCTTATAGCTCTATACACTCCCCTCGCCGCGTTCTCCATCAGCACGAGAGAAGGAATGCCCACGTCCTCTATGGCCGCCCTGTCTATGGCCGCCATCTCTTGGGATTTGAGGAGCTTCATATTTTCTATTATAGGGAAGCTATCAACCTCTCCAGAAAGGCTTTAACAGAAGCGTCCAGCACCCTGTTGTGGCTCTTGAGGATAAATCCTCCGATAATCCTTGACCTTACAACTTCGGTAATCTCAAGTTCCGAAAACCTCTCTAAGATTCTGCTCACACACTCCTCCGGCAGCCTCTCATCAACCTTGAGAAGGAAAGAGTCCTCTATCAAGTCCCTAAAGGTCTTATCCTCGTAAGCTAAGAGAGCGTTGGCAAAGCTCAGTAGCTCTCTGTTTATCCTTTCCTGCCTAAGTTTATTTATCTGCCTCTGGATTTGCATCTCTCTGCTCTCTATGTTCTTGAGGATTCTACTTATAGTCCTGAACCTGGCAAAGTTCACCGCAGAGAAGTGTTCCATACAGAGATGTCTGACGGAAAAGTTTATGTAGAAGCTCAACAGGTAATCAACGATTTTATCGGGGTTTCCCTCAAAGTTGAGAATCAAGGAAGGCGAGTACTTACCCTCCATCTCCGCCGGCAGGAGTCTGATGAGCCGGGGTGCGTAATCTCCCCTCTCGGCCGCCTCAATGAAACCGACCTGCCTCTTGGTGTGGGAGGGATAGAAGAAGGGTGTCTCCTCAACCTTTTCGTACCTTTTTCCGGTGGGAAGCTTTCCACCCTTGGCCGTTCCGGAAAGGGGCTGGTGATACAGAAGGTAGAGAGCATCGCTCAGGCCGGTTTTGAACCTGTGAACCAGGAGGTTGGTGAGCCTATTCACGCTCTCCCAATCTATATCCCGAGCAAAGGCCTGTGCTTTCAGCTCAACCCTCAATCCCCCAAGGAGCGGCAGTATCCTCTCACCCAAAAGGAAGAGCTTTACCCTCTCCCAGGGTGCACTCTCCAAACGCTCTTTAAGAAAGCTCACCAATCTCTTATCAAAGTCGCCCACGTAGCCCTTGTCGGTTGAAAGGATAAGGAGGTCTATACTCCTCTCTTGACGCACCCTCAGAAGCTCGTTTCTGTAATCCTTATGAAGAGCGAACAGGTGCTCAAGGGTTTCCCTCAACCTGTGGAAGTAAGGGGCCTCCCTCTGAGCCAAGGAGCGGTAAGCCCTATACCTATTTACGGCAAGGACTCTCCAAACGCTTAGCACGCTCTTGAGGGCTCTTAAGGTCTCAAGCTTCCCGGTAAGCTTTCTCAAGGTTCATGGCACCTCTCTATTAGATTAAAATTTCCTCAATGGCTGGGTTTCTTGAGAAGGTTCTGGCGGTAAAGCAAAGGGAGATAAACAGGTCGGCCGACTACATCAAGTCCTTAGAAAAAAAGGTTCGGGAGAGAGAGAAGTTCTTTGACTTCAGAGATGCGCTGACGGGTTGCAGGACCAAGGTGATAGCGGAGGTCAAGAAGGCATCGCCCTCGGCAGGTCATATAAAAGAGGTGGAGCCTGCACGCCAGGCGGAGCTTTATCAAAGCGCCGGTGCCGTAGCGATTTCCGTTCTAACGGACAAGAGCTTCTTCAGTGGCTCCTTAGAGGATCTCTACGAGGTTAGAAAGAGGGTAAACCTTCCGCTCCTGAGAAAGGATTTCATCGTTGATGAAGTTCAGATACTTGAGGCAAAAGCCTTCGGTGCAGATGCGGTTCTTCTCATCGTTAAGATATTACAGCCCGATAGATTTCGCCGACTGCACGACTTTGCCCTTGAGCTTGGACTTACGCCCTTGGTGGAGGTGTTTACCTTAGAGGAGGCCAAGCTGGCCTTGGACTCGGGTGCTCAGGTGCTGGGTGTTAACAATCGGAATCTGGACACCCTTGAGATTGACATCTCCCTATCCAGAGAACTGATTCCCAGGATAAAGGAGATGGGTGCCAGCTGGGTGATAGCCGAGAGCGGTATAGACAGCAGACGGCAGATACTTGAGCTCATGAACGTGGGTGCCGACGCTTTCCTGGTGGGGACTTCCTTAATGAGGAGTCCAGACCCAGCAAGAAAGCTCAAAGAGCTTTTGGGATTTTAAGAAGCCATGAGACCCGCGAGCGTTGTACTTGTGCTGCTTCTTCTTATAGCTCTAATCTCTTGCGACGATAAGAAGAGCAAAGGTGCCAAGAGAAAGGAGAGGGAGATTGAGGTTAAGACCATGCCGCTGAAGCCGATTCGGTGGACCAGGAGCGTCTCCGTAAAGGGATACACGGAGGCGGTTCACCGGGTAGCCGTAAGGCCTGAGATCTCCGGCAAAGTGGTGGAGGTATTAAAGGAAGAGGGAGAAGGGGTAAAGAGGGGTGAGTTGCTGGTTAAGATAGACCAGAGGGACATAAAGATAAAGCTGCGGGAGCTGAAACATAAAAGAGAGTCCCTGAGGTTCAAGCTCTCCGCCTTAGAGAAGGCCTATCAAAGGAGAAAGAGGCTTTACGAGAGGGAGCTAATCAGCAGGGAGGAGTTTGAGAGGTTTGAGGCGGATTATAAATCTCTGAGAGAGGAACTCGCTTCCTTAGAGGCGAGAATCTCGGCTCTTAAGAGAGAGCTGGATAAAACCTCGGTAAGCTCTCCGATAGATGGATACGTGCTCTCTAAGAAGGTTGAGGTGGGTGAGGTGGTCAATCCCCAAAGGGAGCTGTTTGCCCTCGTGAAGCTATCTCCCCTGTGGTTCACCTTTCGCGTTCCCTACGAGACCCTTCGGTACCTTCAAAAGGGGAAGGAGGTCAAGCTGAGCTTGCCGGATAGGGAGCTGAAGGCAAAGGTGGAGCACGTACTTCCCGCCGCGGACAGGGATAAGCTCTTTACCGTGAGGTTGCGTTTAGAAAACAGAGGTGGAGAGATAAAACCCATGACCTACGGGGTGGTTCACATACCCCAGGGGGAGATTCGGGCCTTCAGGGTTCCCGAGCAGGCGGTTCAGGTATCCGAAAGGAGGAGTTTCCTCTGGAAGGTGGAGAACTCAAGGGTCAAGAGCGTTGAGGTGAAGGTGTTGGGACACGCTGAGGGCAGCGTGTTCGTGTCCGGGAACCTTAAGGAGGGAGACAGGGTAGTCGTTGAGGGACTCATGTTCCTCTACGAAGGCGCAAAGGTAGTCCAAAGATGAGCGGTTTTTTCCTCTTGATTCTAACGAGCCTATCCATCGGCCTTTCCCTAACCTTGGAGCGTGCCGTGGAGTTGGCGCTCAAGAACAACGTAAAGAGCGTTGAGGCTCGGATAGAGCTAAAAAAGGTTGAGCAGAAGATAAAAGAGGTGAGAAGTTCCCTATTCCCTACCCTCTCCCTACAGGTGGAGCTTACCAGATGGGACGAGAGCTACGTCTCTTCCTTCGTACCTACCAACAGGCTTTTTATGTCCCTGACTCTTTCCCAGAACGTCTTTGATAGGGCCATATTCCTTTCGGTAAGGCTGGCGAAAGAGAGCAAAGAGCTGCGGCAGCTGATTCTTGAGGATATAAGGCAGGAGCTTACCAAGGAGGTGAAGAAGCTCTTTTACCTCGTTCTCCTAAAAAGGGAGACCCTGAAGCAGAGGAGAGCCTTCCTAAGTTATTGGAGTTCCTACCTTGAGCTGGTCAAGGGCAAGTATAAAGAAGGTATGGTCCCCAAGCACGAGCTTCTGAGGGCCAAGGCTCAGCTGGAGATGGCCAAAGCGAACCTTAAAAGGGCGGAGTCGGAGCTAAGAAAGGCGGAGCTTTCCTTGGCCAGTCTTTTGGGGATTGAAGGAAGCTTAGAGGTTGAGGGAAAGCTAATACCCCTTGACTTTGACGGGGAGGCTTCCCTCTCTCGCAACTCAACCTTGGCGGTTCTCAAAAAGAGCGTGGAGCTTCAAAGCCTGAGCAGAAAGCTGGCCGAGTCCGAATACTATCCCAGGCTCAAGCTGTTCGGGAACTATCAAGGGAACAATCTAAAGGACTTTGATAGGGGAAGGCTCAGGGACGACTTCAGGCACGGCTATAGCGTAAGGCTTCAGGCAGACTGGACCCTCTTGGACTGGGGGAAAAGGAAGGCAAAGGTGAATCAAGAGAGCCTTGAGCTGAGCAAGCTTCGGGAGAGCTACAAAAGCAAGGAAAGGGAGCTGAAAAACACCCTATCTTCCATCTTGGATGAGCTGGAAGCCCTCAGGCTGGAGCTAAAGGCAAGGAGGCTTTCAGTAAAGGCGGCAGAGGAAAGTCTGAAGCTATCTACGGAAAGGTACAAGGAGGGCGTGGGAACTCAGCTGGAGGTCTTGGAGGCCGTGCAGAACTACGAAAGGGCTAAGATAGAGCTTTTGAACACCGTCTATCTTTACGATGCCCTTCTGTTTGAACTGGAAAGGCTAAGGGGATACTGATAAAATCTACAAGGTTTAAAAATGAGAAAGGATAGGTTGACCGGTAGGTTCAAGGAGCTGAATAGAAGGGGTGAGAGGGCGCTGGTGTCCTATCTCATGGTAGGCTATCCGGACCTGGAGACCTCGCTAAAGGCGCTGGAGGCCGTATTGGACTCGGGCACGGACATACTTGAGCTGGGCATGCCCTTCTCCGACCCGGTGGCCGACGGACCCACTATACAGAAAGCCCACGACGTTGCCTTGAAGGGAGGAATCAAGTTCTCCCACGTCCTTGAGGTGTCCTCACGCCTCAGGGATAGGTATCCCGATACACCCGTGCTCCTGATGACCTACTATAACCCCATCTTTCGCATAGGGTTGGACAAATTCTGCAGGCTTGCCTCCGAGAAGGGTATAGACGGCTTCATAGTCCCGGACTTGCCGCCCGAGGAAAGCGGTGAGCTGAAAGAAGCCTGCGACATATACGGACTCTCCCTGGTTATGCTCGCTTCGCCCACCAGCACCGAGGAGAGGCTGAGGCTGATATGCCGTGAGACGGAGGGCATGACCTATCTCGTATCCATCACCGGAACTACGGGAGCCAGGGACAGGCTACCCATTGAAGGAATCCGCAGGAAGGTGGAGGCTTATAAGAGAGTCTGCAACAAACCCGTGGTGGTAGGGTTCGGTGTGTCCTCGGGAGAGCAGGTTAGGGAGCTTTCCGCTTTCTGCGAGGGTGTGGTGGTCGGAAGCCTTCTGGTAAAGCTGGCGGGTGAAGGCAGGATAGAGGAGCTTAAAGAGAAAGTTAGAGAGCTGAAGGAAGGAACGAGGACATGGAACTCATAGAGAGGCTCCTGCAGGAGCTGAGTCTGGTGAAGGGAGAGGAGAGCTACGACCCAGAGTTTTTCAAAGAGCACTTAGCCTTCAGGTTCAGGGGAAACTCCCTTGAGGGTATAAGGCACCCCCATATCCCCAATCCCGATAGCCTCCTGAACATAGACAAGCAGAAGGAGGTTCTCTTCAAAAACACGGAGCAACTGGTCAACGGTTTGCCCGCCAACGACGTGCTCCTCTGGGGAAGCAGGGGAACCGGGAAGTCCTCACTGGTGAAGTCCACCCTCAGCCTCTTTGCCGATAAAGGTCTCAGGATAGTGCAGGTGTATAAGTACGACATATTCAACATATCCAAGCTCTACGAGCTTCTGCGGAGTCGGGAGCTTTACTTTATCCTCTTCTTTGATGACCTGTCCTTTGAGCCTCACGATGAGAGCTTCAAGGTTCTCAAATCCCTCCTTGAGGGAGACGTGGAAGAGAGGCCGAAAAACGTGCTCGTGTACGCCACCTCCAACAGGAGAAACCTGATGCCGAATCTGGAACAGGAGGAGAAGTTTCCGGAGGAGAGTCAGCAGGAGAGGGTCTCCCTCGTAGAACGCTTCGGGATTAGGCTGGGCTTTTTTCCCTTTTCCAAAAAGGATTACCTAAGTATTATCAAATCTCTCTTCGGTGATGAATACGGGTCCGAGGTGGAGGAAGAGGCTCTGAGATGGGCCACCGAGAGAGGGAGCTTCTCGGGAAGGGTTGCGAACCAGTTCTATCGCGATTACGTAGGCAGGCTCGGACTGAGGGTATGAGGATACTCTCTTTGGACACCTCCTTCAGCTTTATAAACTTCTCGGTTATTGAGGAGGGCAAGCTAACCCTTCTAAAGTACGTGGACAACGATAAAAAGACGCTTCAAAACCTGCCATCCGTTTTGGAGGAAGAGAACATAAAACCCCAGGACTTTGATGCCTTCGCAGTTTCCAAAGGCGTAGGTTATCTAACCTCTCTCAGGATAGGCATAACCTTTATGAAGACCCTCGCTTATCTGAACGAGAGACCCATTCTATCCTACGAGAACCTGCTAATTTTGGGACTCTTCACCCCCCTACCTCCACCCAAGGTTGCCTTCCTGAAGGTCAGCAATAACATCTTTTACAGGGAGTTCACAGAGGAGGCCTCCCAGGTAAGGCTGTTCAAGGGGGAGAAGCTCACGGGAAGCGGTATAACTCTGTCTCAATTCAGGGAATCTTTGCCGCTCCGGAAGGTGTTTACCTATCCTCTTTTTCCCTTCTCCGCCTACGGCGGGTTGTGGGCTTGGGAGAGATTTAAAGACAACCCCGAAGGTGAAGACCCCTTCCTATTGGAACCCATATACCTAAAGCCTCCCATCTGAGAGGGACATGTCCACCGCCTTCATGAGAGCCTTGGCCTTGTTCAGCGTCTCTTCCCACTCCCTTTCGGGAACGGAGTCCGCCACTATGCCTGCTCCCGCCTGGACGAATACCTCCTTGTCCCTAAACACGGCCGTCCTTATGGTTATGGCCATGTCCATGTTGCCCTGAAAGGACACGTAGCCCACCGAACCGGCGTATATACCCCGTCTTTCGGGCTCCAGCTCCTCTATTATCTGCATGGCACGAACCTTGGGCGCTCCCGATACCGTGCCCGCGGGAAAGCAGGCCTTGAGCAGGTCTATGGCATCGTATCCTTCCCTCAGCCGGCCTACAACGTCCGAGACTATGTGCATCACGTGGGAGTATCTCTCCACCCGCATGAAGTTCTTGACCTTTACGCTACCGACCTTTGAGACCCTCCCTATATCGTTTCTGGCCAGGTCCACCAGCATTAGGTGCTCCGCCCTCTCTTTCTCATCTTTGAGAAGCTCTTCCTCAAGAGCTTTATCCTCCTCCTCTGTAGCCCCCCTCCTCCTCGTGCCGGCGATGGGACAGGTTTCTATAACGCCATCTTCCACCCGAACCAGTATCTCAGGGGAGGAACCTACGACCTTGAGCTCACCCAAGTCTATGTAATACATATAGGGAGAGGGGTTTGTGAATCTCAGAACCCTGTAGACCCTTTCGGGGTTTCCGAAGAAGGGCTTGCTGAACCTTTGGGATAGAACGACTTGAATTACGTCTCCCTCCGTTATGTATCTCTTAGCTTTCTTGACGGCTTCCTCAAAACCCTCCTTTGTGAAGTTAGAACTCCACGAGGGCAAATCCGCCTCTGCCTCTTCCACGTTTATGTGCTCCACGGAGCGTTCCTTCAGTCTGGCTACGGTGTTGGCTATGCACTCCTGCGCTCTTCTGTATTCTGCCTGGGCTCCCCTCTCCGAGAACACGGGAACCACCACCTTTATCTTCCCGGTGAGGTTATCGTATATTATCACCCTGTCGGTCAGAACCATGTAGAGGTCGTAGGTGCCCACGGGGTCAGGGTTATCGTCGGGAACGGGTTCGTAAAACTTCACGACGTCGTAAGCCACAAAACCTACAAAGCCGCCCCAAAAGCGGGGTAGCTTCTCATCGGTATAGGGTCTGTAGTCCTTCACCAGCTCCTTCAGCCGAGCGAGCGGGTCTTTAGTGTTGAAAAATTCCACCCTACCCTTTCTGTATATCTCGCCGAAGGAAGTCCTGCCCCTGAGATAAAGGGACGAACCGGTGATTATAAAGGAGTATCTGCCCCACTTCTCTCCCCCCTGAGCGCTCTCAAGGAGTATGTTAAAGGTATCCTTCTCCTTACATTTGAGGAATACGGATAGAGGTGTTTCCACATCGGCAAGTATCTCCGTGTATATGGGAACTACGTTGTATTTCCCAAAGAGCTCTTTTAATTCATCGGCTTTGAGGTTGAGTTCCATCTTTCCCCTATAATTATAGGGGATGATATTCACGGGTGTAGATGGAGACAAGAGCTACAGCCTGGACATAAACCTCTTCAAGAAGTCTTGGAAACCTACCGACAAAGAGGGAAAGAAGATATACGTCATACCCTCCGACAAACTCCTGATAAAGACGGGAAACACTCCCATAAAGGATAAGTTCACGCTGCGCAAGTCTGTGGCCTTAGAAATAGAAGAGAGGTTCGGGGAGGTTGAGTGGGACGTGTCCCTTGACAGAGATGGTAATTACGTGATGGTTCTCTACAAAGATTTTTCTAAGCCCGAAGACGCTTACGCCCTTGACGCCGAACCCTTCTCCCTGCTCCGAACGGCCCTCGCACACGGATACGAGAGCGTATACGTCCTTGACATGGGAAGGCACAAAACTACCCTCGTTGAATCCCAGGGGGGGAAGTTCAAGAGCTTTAGAGTAGTCCTAAAGGGCGGCGACTTCATAGACCGGTATATAGCCGACAAGAGGCAGGTTTCCAAAAACGAGGCGGAGAATTTGAAGATTAAAGAGGGACTCGGACTTGAGGAGGTAAAAGAGGCCCTCGGAGAAATCCTCGGCTCTTTGGGCATAGACCTAAGAGAGAAACCCGTCCTGCTCACCGGCGGTGAGAGCAGGCTTTTGGGCATAGAGGAGGTGTTCAAAAACTTACGAAGATGTAGCCTCTGCAAACCCCAGGAGGCAACCGCCTTCGGAGCGGCACTTATGCCGGTCTTCAACCTAAACTCCCCCGACTTCAGGCACGAGGACATCAGCCCTGCCTTAATCAGGCGTTTCGGTTTGGGACTGGCGGCTTCCCTGCTCCTCTTTCTGGGAACCCAGTTCCTTCTGGGAGAGCTAAAAGCGCAAATCAGGAAGGAGTTCAAAAGGGCGCAGGTTGCACAGTTCAAGGAGCGCTTTCCCAACAAACCCGCCGTAGCGGTCTACGACCAAGTCAGGAGCATGTTTGCCTCCAGACGCAGAGATTACGCCTTTACCAAAAAACTCGCTCAGGCGATTGAGACACTAAAAGACAAAGAGATTAAGCTATACTCCATAGAGTATAACGGAGAAAAGCTCTCCTTAAGGGGAGAGGCTAAGAAGGAGGTGGTGGACTCCCTGCCGGTGAAGGAGGTAAAGAAAACTCCGGAGGGCAACCTGGAATTTAAGATGGAGCTATGACCAGATACCTGAGAAAGGAAGTTCTATACGCAATCCTGACGCTGGTGTGCGGCCTTTACGTCTATCTGCTCTCTGCAGACTACTCAGCTTTCAGGAACGCGCTAAACAGAGAGCTATCCAAGCATAAAGAGTTCCTTTTTATGTTAGAAAACCTAACTCCTCCTTTGGAGGAGTTGACG
Organism: Aquificaceae bacterium; assembly: GCA_027014155.1. Classification (GTDB taxonomy): domain Bacteria; phylum Aquificota; class Aquificia; order Aquificales; family Aquificaceae; genus WFYI01. The sequence continues at coordinate 39,385 of JALWEG010000027.1, forward strand.
GAAAAAGGTCTCAGAAGAACGCTCAGCGCTTTGGGAATAGAACCAAAATCCATATCTCAAACCCCCGCCGGCATAGAGGTGGTGATAAGCGAGCTAAAGGCAGTTCATATACCCGAGCTAATCCTGAGCCTTGAAGATAAAGGCAAGGTCGTAAGCTTCAGAGCGGAGGACAACACGGGCAAAGGCAAGTTCTCCGTCAGATTTGTGATAAAGCCTTACTGAACAAATCCTTCAGACACCTCAGGATACACCTCATTTGGCACACTTCTTGCACCTTTATAAGTGATGGGAGGCCGTTTTGAGAAGGTTAACGATCATCAAATCTCATAGAAAGGAGGTAAGCGATGGGATACGTCAAGCCGGAGGCAGTGGTGGAGAACATGATTCAGGCGGGAGCCTACAAGGCGAGCCTCTCGGCCAAAGACCTGCTCATAAGGGGCTTCTTGGCCGGAGCGCTTCTGGGCTATGCGGTTACGGTCGCCTTCTCGGCGATAGCTCAGTCAGATATGAGGATAGTGGGCTCTTTGGTGTTCCCCTTGGGCTTCGTGATGATAGTCCTTTTGGGACTTGAGCTCGTCACGGGAAACTTCGCCTTAATTCCGTTAGCGGTGTTGGAGAGGAAGACCACCTTCGGTCGTATGTTATCCAACTGGTTCTGGGTTTACATAGGCCATATAATCGGCACCTTCTTCTACGGACTCCTGTTTTACATAGCTGCAACCAAGATGGGTGCCGTTCCGGAACCGGTGGTAGGAAAGATGATAGCCAAAGTGGCAGAAGCCAACACGCTCGGCTACGCCAAGCTGGGGTTCGTGGACGGCTGGACAGTGGCCATAGTTAAGGCTATCCTCTGCAACTGGATGGTGACGCTCGGAGCGGTGATGGCGATGGTGGCTCAGCACGTCATAGGTAAGATTGCGGCCATGTGGCTTCCTATACTGACCTTCTTCGCTTTGGGATTTGAGCACGCTGTCGTCAACATGTTCCTGATGCCTACGGGAATGCTCTTCGGAGCGGATATAAGCCTCTACGATTGGTGGTTCTGGAACCAGATACCCGTTACGATAGGCAATATCGTCGGCGGTTTGACCTTTACGGGTCTTGCTCTATACCTAACCCATAGAAGAAGGGAAATCCAAGAATCCGCAGGCGCTGTAAAAGAGGCAGCTTGATATGGGAAAGGTGTATCTGGTAGGAGGGGGGCCCGGCGACCCCGAGCTTTTAACCTTAAAGGCTTACAAACTTTTGCAGACCGCAGATGTAATTCTTTACGATGCTCTTGTAAACGCGGACATACTTAACTTATCCAAACCGGACTGTCTAAAGATATACGTAGGCAAGAGGGAAGGTCGGCACGCACTCCCTCAGGAAGAGATAAACCACCTACTTTACAAATTTGCATCTGTGTATGACAAAATTGTTCGCCTCAAAGGCGGAGACCCCTTCGTATTCGGTAGAGGAGGGGAAGAGCTTGCGTTCCTGACGGAGAGAGGTGTGGAGGTTGAGGTGGTGCCCGGTATAAGCTCCGCGCTTGCCGCGCCCGCCTCGGCTTTCATCCCTATAACGCATAGGGAGGTTGCCTCTTCCTTTGTTGTGATAACCGGCCACTCTAATAGGCAGATAAACTGGGCCGATTTCGCAAGGGTGGACACCATAGTGGTTCTGATGGGCGTAAGGAACAGACAGAAGATAGCCCAAGAGCTGATAGGAGCCGGTAGAGACCCCTCCGAGCCTGTTGCCTTCATAGAGAGAGCGACTACCCCGGAGCAGAGAGAGGTATTTACCACCTTAAGGGAGCTATCCCAGAACCCTCCGGACGTAAACACACCCGCCGTAATGGTAATCGGAAACGTGGTTAAATTGGGCAAACTCCCTTTATCTCAGCTCCTAAATCTATCCGCAAAGCCTGAGATAGCATATATTTAACTAAACTTACGCCCTAAGTCCCCTTCCGTAAGGGAGGGTTGTGCAGAGCGTCGCCCGCAAGGGCGTTCTGGGGTTGCACGTAGTGGGGTGAAGAACTAAAA